>CALFSV010000094.1 GCA_937916485.1 uncultured Paracoccaceae bacterium | reverse complement strand
GAAAATGGGATAAAACTATCCCAGTTGGTGGACCACTTCAGTGGGGGCACTCCAAACAGCATCCACATCCCCGTGGCGTAGTGCCCGCGAATATTGCAGTAGAGGATATAAGTCCCGGGATCGAGCGTCATGGTCAGCGAAGTGTTTTTTCCTCGGTCCAGCTCTGCCACTTTGGCAAGGTGCCCGGCCGCATCTTCGTCAATCTTCATACGGTTGCCGTCGGAGGGCAACTCCGTCGCGGTATCGACAAGCGGGGCGAGTACCATCTCGTGGATCATTCCTTCGGAGTCATTGGTGACCAGAAATGTGACCTCGCCTGCCGGGACGTCGACCATGTCGATTTTGATGCCCATTGTAGCCATGGACATATCGGACCCCGGCATAGCCATGCCCATCGGCTGAACCTCGTCCATCAAGGTCATTGAGGCCTCGCCCTTGTCCCCGTTCGATCAGGGGCGGACATGGTGCGGTCGGTCTGACCACCAAATGCCAGACAATGGGCCCCTGAGATCGCAGCTTGCGTCGGTGGGTTGTCGGCCATCTTGACCCCGCAAGAGACCTGCAATATGCACCGGCTCAGCGGCGGGCGTTGTGTAATGGTAAGACCCTTGCCTTCCAAGCAAGAGACGCGGGTTCGATTCCCGCCGCCCGCTCCAATACTCACCAGCCAAAAGCGGTTTGCGCCTTGTCCGGCGCTCCCTAGGTCGCGTAGCGGGTCGCGCCGCGGCGGTGAATGTTGACGGGCTCTTTCAGGATCATTGCGTTGTGGGCGCGCTGGTCGCAATTTCCCCGGGGGCAGATACGGCAGTTGATGCCCACCTCGGTGACCCTTGGGTTGGCCTGCGGAATGCCCTCTGCATAACCGATTGTGGCCAGATGCTCGATGCTGCAGCCCATTGCGATGGCGAGCCGTTTGTCCTTTGAGTGGCGCGTAAATCGCGGCCGGTTCACGGTGCGGGCGAACACGAAAAAGCGGCTGCCGTCTGGCATCTCAACCAGCTGTTGCACGATGCTGTCGGGGCTGCGGAAACAGGTGTGAACATCCAGCCTTGGACAGGCCCCGCCGAATTCGGCCAGATGAAATCCGGTGGAATTGAACCGTTTGGTCACGTTTCCTGCTTTGTCGATGCGCAGGAAGAAGAAGGGGACACCCTGCGCCCGAACGCGCTGCAAGGTCGTGGCGCGGTGGCAGGCTTGCTCAAAACTGACGCCAAAGCGCAGGGACAAATGGGCAAAGTCGTATTTGCTCGCCAATGCCTCTGACAGGAAGGCTTCGTAAGGCATCAGGACCGAGGCTGCGAAATAGTTGGCCAATTCAACCCGGCAGCGGTTCAAACCGGCAGGCTCGTCACTGTTGAGGCGGGCCAGAATTGCGTCGATCACCTCGCGTTGTTCGATCAAACCGATGACATGGGCCAACTGGAAGGCCCGGTTCGGATGGTCGAGCCCTTCGGACAGGCGCACCTCTCGCCTGGCTTGATCGTATTCGCGCAGGGTGTCTGGCATTTCGGCGACTGGGACGAGGCGCGTGGTCAGGCCCAGCCTGTCCCTTAGTCTGGCTTTGAGCGCGGCGTAGATGTCATCGCTGTCGCAGGGGCCATCCTCCCAGAAGTGCGATGCAGCCTCTTCCAGTTCCGGAAAGTAGTTTCGGTTGCCTCGAAAAAAGTCATGGACGATTGCCTCAGGTGAAGACCTCAGGATTTCCAGGTCGGTTTCGCTGGCATTGGACAATACCAGAAGCTGGTTGGTGGCTGCGCGGTAGGCATGGTGCAGCTGCAGGATGCTTTGCGCGACATCGGGCGCATGGGACAGAAGGGCGCGCAACTGGGGTAGGTCGGGACTCGAATCCTCGAACAACGGGTCCTGAAACGTTGCGCGCAGGTTGTTCAGCGTAGCGGCATCATCTTCGTCCGCGATGTCGCGCCAATCGACGCCGTAGGCTTCGAACAGGCGCAAAAGGACCGGCACCGAAACGCTACGCTCGTTCTTTTCAAGCATGTTGACGTATGACGTGCTGATGCCCAGCGCCTTGGCCATTTCAGCTTGGGTCTGCTTGGCATCACTCCGCAAGCGCCGGAGCCGGGGTCCGATGTATGTTTTCATGGATGTATGATACATAAAATTTCACATTTTTACAAGTTAGATATTCTGTGAATATTTGCATTCACAGCAGGACCCGGTTGCTTTTGCAGCATTGCAAGTTTGAGCGTTAGGCAGGTGCCAACCCAGGAGGACACCGCTTTGCGAACAGGACTTTCACATCTCTTTATCCCCGGCCCGACCAATGTGCCCGAGGTCGTGCGTCAAGCGATGAATGTGCCCATGCAGGACATGCGTGCCCCCGACTTCGGTGACCTGACCCTTGGCCTGTTCGAAGGCATGAAGTCCGTCCTGCGCTGCGAAACTGGAACGGTGATGTTCTTTCCCGGTTCAGGCTCTGGCGCTTGGGAGGCCGCAATCACCAACACGCTGAATCCCGGCGACAAGGTATTAATGGCCCGCTACGGCCAGTTTTCATCGCTTTGGGTCGAGATGGCCCAACGGTTGGGACTGAACGTTGAGGTGATCGACGCGGCTTGGGGGGCAGGTGTTCCCGTCAACGAATTCTCGGCGCGTTTGGCCAACGACTGCAAAGATGAGATTAAGGCCGTTTTTGTGACCCACAACGAGACGGCAACAGGTGTGGCCTCGGACGTGGCTGCCGTGCGCAGGGTGCTCGACGAAAACTTTCACGACGCGCTTCTCTTTGTCGATGGCGTTTCCTCGGTCGGGTCCCTCGACTTTCAGATGGGGGCCTGGGGTGTCGACCTTGTCGTCACCGGCAGTCAAAAGGGTCTGATGTTGCCCGCCGGGTTAGGCATTCTGGGTGTCAGCGAAAAGGCGTTGGAGGCGTCCAAGACGGCCACGATGCGGCGCGCCTATTTTGAATTCGCCGACATGCTCAAGATGAATGCGGATGGGTACTTCCCCTACACGCCGCCGACCCAATTACTTCACGGTTTGCGCAAGTCCCTTGACCGAATCGAGGCTGAAGGCCTCGACACTGTGATTGCTCGCCACCACCGACTCGCCGAAGGTGTGCGGCGAGGTGTTTCCGCCTGGGGGCTGTCTCTGGTGGCGGAACGCCCCTCGCTCTACTCCGATACGGTTTCGGCCGTTCGCGTCCCCGATGATATCGATGCGCGCCAAGTGCTGCGCATCGCCTACGAGGATTACAACGCCTCGTTTGGCAGCGGGTTGGGGCCTTTGGCCGGCAAGGTCTTTCGCATCGGGCATCTTGGCGACCTCAACGAGGGCATGTGCCTGACGGCGCTGTCGATTGCCGAAATGGCGCTCTTTCGCGCGGGCGTGCCGATGCAATTGGGGGCCGGGGTGGGCGCCGCGCAGGCCTGGTTTGCCGATGCCGCGAATGCCCCCGGGACCGTGTTCCCTGTCGCGGCTGAATAGACGCGTCCTTTGGCGCTGAACACAACACCTTCTGACGGAGACCATTATGTCCCATACCCTACACCCCCTGCGGAAGCAGCGCCTTCAGCGATCCGAACTTGCCGTTCCCGCTTCAAACCCGACGATGATCGACAAGGCGGCCGAGAGCCCCGCGGATTTTGTATTTCTGGACCTCGAAGATGCGGTCGCCCCACCTGAGAAGGTTCAGGCCCGCAAGAACGCGATCCAGGCGTTGAACGACATTGACTGGGCCGGCAAAGGCAAGACCGTGTCGGTTCGGATCAACGGACTCGACACCCACTACATGTACCGCGACGTGGTCGACATCATGGAGCAGGCGGGCGACCGCGTGCACACCCTTCTGGTGCCAAAAGTGGGCGTGCCTGCAGACCTATATATGGTCGAGGCGATGGTTAATCAGGCCGAGCAGGGATGCGGACTGACCACTCGCGTCGGCCTAGAGGCGCTGATCGAGACGGCCCTAGGCATGGCCAATGTAGAAGCGATCGCGCAGTTCGGCGGCCGTCTGGAGGCGTTACATTTCGGTGTGGCCGATTATGCCGCCAGCATGCGGGCGCGGACGACCAATATCGGCGGGCTCAATCCCGATTACCCCGGTGACCAATGGCATGCGTCGCTCACGCGGATGGTGATCGCCTGCCGCGCCTACGGTTTGCGCGCCATTGATGGCCCCTTCGGTGACTTCAGTGATCCAGAAGGTTACTTGGCCGGCGCGCGCCGCGCCGCGGCCCTGGGCTGTGAAGGCAAATGGGCGATCCATCCCAGCCAGATTGCAATGGCCAACGACGTCTTCAGCCCGCCCGAAGCCGAGGTGAACAAGGCTCATCGGATCATTGAAGAACTGCGCATCGCCGAGGCGGCCGGCAAAGGGGCTGCCAGCCTCGACGGCAAAATGATCGATGCGGCCAGCGAAAAAATGGCCCGTAATGTCATCGACGCAGCCAACGCTATCGCCGCCAAAGCGACCACCGCCGCATAGGCGTAAAATGGGAGGATAAGCCGTGGATATTCACGAACATCAAGCCAAGGAGATTCTTGCGGCATTCGGTGTCCCTGTGCCGACCGGCGGGCTTGCCTTCTCACCAGAGCAGGCTGCCTTTCGCTGCCGCGAACTGGGCGGCGGGCGCTGCGTGGTCAAGGCTCAGGTCCATTCAGGCGGCCGGGGCGAGGCGGGCGGCGTCAAACTGTGTAACGGCGACGCGGAGGTGCGCGACTATGCAGCAAAGCTGCTAGGGACCTCGATCGTCACCAAGCAGACAACTGCGCAAGGCAAGCGGGTCGATCGCCTTTGGGTCGAAGAGGCCTCGCAGATCGCGCGCGAGCTGTATTTGGGCTTTGTTCTGGATCGCAAGACCGAGCGTATCATGATCGTGGCATCCGGTCATGGCGGGATGGAGATCGAAGACCTCGCCGAGAATGACCCCGACAGCCTGATCCGCATGGTCATCGACCCCGCCGCAGGTCTGGCCGAGTATCAGGCTCGCGAGTTGGCGTTCGGGCTGGGCCTTGAGGGCAAACAGATCGGCCAGATGGTGACGGTCCTCAAGGCCTGTTATCGCGCCTACCGCGATCTTGACGCGATGATGGTTGAAATCAATCCTCTGGTGGTTTGCGAGGACGGTTCATTGGTGGCCCTTGATGCCAAGATGTCCTTTGATACCAACGCGCTGTTTCGCAGGCCCACGGTCGCGGCCCTGCGCGATCCGGGACAGGAAGATCCCCGCGAAAGCTTTGCCGCCAATCATGGTCTGGCCTATGTCGGGCTAGATGGCGATATCGGCTGCATCATCAATGGCGCCGGGCTTGCCATGGCCTCGATGGACATGATCCAGCTTGCCGGGGGCGAGCCTGCAAACTTCCTCGACATCGGCGGGGGTGCCAGCCCTGAACGGGTGTGCCAAGCCTTCCGTACAGTCTTGTCTGATTGCAATGTCAGCGTGATCCTTGTGAACATCTTCGCGGGCATAAATCGCTGCGACTGGATCGCGAATGGCGTCATCCAGGCCTTCAAGGAGGTCGGGATCAAGATCCCCGTCGTCGTGCGCCTGTCCGGCACGAATGTCGAAGCGGGACGCAAGCTGATCAAGGAAAGCGGCTTGCCGATCATCAGCGCCGATACGCTTGCACAAGCGGCCGAGGCCGCCGTCGGCGCCCGTCCACCCGCCATCGCAGCAGAGTAGGAGGCAGATCATGGCCATTCTTATCACCGAAGAGACCCGCGTTGTCGTTCAGGGCCTGTCGGGCCGGATTGGACAGTTCCACGCACAGGAAATGATCGAATACGGCACCAAGGTTGTGGCCGGCGTCACGCCAGGGAAGGGCGGGAGCACCGTCCTCAACCGCCCTGTGTTCAACACCATGCGCGAAGCTGTCGCTGAGACCGGAGCTGAGGCAAGCCTGCTGTTTGTCCCACCCGCCGGGGCCGCAGACGCGATGATGGAGGCGGCAGAGGCCGGCATCCGCACTGCCGTCTGTGTCACCGACGGGATCCCGGCGCAGGATATGATGCGGGTCAAGCGTTTCCTGCGCCGGTTCCCGCGGGAGCGCAAGATGCGCCTGATCGGGCCGAACTGCGCGGGCATCATCAGTCCGGGCAAGGGCTTTATGGGTATCATGCCGCCGCACATCTACATCCCGGGACGGGTCGGCATCGTCGGCCGCTCGGGCACATTGGGGTACGAGGCCGCCTCGCAGATGCAGTCCCTTGGGATCGGTGTCTCGTCGTCGATCGGGATTGGCGGCGATCCCATCAACGGTTCGTCCTTCCGCGATATTCTCGAGCTGTTCGAAGCGGATCCCGAAACCGATGCAGTCATGATGATCGGCGAGATCGGCGGACCGCAAGAGGCCGAAGCCGCCGTCTTTGCCCGCGATCACATGACCAAGCCAGTTGCGGCCTATATCGCCGGGCTTGCTGCCCCCAAAGGCCGCCAGATGGGCCATGCCGGGGCGATCATCTCGGCCTTTGGCGAAAGTGCGCAGGAAAAGGTAGCCTTGCTCAGCGCCTGCGGTATCGACGTGGCTCCGAACCCGTCTGCCATGGGTGACACCGTCGCGCGCATGCTCTCGCAAACGTCCAAAGCTGCGTGACGGGCCGATGCATGGCAGTTCTGGTACAGGCCTTTCCATGATGTCAGATTCTGGAGTGTCGGACGGCGTGGATCTGTCGGGCTGGATTGGGCGGAGCGAAAGCCAGCGCGGTTTCTTAGCGCCGACTGTCGCCCAGACCGTTCATGCAACACTTGCTCGACCCGGTCTGGCCTGCCCGCAAGAAGGCGAAGTCATGCCCGCGCTTTGGCATTGGTATGCTTTTCCGCCCGCGGTTGGCATGGACGCGCTGGCCCCTGACGGCCACCCGGCGCTGGGCGGTTTTCTTCCTCCTGTTCCCTATGAACGGCGGATGTGGGCCAGTGGCCGTTTGACATTTCTTGACGATCTGCGCGTCGGCGAAGAGATCGAGAAACGCTCGACCATCACGGCGGTCGATGAAAAGGTCGGCTCGACCGGAGGAATAGTCTTTGTAGTGGTTGAACATGCGCTGCACACCGCGAGAGGCCTGGCGATCACAGAGACGCAATCCATCGTCTACCTGCCCATCGCGCCCCAGTTCACGCCCCCACCCAAGATAGCTGGCCCTATCGGTGGCCTGGCCTTTGATGTGGCGCAACCAGTTTCGACCGCGCTCCTGTTCCGGTATTCCGCGATCACGTTCAACGCGCATCGCATTCACTATGACCTGCCCTATGCGCAGGACGTCGAACGCTATCCGGGTCTTGTTGTGCACGGCCCGTTGCAAGCAAACCTGCTGATGGCCGAGGCCGCTGCCTGGAAAGGGCGCAGGCCCGATCGGTTCAGTTTTCGCGGGGTACATCCGATGTTTCATGACAGCGACATGCACCTGCGTGCCACGACGACCGAAGCGGGCGGCCTCGAGATGTGCACTGTCGCCGTCGCCGGACACATGGGCATGAAGGCAACTGCGGATTGGGAGAACTGATATGGCCGGAATTCTGGATGGGCTTAGGGTCGTCGAAAATTCGGCCTTCGTGGCTGTGCCACTCGCGGGCATGACGCTGGCGCAAATGGGGGCGGATGTAATCCGCTTTGACCGTCTCGAAGGAGGGCTCGATGCCGGGCGCTGGCCTTTGGCCCCGTCCGGGCGCAGCCTGTTTTGGGCGGGCCTGAACAAGGGCAAGCGATCGATCGCCGTGGACATGACCCACCCCGAAGGACGTGATCTGGTGACCCGCACGATCACCGCGCCGGGCGAGGTTGGAGGGGTCTTTCTGACCAACTTGGCGGTGCGTGGCTGGTTGGACTATCAAACGCTCAGCCATCACCGCAATGATCTGATCATGGTGTCCTTACTAGGGGACCGCCACGGCCGCCCGCAAGTCGACTATACGGTCAATCCCGCGCTTGGCATCCCTGACATCACTGGTCCTGAGGGCCATGTTGATCCAATCGCAAGCGCCTTGCCCGCCTGGGACCTGATCGCCGGACACGTTTGCGTTTCGTCTGTTCTGGCCGCTGAACGGCACCGTCTGCGCAAGGGCATGGGGCAGGACGTCACGCTCAGCCTGAAGGACGTTGCGGCCGCGACCCTCGGTCACCTTGGCATGATCGGTGATGCGCTGCTAAACGAGACCCCGCGCGCGAAATCCGGCAACGCCCTTTATGGGGCCTACGGGCAGGATTTTCTCTGCGCCGATGGGCGCCGCGTCATGGTGATCGGGCTGACAAACCGGCAATGGTCCGGATTGGTCAAAACCACAGAAACCGGGGCAAAGATGGCCGCTTTGGAGCGCCGGACTGGACGCGATCTTTCTGATGAAGGCGTGCGGTGGGAACTGCGCAAGGAGATTACAGAGGTTCTCAAGCCTTGGTTCGCAGCCCGACCAGCCGGCGTTATTGGTCCCATGTTTGATGAAGCCAAGCTGACCTGGTCCGAATTCCGGACCATGAAAGAGGCGGTAACGCAGGACCTCGACCTCAGTCCCGCGAACCCGCTTTTTACAGAACTTGCGCAGCAGGACCTTGGCAGCTTTCCGGTTCCGGGCCATGCCGCAAGCTTTTCTGCCCTCGATCGAACGCCACCTCGCGAGGCCCCCATTCTGGGCGCCCACACCGAAGAAATCCTCAGCGAGGTTGCCGGTCTTGATGACACAGAAATCGCCAACTTGTTTGACAGGGGCATCGTCGCGAACCACGCCCGCAAGGCCATTAAACCAGCGGCCTAGCTGCCCCGCGACGACCAATGACAGCGCTTGTGACAAGATCGGAAAATCCGACAGACGACGCCTGGTCTGGTGCAGATCAGATGGACCATCCTGACAAGGTCGTCTTCGCTTTTGCCCTTGCGGAAGATGGGCATTGCATAAGTTGCAGGCTGGACAAATGCTGCGGCGCCAACCGGACACCGGGGCTCCAGTAGCCACCAGCCGCCGGAATGCCCGTGAGGTCAGCCCCGTTGAGACCGGTCACAGCGACCCCAGGAAATCCGCGGGGGCCGCGATCCTGGATCGGACAAGTGCGGCGACGACATCAATCGCCCCTTGAGGGGGCACACCAGTCGCACCGCTGGCGGCCAGGGCCATAACCGCCTCGCCCAACGCCGTGTCACCCGCCGAACGGGCGACCCCCCCGAGAAACTGTGTGAGGTAGTCTACATCGGCTGGTCGACGCCCCGGCTCCAAAAGATGCGCCGCGTGGTTCAGGTCGTCGCGATAGGCGACAAGGTCCGGTGCGATCCGCTCATCCGAGAGTGGACGCGGGCCAAGTGGTTGCCGTTCCTTTGGCAGGTGCGCCAGAATCAGGGATTGGAAGGTGGAAAGCCGGGCCACTGGCTTGACCAGGAAACCGTCTGCGCCGGCTGCAAGGGCAGGGTCCCGCGCGCCGGGGTCGCCACTGATGGCAAGTATCGCTTCGATCCGGGGAAGGCTGCCTGCCATTTCCAAGATCAACTGTGATCCGCTGCCGTCCGGCAAAGTCATGTCCACAAGAACGATTGTGGGGCGGTAAACCCTAAGATGCTTGCGGGCACTGGCAAGGGAATCGGCCCGTCGGATCCGGGCGCCGGATCGAACGCACATCTGGCGAAGGCCCTCGGCGGCAAAGCGACTGTCCTCGACCAAAAGTATCGTCACCCCAAGCAGGGGACGTCCGGCCGTCGGGGCCAGGCTCAACATCAGACCGTCTTGTGTATCCATCGCGGTATCCTCGGGTCATGGGAACTGACTTGCGCCACATTGCGGCCCGGATGGTAAAGCCTGCGTTAACGCGGCACATTGCATGGCGGTTCCGGGCGGGACATAAGGGCGCCGACCGACGGAAGGAGACCACCATGATCGGACGTTTGAACCACGTGGCCATCGCCGTGCCCGATCTCGACGCAGCGGCAGCACAGTACCGGGACACGCTCGGTGCAACGGTGGGCGCCCCGCAGGACGAACCCGATCATGGCGTTACCGTGATCTTCATCACCCTTCCCAATACCAAGATCGAACTGCTGCACCCGCTGGGCGAAGGCTCCCCCATCGAGGGCTTTCTGGACAAGAACCCTTCGGGCGGTATCCATCATATCTGCTACGAGGTTGAGGACATCCTGGCAGCCCGGGACCAGCTCCTCGCCAAGGGCGCGCGGGTTCTCGGCCCTGCGGACCCAAGGATCGGGGCCCATGGCAAGCCGGTTCTCTTTCTGCATCCCAAGGACTTCACCGGCACGCTGATCGAACTCGAACAGGTCTGATCGCTTTTTCTTGCCCCAAATATTCCCCCCGGAGGGTCCACACTCTCCACAGACCCGAAGGATCGTCACATGGGCATCACCTCTGCAATCGTCCTCTTTGCCGTCATCTGGTTCATGGTCTTTTTTGTCGTGCTGCCCTTACGCATGACAACCCAGGGTGAAGCAGGCGAGGTCGTGCCCGGTACCCACGCCTCGGCCCCGTCGGACGCCCAGATCGGACGCAAGGCACGGATCACGACCTTCTGGGCGATCGGGCTGTGGATCGTGATCGCTGGCGTCATCATCTCGGGTGCGATCACCGTGCGCGATCTGGACTGGTTTCACAGAATGTCCACGCCCGAGGTCAGCCTGCCTGAATAATTCGGGAGCCGTCTGTGCCCCCTAGGCTGTCAGACGGTGATACAGATGGGTGAAGGTTGCGGCCCCCAACACCGGGATCAACAGGTTCACAACCGGGATCGACAAGGGCAGGGCCATCAGGCAACCGGCCAGCCAGATCGTCCCGATATGCTGCTTGCGCAGGGCCTTGGCCCCTTCGCGGCCTTCGCGGCGCATGGCGGCGATCTGGAAATACTCGCGCCCCAGAAGGAACCCGTTCATGGCGTAGAACACGAAAGGGATGCCAAAGGGCAGCATGGCATAGACCGCAAAGGCCAGCAGGTTGGCGAGGATCAGCACACCCAGAAAGTTGATCGTGTCGCGCAACCCGTCGAACAGGCTGACCCGTGGCGGGACGGGCAGGCCGGGGTAGTGCACGTCCTCAACCGCCTGAGCCACGTCATCAAGAAACAACGACGTGATGGCCGAAGCGACAGGGATCATCAGGAACATCGACAGAAACAGCATCAGGAACAGCGATCCCCAGCCCAGAAGGTCGCCCACCCAGGTGACCTGCCCGACGCCGGGAAGGGTGACTGAACCGGGATCAATTGCCTCGATCACCCAGAGGAGGCCAGCATAGCAGGCCACCAAAAGCGCGATGCTCAGCGCAACGCCAATCCAGAGCACGCGGCGAAACCGTGGATCAGCCAGCTGTGCCAGGGCCTTGAGAAAGTCTGTCAGGATCATCAGCTGCCCATCCAGGTGGTGATCTGTTCCAGATCTGGGCGCGGACGCTCGGGCGGGGCGCTGGTTTCGGTGCCGATGTGGATAAAGCCCGCGACGCTTTCGCCCTCTGCCAGCCCCAGACCTTCGGTGACGAATGCCCGATCATGGCTTGGCCAGGCCGACAGCCAGTTTGCCCCCCAACCCGAGGCCAGGGCGGCATTCAAAAGCGCCAGGCAGACAGCCCCTGCCGAATAGACCTGTTCGATTTGCGGGATCTTGGGGCTGGCCTTGGGGGCCGAGATGACGGCGACTGCCAGATCGGCATCGCGGAACTGCGCCACGGCCTTTTCCGTCCGGTCACCGTCAATCTCAAGGGCCGCCGCCCGCACCGGGACAAGGGCGGCCAGCCGGGTCAAAGCGGCCTTTTCGAGGACGATAAAGCGCCAAGGCTCCAGCTTGCCATGGTCCGGCGTGCGGGCAGCAGCGGTCAGCAGCACCTTCAACTCCTCCCGCGAGGGGACAGGACCGGTCAGCGTCTTGGCCGGGCGTGACCGTCGGGTCAGCATGAACTCCAGGGCAGCGGGGTTGGGCGTGGGCATTGGGGCACTCCTGTCAGGTCGTCCCTACATAGGACGGCCCAAGCCCGGGTTCCATGCGCGAAACAACATCTTCTAGCCAGTCATCGACAAAGGTGTCAAAGCCGGGGCCGGGCTGGCGGGCGGCCAAAGTCGCAGCAAGGGGGTCGGCAGCCCGAATGGCGCTGCCCGACATTTCCTCAAGCACCGCATGACCGCAGAACGGGACATAGGTTTCCGAATAGCCGCCTTCGTGCACCATCACGACGCGGCCATCGCAGACCTCGCGGGCCAGATCCATCACCTGCGCGGTCATGGCGCGAAAGGTCTCGGCGGTGGCCAGCATCCGGCCCAAGGGATCATTGGCACCGGCATCAAAGCCGCAGGCGACGACGATCACATCGGGCCTGTGGGCGCGCATGGCGGGCAGGGCGATCCGCTCCATCGCGGCCAGATAGCCTTTGTGCCCGGTTCCGGGGGGCAAGGGGACGTTGATGTTGGCCCCAAGGCCCTCGCCTTTGCCCCGATCCTCTGGATCGCCTGTGTCAAGGGGGTAGTTCCGCTCCTGATGCAGGGACAGGGTCAGGACATCAGGGTCCTCGTAGAACACCGCTTCGGTCCCGTTGCCGTGGTGGACATCCCAGTCGAGGACAGCGACGCGGGTCGCCAACCCTTCGGCCTGTGCAGCCCGGATCGCAATGCCAATGTTGGACAAGAGGCAAAAGCCATTGGGCCAGTCCGGCAGGCAGTGATGGCCGGGGGGACGTGACAGCGCATAGGCATTCGACAACTGCCCCTTCAGGACGGACAGGAGGGCGGCCTTGGCCAGCCCGGCGGACATGGCCGCAATTTCGAACCCGCCGGGGCCGAAGGGGGTTCGCAGGCCCAGATCACCGCCCTGAGCGTCCGACAGCGCCTTGAACGCGTCAAGGTAGCTGGCCGGATGGACCCGCAAAAGGTCGTCCCGGCTGGCCGGATCGGCACCCGACATGGCAAGCTCCTTTGCCAAACCGCTAACCTCGATCAGGTTCTTCAGGCGGCGCTTTGTCTCGGGGCTTTCGGGAAGGCCCCCACCGGGCTGGACAAGCCCGCCCACCGGAAGCATTCCGGCAAAGTTCCCGCCGCCATGCCAGAAACAGCTTTCGTCCCAGAAAAATCCTGTGGTCATTCGGTGTGCCCTCTGTTGTCGGGCCATCTTTGGCAATGTGGGGGTGGGCTGCAAGGGGGCGGTGGGCATGCTATAGGGCAGACATGGGCCTACCCGATCTGAGTGACCTTGCCCAACCGGGCACGACGATTGCCGTCCGGGCAACGCCAAAGGCGGCGCGCGACCGCATCATGCGCGAGGCTGACGGAACGATCCGGGTCTATGTCACTGCTGTCCCCGAAGGGGGCAAGGCGACCAAGGCGGTGCGGCGGCTGCTCGCGAAGGCGATTGGTGTGGCACCAACCCGACTGACCCTGATCAGGGGTGAAACCTCACGGGACAAGGTGTTTCGGCTGGATTAGGCCGCGTCCCCGCCGTCTTCGGATGTGCGCAGGCGGTACACGCCTTCAGGCAAATCCAATGCAGCGGCCAGATCGCGGACTTGGGCGAGCGACAGGTTCAGCCGCAGCACCTGATCGGTACGTGGATCAAGCTGTTCGATCGTCACGCAATCCTCAAAGGTGCAGACCACAACGTCCTCCTGCAGAGGCGCTTGCCCTTCGTCGACGAGGGTGATGACGGTGGCGTCGAAATCGTGTTCGATTGTAAACATGGGGCAAGACTAGGGTTTAGCGGACGCCAAAGGCAAGTGGCCATGGCGGGGATCGGCTGATCACGCGATCGACACTGGCAGGTCAGGGCCAGCCGTCGTAAATATGTGCTCTACCTGCATATTCGACCGGAGCGCTTCGTGCCGTTTAACCCATTTGTGCCAATTATCTGTTGCGCTCTGGCGCTTGCCGGGTGTGCCGTCGTGCCACGCGAGACCTCGGGACGCGTCACCACCTTTCCGGAAGACCCAATCGGCCCCCTTGTCGGTGGTCAGGACCTGCGGGCAAACGCCCGGAGTTTCGTTGCCGTGGTGCAAGCGGTAGAACCCGTGGCCGAACAGGAATGCCGTGCCCGCAACCCGCGCGGGAATTGTGATTTCAATATCGTTGTTGATGATCGTCCCAACATGCCGCCAAACGCCTTTCAGACGATTGATGGCGCGGGCCGGCCGATCATAGCCTTTACCCTGTCCCTGATCGCAGACGTTCGAAACGGGGACGAGTTGGCCTTCATCATGGCGCACGAAGCCGCGCATCACATCGAGGGCCATCTGTCCCGCCAGCAGCGCAATGCCATGGTCGGGGCGGCGGTGTTTGGCCGCCTTGCAGGGGCTGTGGGCACCAACAGCCCCGAGGCGATCCGAACCGCACAAGAGCTGGGAGCCGCCGTTGGCGCGCGCACCTACAGTCAGGATTTTGAGCTTGAGGCAGACGCGCTGGGCACCATCATCGCCGCCCGCGCCGGGTTCAACCCGCTGGTCGGGGCCGAGTTCTTCTTTCGCATCCCGGATCCGGGCGACCGGTTCCTGGGAACCCATCCGCCCAACGCGGCCCGTGTGAACGTGGTGCGCCGCACGGCCGCAAGTGTGGGGTACTTTTAGCGGGTATCCGAGGGGGTCGGCCCGGCTCCGCAGTCAGGTCAAGAAAGTGCCAATCGCGATCGCCGAAAAAAAACAGGCCGACGCGGCCAGCACGAAACCGTGCCAAATGGCGTTGGAAAAGCGCAGGCTTTCCCAGACAAAAAAAATGACGCCAAGGCTGTAGAGAAGCCCGCCTGCGATAACGAGGGCTGTTGCGCCAATCGGCAGTGTACGGGCAAGCGACCAGATCAGGGCGATGCTCAACCAGCCCATGACAAGGTAAAGGGTCGTCGCCAGTCGCGCCGGGGACGACCAGAAGAACACCCGGGCAAACGCCCCGACAAGGGCCAGCGCCCAGACAATCCCCAGAATGACATAGCCGAACCCGGTTCCGATCAGGACGACAAGCGGCGTGTAAGTCCCTGCGATCTTGAGAAAGATCGCGGCGTGATCGATGCGGTGCAGAACCGGTCGCATGCCCTCCCATGGGGTCACGTGATAGCAGGCCGAGGCGACGAAAGTGGCGATCAGGGCGGCAGCATAGACCGACACCCCTGCAACACTGGCCCCGCCAAGACCGGCTGAAAAGACCATCAGCAGGACCGCCCCCGTCACCGCCAGAATCACGCCGATCGAATGGATCGTGCCATCCGCGATACGCTCCGCGCGGGAATACATGGGGTAGGCGGGCTCGTGCGGTCTCATGGGGATAGCGTAAGAACACAGATGTCAGCGGTCTATCCTGCCGTGGGGTCAGGCTGGTTCCCATGTTCGTGAGTAGCCCGGAACTTGATCTGGCTCAAAGACGGCACTGGCGAGGCGCTTCAGATTAGGGCGACGGGATCAAAAAGGAGGACGCCGAATGCAGACGTTGGGAGACCCGCGCAAACACTATTGGCTGACGCTCACCACGGCCAAGACCTGCGGCATAGATCTGGGAGAGGCGCTGCGTGAAGGGCTTCTGACCCGAGACGAATACGCCGATACCGTCGGGCGCTGCCGGTCCTGCCCCGAGCCTGAGGCCTGCCGGAGCTGGCTGACCTCGACCGAGACGGCCGAAGCTCCACCCGCCTATTGCCGGAACGCGGCCTTGTTTGCCGAGTTGCGCGCGCTTTAAACCTGCGCCTTTGCCTGCCTGCGCAGGTGCCACTGGTAGATGATCGGGGCGAGGATGTGGTCATAGACCGCTGAGGCCACTGGCCTGATCACTGGCAGGCTTGCGAGCCAGGCCAGCCCCTTCGTGCGTGGCATCTGCTGCCAGAGCACGATAAAGGCGTCGAGGCCCGACGTCAGCTTACCCTCATGCAGAACATGCAGCCGACGCGCCGCCTGATCGGCCGAAATGTCCCAATCGCCTAGGGCGGCCGAATTCAGGTCATCAAAGCGCAAGGGCAGATTGCGCTTGCCCGAATAGGCAGCGTAGCGGTCAATCTCGAAAGAGCAGACCGGGCATTCGGCGTTGTAGAGGATGCGGGTTTCTTTTGTCATACGCTGGACGTAGGCCAGTTCGTTGGAGGGCAAATGCGGTGCTGTGTCGCGGACTTAGCGCTTGCGCCGTGCAGCGGCCCCACCGCCCCCGGCCCAGCATGTCAGCCCGAGGAGGAACCCAAAGTCGTACCAGCCGCCCGAGTTTGGCACCCCGTAGATACCGACCGTGTCCGAAAACCAAGACACGACAAAGGCGATGGGTGCGACAGCGCCGTCAAACAGGCCCCAGAAAAAGCCGCGGGATCCTTCAACCGCACCCGGAACCGTGGCGCAGGAGGCCAGCCCTACAAGGGCCGCAAGGGGTATGAGGGACCTGAGTCGCATACCTCATCATCGGGCAGATCCCGCCTCAATGACAGCATCATATTTGGTCGGTCTCATGAACCGGCGGGTGTGCCGTTCAACTGGCCCCACAAATCATACTCGCCCGCTTCATCCACCGTGACGGTTACGATATCGCCGGGGGCGAGCGCTTCGGCCCCTTCATCTATGAACAGATTGCCGTCGATTTCCGGGGCATCGCCCTTGGTCCGGCAGGTGGCGATCCCGTCCTCGTCGATATCGTCGACGATCACCTCCATCACTTTTCCAACCTTGGCGGCCAGTTTCGCCTCAGAGATGGCCTGTGACTTTTCCATAAACCGATCCCAACGCTCTTGCTTGACCTCGGCAGGGACGTGGTCGGGCAGATCGTTGGAACGCGCACCCGCGACGTTCTCGTACTGGAAGCATCCGACCCGGTCGAGCTGGGCTTCGTCCAGCCAGTCCAGAAGGGTCTGGAACTCTGCCTCCGTCTCGCCGGGGTAGCCCACGATGAAGGTCGAGCGGAGCGTGATGTCCGGGCAGGCCTGCCGCCAGGCAGAGATTTCGTCGAGGGTTCGTGCAGCCGCAGCGGGGCGGGCCATGCGGCGCAGCGTTTCGGGGTGGGCGTGCTGAAACGGAATGTCGAGGTAGGGCAGGATCAGCCCGTCAGCCATGAGCGGGATCAGGTCGCGCACATGCGGGTAGGGATAGACATAATGCAGCCGAACCCAGGCCCCCAGCCCCCCCAGATCGCGGGCCAGATCGGTGATATGGGCGCGATGCCCCCGATCCTCTGCATGGCGGATGTCGACGCCATAGGCCGAGGTGTCCTGCGAGATCACCAAAAGCTCTTTCACGCCTGCCTCAACCAGCTTTTCCGCCTCGCGCAGAACCGCATGGGCGGGCCGGGAGGCGAGTTTCCCGCGCATGTCTGGGATAATGCAGAACTTGCACTTGTGGTTACAGCCCTCTGAAATCTTTAGGTAACTGTAGTGGCGCGGCGTAAGGCTGACGCCCGTCGCGGGCAGCAGGTCGATGAACGGATCGGGGCTGGGTGGCACGGCGCCGTGCACGGCATCAAGCACCTGCTCGTACTGCTGCGGTCCGGTCACAGCGAGAATGCGGGGGTGGTGGTCGCGGATATAGTCAGGCTCTGCCCCAAGGCAGCCGGTGACGATGACCTTGCCATTCTCGCGCAGCGCCTCGCCGATCGCATCGAGGCTTTCGGCCTTGGCGCTGTCGAGAAAGCCGCAGGTGTTCACGATGACCGCATCGGCCCCCTGGTAGTCGGGCGAGATGGCATAACCTTCGGCACGAAGCCGGGTCAGGATGCGTTCGCTGTCCACAAGGGCCTTCGGACAGCCCAATGAGACCATGCCGATGGTCGGCTGGCCGGGGCGCGGCGCCTCGGTGATGCGGGCGCGGGCGAGGTCGGGGCGAAGGTCTGGCGGGTTCTGGGACATGCGCCCCTTTAGCCCGAGTTTCCGTCCCTTGGAAGGGGGGGGCAAGAGCCACCTTACCAGTCGGTTATGCCTAGCAGCCGCTCACCTAGACCTGTCAATGTTGAAGGCCCCGTTGCGGGTGCCGTTGCGGGTCCCGATATTGGCCCCTGTCGCGCCGTTTCGTCGCCTAACGCGTCAGACGATCATCGGCCATATCCCCTGAATGCGAATTGGGCACTTCTGCAACCGGCTGTCCGGCTGCGGCTGGCGCATCGCCACAGTTGCAAAACAGGCGGGCAATGGGACACTTGCCAATTTCAAACGTCAATTGGCGATGGTGAAGGGGATGGCAACCACGTCCTTAGGGCGCACTCCAGCGAGAACCAAAAGCGGATGACCCCGGTCAAAACTGCCTTGCGTCGGCCCGGCCTCTGGGTCAGTTGTGTGAGGACTTACGCGGCAGTTGCTGGGGAGGAGACCCGAAATGCCTGATGACCGCCCCCTGATCCTGTCCTGCCCGTTGCCCCGGACGCTCGATCTGATTTTTGCCCCGGACCGCCTGGCAGACCTGCGCAGCCGCTACCAGATTGTCGAGACGACCGACGAAGAACTGCCCGCCCTGTCGGACGACATCCTAAACCGCGCCCGTTACATCATCGGGCAACCCCCGCTTGACCTTGCAACGCTTGCCCGGTTGTCGTCGCTGCGCTGCGTGTTCAACGTGGAAAGCAACCTGCTCGACAACATGCCCTATGACGAGGTGTTCCGCCGGGGCATCCATGTCGTGACGACGGGGGCCGTCTTTGCCCTGCCAGTGGCCGAGATGGGCCTCGGGATGGCGCTTTCGCTGCTTCGCGGCATTCACACCGCCGATGCCGATTTTCGGGCCGGGGCAGAGAAATGGGGCGGCGAAGGCAACACCAAGGCCCGCCAGCTTAGCGGCGCCACAGTTGGTATCATCGGTTTTGGCGATCTCGGTCGGGCGCTGGGACGGGTTCTGTCCGGCTTTCAGACACGCCTGATGGTTCACGATCCCTGGCAGGCCCCCAGCATCACGCGGGCCGGCGGGGCGGAGCCTGCGATGCTGCAACAGGTTCTGGGCACCTGCGATGTGGTCTTTGTCACGGCCGCTGTCACATCCGAAAATCAGGGGTTTCTGGGGGCAGAGGCTTTCGCCGCCATGAAACCGGGCTCGGCCTTTATCCTGCTGTCCCGGGCCAATGTCGTGGACTTTGACGCCTTGATGGGTGCCGTGCGTTCAGGGCATATCGTGGCCGCCTCTGACGTATATCCGCAAGAGCCTTTGCCTCTTGATCATCCGGTCCGGACTTTGCCGGGGTTCCTGCATTCTGCCCATCGGGCCGGAGCGCTTGATGCGGCTTTCCGGCAGATGGGCGAGATGGTGTTGGAGGATCTTGCCCTGCTGGACAAGAACCTGCCACCGCAAGTCTGCAAACGGGCCGAGCGTGAGACAGTCAGCCGAATGCGGTCCCGGCCGGTCACCGTCAACTAGGTCAGGCACAGGGGGCCTAGGGATCGTTCTCTGGCAGGTAGTTGAAATCGGGCAGGATATCTTCGATGTCCCAGGGGGTCGTGCCGCCCATCCTGGGGACGAAATTCCCATTGATCCGCAGCATCGCGTAACCATGAACCATCGACCAGAGCATCATTTCGGTGCGCTGCTGCCCGCCTGGGGTCAGAGCCTTGTCCCAATTCAATCCGGAGGAGATATCTGCCAATACAGCATAGCTTTCGCGGGCTTGGGCGATCAGGTCGGTATCGGCAAAGTCGCAGGACTGGGGCGAAAACATGAGTTGGAACAGATGTGGATGGGCTTCCGCAAACCGGACATAGCCCCGCATTGCAGCCTCAAGGCGAGCTTTGCGCCCTGATGCCTCTGCTACCCCTTCACGCATGCCAGCAGCATGCAGACGAAAGCCCTCGGTCCCTATCGCTGTCAGCAGGCCGCGCAGGGATCCAAAATGATTCTTTGGCGCGGTATGGCTGACGCCAACCTTGGCCGCGATGGCACGCAACGACAGTCCTGCAAGGCCCTCTGCCTCTATGATCTCAAGCCCGGCCTCTACAAGCGCTGTCTTGAGGTTGCCGTGGTGATAGCCCTTTGCCGTGCCGTCCATAGGGAAACTCCGTTAATATTTCCACTGTAAATACTTTCGCTGGACAGGGCAAGAGAATCGATGCATTCAATATATCCAGTGGAAATTTACATTGGAGATATTGAATGTCCCCTGATGATCTATTCGGGATTGCCAGCCTTCTGGCACTGCCGGGCTGGGTGGTCTTGGTCCTGGCACCACGGCGCTGGGCGGTTTTGAATGCGGTGCCGGCCTATGGTATCCCGCTGGCCCTGTCGGCGCTCTACTCGGGTCTGATCCTTGCGTATTTTGCCCAGGCTGGCGGCGCCTATGACACGCTGTCCAATGTGCGCTTGCTGTTTGCCGACGACATGGTTCTGGTTGCGGGCTGGGCGCATTACCTCGCCTTTGACCTGATGATTGGGTCCCTGGCGGCCGGCCGTATGGACCGAGTCGGGGTAGGGCGATTGGTACAGGCTCCCATCCTTTTGTCGATTTTCATGTTTGGGCCGCTGGGCTGGTTGCTGGCGATCCTGGTTGAGACTGGCCTGCGTCCCTTACGCCCGATGCCGACCCAATCCCCCCGCTTGATAGAGGCCTAAGCCATGATGACACTTTCCGTGTTGCCCTCGCAGGACGACCTGCGACCCAAACGCCCATTTGTCGTGCTGACCGCCGTAGCTCTTGCGCTGTTGGCCCTTGCCGCCCTGTGGTCCGGTTTTGATGACCGCCTTATCGACGGAGTACCGGTCTGGGCAAAGCCGGCCAAGTTCGCACTGTCCTTCGTGGTCCACTTTGTGACCCTTGCGCTTATCGTCGACGCGCTGTCACCCAGTGGACAATCGGGCCGGGTCGTCAGTTTGACGGGCGCAGTAATGGCCACCGCGTTCCTGAGCGAAATCGCATATATGATCATTCAGGCCGCGCAGGCCGAGGCCTCTCATTTCAACATTTCCACCCCGTTTCACGAGGCAATGTATGGGATCATGGGGCTGGGTGCCGTGCTTCTGATTGCCGGGCCGGTCGCTATTGCCTGGGTGGTTCGGACCGACAGGCAGGCTGCGATAGGACCGGCAACGCGTGCGGGGATCTGGTGGGGTGCCCTTGCATCCTTTGGCCTGACCCTGATCGTGGCCGGCTACATGAGCGGTGCAGAAGGTCACTTTGTCGGGACGCCAAGTGCCGCAGGTGCGTCTATCCCTCTCCTGGGCTGGTCGGCCGAGGTTGGCGATCTGCGACCTGCGCACTTCCTGTCGATCCACGCCTTGCAAGCGCTGCCACTATTGGGGATCTGGCTCGATCAGACCGGACGAGAGCCACGGCTTGTGCCATTGGCCGCCCTTGGCTGGTCGCTGTTGACGTTGGGGATGTTTGCCCAGGCCTTGATGGGCCTGCCTTTGGTCCGTCTGTGACAGATCTTTGACCGGGAGGGTCAGCAGGACAGCTATGCAAGCCGGTCCAGCAAGAGTGGAACCGCGACGTCACGCCAGAACGGGGGTGAGATCAGTCCACCGGATAGCCCACCATGATCAAGCCGTTTCAGCTTTGGTGTGGATGTTGTCGTAAGAGGGAAGCCCGTCAAGGCTTCCCACGTGGTTGTCAGCATGGCGAGGCCATCGTCCCGATGGTCCGGTATCGGCGCCTCACCCAAAGCGGCACGCATTTCCACCCAGAGGTGAGGATCGCCCCTTAGTCCTCAACGCGGTGGCGGTTCACGAAAAAGATCGTCCCAACCGCTCATGCTACCTTCGCGGATCTAGCGGCGGCGGTCGCGCCGGGCGCTCATCGGTTGGAAGGCGACGCCGACATGCGCCTCGCAGTAGGGTTTGCCTTGCTGGACGGCCAGACCGCAAAACCAGAAGTTGTCCGTAGCTGGATCGCCGACGGGCCATTTGCAGGTCTTTTCCGTCAGCTCCATCAGGGTCAGCTTGCGGGCGGTCTTTTCGACCTCGTTGACCTTGGCCAGCGCCTCGGGGCTGATTTCGTTCAACGAAGGCTGGGGCGGCAGGGGTTGGCCCGCCGGAATGATGGCGCGGCGCGCTGCGCTCATCGGGGGGGCATCGCTGTCGTCGTCGTCATCCGAGGAGGCGGCCTTGGCAGTTGTCTCTGTCGCGGCTTCCGGGGCGGGGCTGCGGGGGGGCGAGGCAGGACGCGCGGGTTCAGTCATCGGTGCGGTGCCCTTGGCGGCGGCCGGTGATGCAGCGGCGGGGGCCGCAGGCGTGGCACCCGATCCGGCGCGGTTGGACAGACCCAAACGGTGCACCTTGCCGATGACGGCATTGCGCGTCACCCCACCAAGTTCCTTGGCGATCTGGCTTGCGGATTGGCCTTCGCCCCACATCTTCTTAAGCGTCTCGACGCGCTCGTCGGTCCAGGACATAGCATTTCCTTCGGATATGAAAGGCCGCTGACCCTGTCCGGGACAACCTGGCCTTGAGAATTCTGTCGTTTTCCTATTCTAAGCAGCCAAGCGCCGGATACAAGCGGAGCGGTGGAAATGAAAAGGACGTGGCAGATGGGTGACGCACCGATACAAGCAGATGATCGGGGGCACAATCCGGGGCATGACCTGGGCGTCCGCCGTTTTGGGCGGGTAAACTGGCTGGGTCTGTGGACTTTGATCGAGCGTGAAGTGCGCCGCTTCATGAACGTGTGGAGCCAGACCCTTCTTGCCCCGCTGATCAACGCGGGCCTGTTTCTGATGATCTTTGTCATTGCGGTCGGCCCCGGTCGCGGCCCGGTCATGGGGGTCCCGTTTGTTGAGTTCATTGCCCCCGGCATTCTGACCATGACCGTGATTCAAAACGCTTTTGCAAACACATCGTCCAGTCTGGCGGGCGCCAAGGTACAGGGTCACATCGTCGATACGCTGATGCCCCCCCTGAACGCGGCCGAGCTTGTCGCCGGCTATCTGGCCGGTGCGGTGGCCCGCGGACTGATGGTCGCCATCGTGATTGCCGTGGGGGTCTGGCTGTTTCTTGGCGTTGGGATGGCCCATCCGCTTTGGGTGCTCACCTTCACCGTTCTGGGCTCTGTCTTCATGGGAGGGTTGGGGCTGATTGCGGCGATCTACGCCAATAAATTTGACCAGCTTGCCGCGATCAGCAGCTTTATCGTCACGCCCCTGTCGTTTTTGTCCGGCACATTCTACTCCATTGAGGCGATGCCGCCGATGCTTCAGACCCTCAGTCACGCCAATCCGTTCTTCTATGTCATCGACGGGGTGCGCTTTGGAATGCTTGGCGTGTCGGACAGCCCGCCGTTGCGGGGCCTTGTCTTTGTCACTGTGGCCACCGCTATTGTTGTTGCGTTGTGCTGGCACTGGTTCCGCACGGGCTACCGGCTAAAGCCCTAGGCGGCTATCGGACACCCCCTAACCGCTGCAATTAGACCGACCTGCCGGGGAGCGCCGGGTTGACACTTTGGGCTTGGGGCAACACAAGCAGACCTTTGCGGCACTGCAGCGAGGGCGGACATGCAACTATCGGAACGGACACGGGCCGAATGGATCGGCAACCCCAGGGTCGAGCTGCTGTCGGGCCTTGTCGTGGCCCTTGCCCTGATCCCCGAGGCCATCGCCTTTTCGCTGATCGCCGGTGTTGATCCCAAGGTTGGGCTTTACGCCTCCTTCTCGATCGCGGTTCTGACGGCCATCGTCGGCGGACGACCCGGCATGATCTCGGCCGCCACCGCCGCGACGGCGGTGCTGATGGTCACCCTCGTCAAGGATCACGGGCTTGAATACCTGCTCGCCGCCACCGTTCTGGCCGGGGTGATCCAGGTCGGCGTGGGCTTTGCCCGACTGTCCTTCGTGATGCGCTTTGTCTCACGCTCGGTCATGACGGGGTTCGTCAATGCGCTGGCCATCCTGATCTTTCTGGCGCAGCTGCCAGAGCTGATCGACGTGCCGATGCTGACCTATGTGCTTGTCGCGGCGGGGCTTGGCATCATCTACGGCCTTCCCTACCTGACCACCGCCGTTCCGTCACCGCTTGTCACCATTATCGTTCTGACCGGTCTGGTCTGGCTGATGGGCTGGGACGTCCGAACTGTGGGTGACATGGGCGAATTGCCCGATACCCTGCCGATGTTCCTGTTGCCCAATGTGCCCTTCAACCTTGAGACATTGCAGATCATCCTGCCCTATTCGCTGGCCGTAGCCGCGGTAGGCCTGCTGGAAAGCCTGATGACGGCGAACCTGGTGGACGAGCTGACCGATACCCAATCCAACCGGAACCGGGAATGCATCGGGCAAGGTACCGCCAATTTCGTCACCGGCTTTTTCGGTGGCATGGCTGGATGTGCGATGATCGGGCAGTCAATGATCAACGTGAAATCCGGCGGGCGGGCGCGTTTGTCGTCCTTTGCGGCAGGGGCGATCCTGTTGTTCCTTATCCTGGTGCTGGCCGACTTTGTCCGGATCATTCCGATGGGCGCGCTGGTGGCGGTGATGATCATGGTGTCGATCGGGACGTTTTCGTGGTCGTCCTTCACCAGCCTGCGCAGCCATCCCACCAGCTCTTCGGTCGTCATGATCGCGACTGTCATCGTCACGGTTTGGACCCACAACCTTGCCTTTGGCGTGCTGACCGGTGTGCTGCTGTCGGGCCTCTTCTTCGCCTCCAAGATCGCCCAGATCTTTCGGGTTTCGTCCGAGGCTTCGTCAGATGGGCGCAGCCGGACCTACCGTGTTGAGGGCCAGTTGTTCTACGCCAGTGTCGAGGATTTCACCCGCGCTTTCGACTTTCGCGAGGCGCTGGACGAGGTCACGATCGACGTCACCGATGCCCATATCTGGGACATCTCAAGCGTCGCTGCCGTCGACATGGTGGTCCTGAAATTCCGGCGCGAGGGGACAAATGTCTCCCTTGTTGGTATGAACGAGGCGTCCGAGACCATCGTCGACAAGCTGGCCTTGCATGACAAGCCCGGTGCGATGGACCAGTTGAACGCGCATTAACGCAGACCCGGCCAACCGGCCGGGGCAGGGGGAAAGACGAAATGGACCGGATCACAGCCTTTGTTGACGGGTCGGACTATGCGGCCTCGGTCTGCGACCACGCGGTCTGGGCGGCGGGCCAACTGGCCATGCCGATCAGCCTTGTTCACGTCATCGGCCGCCGCAGCGACGCCCCCAGCGCCCCTGCCGATCTAAGCGGCAACCTGCGCCTCGGGGCGCGAACCGCCCTCCTCGAAAAGCTGTCCAAGCTGGATGAAGAGCGGGCGATCCTCGCCCGCGAGCGGGGCCGGGCTATTCTGGACGACGGCTCGGCCCGGATGCGGGCCATGGCCGATATCGACGTCGCCACCCGCCTGCGCAACGGCGATCTGATCGACGCCATCTCAGAGCTTGAGGCCGAAACCCGCTTTGTCATCCTTGGCAAACGCGGCGAGGCGGCGGGCTTTGCACAAGAGCTTCTTGGGTCCAACCTTGACCGGGCCGTGCGGACCTCTCACCGGCCGGTCCTTGTGGCCAACCGGGCCTTCAAGACGCCGCAACGGTTCTTGCTGGCCTATGACGGGTCGCCCGCAACAGAACGCGCGGTCGAGCGGATGACGGCGGGGTCCGTCCTGACCGGGATGGCCTGCGACATCCTCAGCGTCGGGTCGGCCACCCCGCAACTGCGCGACCGGCTGTCCCACGCGGCGCAGGCCCTGCGTCAGGCAGGCTTTGACGTGACCGAGCACCTTGAGACCGGCGACCCCGAGGCCGTGATTGCCAAGGCGGTCTCCGACCTCAAGGCTGATATGCTGGTCTTGGGTAAATCGGGGCATTCCCGCTTGCGCAGCCTTTTCATCGGCTCAACCACGATGGAGCTGATGCGGACCTGCAAGGTGCCGTTCCTGATCTTTCCCTGATCTTTCCCTGATCTTTTCCTGAACTGGCCGCTGATCCGCCCCGAGCTGCGGCCTACTTGCGCCGGTAGAGCATGAGGGTGACGGGCGCCAAAAGCACCGTCAACAGAACAGGTGCGATCAATGCGACGGTCAGCATGCCCGCCGTTGCCGTGCCATCCATCAGCCCCCGCAGGGCGGTCGTCATCAGCGACACCGGATTGACCTCGACAAAGCCGCGCAACCAGTCCGGCATCGTTGCCGGATCAACCATGATGTTCGAGGCAAAGGTGACCGGAAACAGGATGGTAAAGCCCAGGGTCATCACGGTGGTCGGCGTCCGGACCATCATGCCAAGCACCAGAAACACCCAGCCAAAGCCGAACCCCATCGCCAAAAGCATGGCAAAGGCCAAGACCACGCCCAGCACCCCGGCCTCGGGGCGATAGCCCAGCAGCAGCCCGATCCCCAGAATGATCCCGCCCGCAATCAGGTGGCGCATCAGATCGCCCACCATCAGGCCGGCAAAGGGGGCAAGCGACCAGATCGGCAGCGACCGGAACCTGTCGAACAGGCCCTTGCTGAAGTCAGTGGACAGGCCCATCCCCGAATAGACCGCGTTGAAGACGACGGTCTGCACAAGAATGCCGGGCAGAAAGAATTGCAGGTAGGACCCCGGCGTCCCCGCCAACGCCCCGCCGAAAACAAAGGTGAACAGCAGGGTGAACATGATTGGGGTCATCACCAGATCAAACAACTGCTCGGGCACATGCTTGAATTTCAAGACCGCCCGCCAGCCAAAGACCATGGCGTTGGACAGGGCAGAGGGTTTGGCAGGCCGTTCCACTCGCTTGAGCAAGGTTTCGGTCATGCGGGATCCTCCTCTGGCGGGGCGCCTGTCAGGGCAAAGAACACCTCTTCCAACGATGGCTGCCCCATGGAAAAATCGGCAACCTCGACACCGGATGCGATCAAACGGACCAGCAGATCATGGGCCGATGCCGCATCCTGAACGGGGACCGACAATGTCGCCCCTTCGGCGCTGCGCTGGACCGGGCCTGCGCTGGCCAGCACAGCCTCTGCTGCCTCCAGCTGACCGGGGTCCGACGGGGTCACATGCAGCACGCCTGACCCGGTCTGGGCCTTCAACTCGCGGCTGGTGCCCTCGGCGATCTTGCGGCCCTTGTCGATGACCGCGATCCGGGCGGCAAGTTGATCGGCCTCCTCGAGGTACTGGGTCGTCAGAAGGATGGTCACACCCGAGGCGGCCAGTTGACGGATCAGGCGCCACACGCTCTGGCGGGCGGTCGGATCAAGGCCGGTGGTCGGTTCATCCAGGAACAAGACCCCCGGCGTCACGATCAGCGAGGCCGCGATATCAAGCCGTCGCCGCATGCCGCCCGAATAGGTGTTCACCTGACGATTGCCCGCATCGCTCAGGTCAAAGGCGGAAAGGAGGTCCGTTGCCCGATCACGGGCAGCGCGACCGGAAAAGCCCCAAAGGCGGGACAGCATCACAAGGTTCTCGCGACCGGTCAGATCTTCGTCCAGCGATGCGAATTGGCCGGTCATCGCAATGACGCCCCGGACAGCATCGGGGTCTGCCCGCAGATCATGGCCCATGACCATGGCGGTGCCACCATCGGGGGGCAGCAGCGTCGCCAGCATACGCAACAGGGTTGTTTTGCCCGCGCCATTGGGGCCCAGAACGGCAAAGATCATGCCCTTGGGTACATCCAGGTCGATCCCGGCGACGGCCTTGACCGGGCCGAAACTACGGGTAAGGCCACGGGTCGAGATGGCCAGGTCGGTCGCTTGTGGCATCGGGAGGCCCTTAGTCAGTAGGAAAGAGGGCAGGGTTCAACCCCCAAAAGCTAACGCAAGGGGGCCAAGGGGGAAAGCCCCCGTCGGGCCGCGACAACAGGGTTTTCAGCAGCACCGACTTGGGCTATAGACCGGTTCATGACGCAACAGATGCAACTTTTCCAGAACCGACGCCGACGCTGACCCTGCGTTGCCATCGGTGCGGCTGCACCTGTCTTTCGTTCCTTTTCCAAAATCGTTGACTTGGCCCCGCCCGTCCGGCACCAACGGGGCTTATCCTTGCAAGGACCTATCCGCCATGATCCCGTCGATCCTGCCTACCTACAACCGTGCGCCCCTGACCTTCGTCAAGGGAGAAGGCTCCTGGCTTGTGACCGACGATGGGCGACGGTTCCTGGATCTGGGGGCCGGGATCGCGGTCAACGCGCTCGGCCATGCCGCGCCCGAACTGGTAGAGACGCTGACCGAGCAGGCCCAGGCCCTTTGGCATGTATCAAACCTCTACCACATCCCGGCACAGAAGAAGCTGGCCGATGCGCTGACAGAGGCGACCTTTGCAGACACCTGTTTCTTCACCAATTCCGGGACAGAGGCCTGTGAACTGGCCGTCAAGATGGCGCGGAAATACTGGTATGACAAAGGGCAGCCCGACAGGACACGGATCCTGACCTTCAGCGGGGCCTTCCACGGGCGGTCCAGCGCAGGCATCGCCGCGGCGGGGTCCGAAAAGATGACCAAGGGCTTTGGGCCGCTTCTGCCCGGCTTCAGCTCGTTGGCCTTCGGTGATCACGAGGCGCTCGCCGCCGCGATGAAAGAGGCAGACGTCGGTGCTGTCTTGGTCGAGCCGGTACAGGGCGAAGGCGGCATCCGGCCCTTGCCCGACGCCTGCCTGAAAGGGCTGCGGGACCTCTGCGACGAGACCGGGGTGCTGATGATCCTGGACGAGGTGCAATGCGGCATGGGACGGACTGGGAGGCTCTTTGCCCACGAATGGGCCGGGATCAGCCCGGACATCATGATGGTGGCCAAGGGGATCGGGGGCGGGTTCCCGCTGGGGGCCGTCCTTGCAACCGAAGACGCAGCCTCGGGCATGACGGCGGGCACCCACGGATCGACCTATGGGGGCAACCCGCTGGCATGCGCGGTCGGTGCCCGGGTCACCGAGATCATCTCAAACCCGGCCTTCCTGGCCGAGGTCAACCGCAAGGCAGGGCTGCTACGCCAAGGGCTCGAAGGCTTGGTGGGAAGCCACCCCGGCATCTTCAGCGGGGTGCGGGGCAGCGGGCTGATGCTGGGGCTGGTCTGCAAGGTCACGAACAGCGATGTCGTCAACGCCGGCTACGGGGCGGGCGTCCTGACGGTCGGTGCGGCCGACAACGTGGTGCGGCTGCTGCCGGCGCTGAACATCCCCGACGCTGACATCATCGAGGCGCTGCAAAGGCTCGACACCGCCGCAAGGTCCCTCGAGGCCGGCGCCTGAGCTTTTTCTTGCCCTAAATATTCCACGGGCGCGCGGGGGTGTGAAACCCCCGCACAATGCGTCCCGAACACCAAGAGCGATGCCATGAACCACTTCCTCGACATAAACAAAACCGATGCCGCCGCCCTCAGAGGCATGATCGACGAAGGGATCAGCATGAAATCCGCCCGCAATGGGCGACCCAAGGGGGCGCCGGACGACGATCAACCCCTTGCCGGGCGGATGGTTGCGCTGATCTTCGAAAAACCATCGACCAGAACGCGGGTCTCCTTCGACGTGGGTGTCCGGCAGATGGGCGGGGAAACGATGATCCTGCGCGGCGATGAAATGCAACTCGGGCATGGCGAAACCATCGCCGACACCGCCCGGGTGCTGTCACGCTATGTCGATCTGATCATGATCCGCACCTTTGAAGAACAGACGCTTCTGGAAATGGCCGAATACGCCAGCGTTCCGGTGATCAACGGGCTGACCAACCGCAGCCACCCTTGCCAGATCATGACCGACATCATGACATTCGAGGAACATCGCGGCCCGATCCGGGGGCGCAAGGTGGTCTGGTCCGGGGACGGGAACAACGTGTTCAACAGCTTTGCCCATGCCGCCGGTCAATTCGGCTTTGACCTCACCTTTACAGGTCCGCCCCCGCTTGATCCCGAACAGGTCTTTCTCGACGAAGCGCGCAGCAAAGGGGTCAACATCACGATCGAGCGGGACCCGGCGGTGGCCGTGCAAGGGGCCGATCTGGTGGTGACCGACACCTGGGTCAGCATGCACGACCCGGTTTCCGCCCGCGAACGACGGCACAACCAGCTGCGCGGCTATCAGGTCAACGCGGCACTAATGGCTCAGGCGAAACCGGACGCGCTGTTCATGCATTGCCTGCCCGCCCACCGGGACGACGAGGCGACAAGCGAGGTCATGGACGGCCCCCATTCCGTGATCTTCGACGAGGCCGAAAACCGGCTGCATGCCCAGAAGGCGATCATGCGGTGGTGCCTGGGGGTCTAGGATCTCGGGGTCCAGGGTAAGGTGGGTCCGGACCCACCTTACGGCGCTCCATCAGGCGCAGTATGACAGCACACAACCAAACCGTAAGGTGGGTCCAGACCCACCTTACACAATCCCGGGAAAACCCCAGCCATGGACACCGTTACCCTTCCGCTCCTGACACGCAGCCTGACCGCCCTGTCCGGGATCATGACCAAGGTCGAGGCGCATTGCGCTGCCAACAGCATTGATCCTGCGGTCCTGATCGGGGACCGGCTCTTTGCTGATATGTTTCCCCTGTCGCGTCAGGTCCAGCTGACCTGCGACTTCTCGGTCCGGATGGTCGCACGCCTCTGCGGACAGGATCCTGCCAGCTTCGCCGATGTCGAGACGACCTTTCCCGAACTCCGCGACCGGATCGCAAAAGCCAGCGACTATATCGCAGGGTTTACGCCCGCCGATTTCGAAGGGTCAGAAGAACGCGAGATCGTGCTTAGCCTGCGCGGCGGCGAGCTTCGGATGTCAGGGCAGGACTACCACAGTCTTTTTGCCCTGCCGCAGGTCTATTTCCACATGACCAGCGCCTACAACATCCTGCGCCACAATGGGGTGCCACTGGGCAAGATGGACTTCATGGGCGCCCGCTGACCGATATCGAGGCCAGCCTTCAGGACGACCAAAAAATGCCTCGTCAGAGCGCCCGGAGGATCGATCTGAGCCCGTCTTCAGTGACCATCTCTGCGGCCTCGGCGGGGCTCACCCAAAGGCGTTCGCGACGATCCGCTTCGGGATAGTTGGCCTCGGTCTTGAGGACCTTGACCGCGTAGACCTTCGTCAGGCAGGGCTCTTCGTCACCAGAGCTGGTGATCTTTGTCCCCATGAAGCATCCCATCGACTTGCGGTCGACCTTGCCCTTCTTGACGCCCGCTTCTTCCCAGGCCTCGACCATCGCGGCCTCTGACGGTTTCATCCCGTCGATCGGCCAGCCCTTGGGAAGGATCCAGCGCCCGTTCGACGACGTCACCAACAGCACTTCTGGGCCGTTCTCCCCCTTGCGATGACATAGGGCGGCCAATTGTGTGTGCGTATGAACGCTATGACTTTTGACGGCCCTACCAGAGGCCCGACTTGCGAGGGGAGACATGCTCTTGCCTGACTGAATTAAGCTGCTGTTATTGAACCTAAGGTAGCAAGATGAAGGCAAAGTTACAATGTCTACCCAAAGGGGCCTGTTTCTCAGCTTTTCGGCTTGGCGCGAACAGTCGGTTCCGCCTGGGTTGGATCCTCAGGCCAGGGGTGCCGGGGATACCGTCCTCGCATGTCCTTGCGCACATCGCCATAAGACGTCGCCCAAAACCCGGGGATATCCGTCGTGACCTGAACCGGCCGTCCCGCGGGTGACAGAAGGCTGATCCGTAGTGATGTGTTGCCGATACAGGGATGGCGGGTCAGCCCGAACAGTTCTTGCAACCTGACCGAGATGCTTGGTGTCTCTGCTCCGTAGTCAATCGGAACCGTCCGCCCCAAGGGTGTGACAAAGCCAGCCGGGGCCGCCGCATCAAGGGCCTGCATCTGCGCCCAGTCCAGCATGGCGCGCAAGGCGGGCAGCAGATCCATACGCCGAAACGCCTCGGCCGACCTGACGCCATGCAAAAAGGGCGGCAGCCAGTCCTCCAGCCTCTCTATAAGGCCCGCATCGCTCATGTCGGGCAGGTTTGCGCCGCCCGCCCGCACCAGTTCTACCCTGGCGCGAAACCGGCCTGCCGCCCCGTCCAGACGCAGCCCCATCTGGCGAACGCCCTCGCACATGGCCAGCGCCACCGCGTCGTCTGGGGCGTCCGACCAGGTCTGGTCCGACAGGGTGAGCGCACCCAAGCGCTCCTGCCTGCGGGTCTCGACCCGGGCCTCGCGGCGGGACCAGAGGCAGGTCTCTTCCCAGTGGATCCGGTCCCTGAACAGCGCACGGATCTCGGCCTCCCCGATCCGTGCAGCAGCCCGGACACGGGCATCCCTGCCTGCCCCATCCAGATCGGTGGCCACGATGAACGGGGCAGAGGCAAGGGCATCCTCAGACGGCAGAACGGCCCCCCGCCCGCCACTCAGCAGGTAGCGGGCCTCACCGCCCGGTCGCCGCTGTCCGATCCGGTCGGGATAGGCCAGAGCCGCCATTTCTCCCGGTGACAACGCCGAGGCCCTCTCGGCCTGCTTGGGCAGGTGCCGCACAAGGCGGCGGGCTTCGGCTTTGACAGAGGCCAGCGCAGCACGGGCGGCCTCCGGCACTGGTTGCCGGCCGGCCAGGGCGTCAAGACGGGGGGCCAGGTCCGCCCCGCCGCCGCGCAGCGGGTCCCGCGCGCTCATCAGGGCGGCCAAGGGGGCGGCCTGCGGACCTGTGACCATCAGCATATGCGCCAGGCGCGGGTGTAACGGCAGCGCAGCCACGGCCCGGCCATGGCGCGTGATGCGGCCCGTTGGATCAAGCGCGCCAAGGTCTGCCAAAAGGGCGCGCGCCTCGGCCAAGGCAGGGGGCGGCGGCGGGGTCAGGAAGTCCAACTCTGCCGTGCCCCAAAGGGCCAGCTCCAACGCCAGTCCCGCCAGGTCAGCGGCTGCAATTTCGGGCGGGGGAAAGGCGGCCATCGCGCCGTCCTCGCCCTTGGTCCAAAGCCGGTAACAGCGGCCCGGCGCCACCCGGCCCGCGCGACCCGAACGTTGGGTTGCTTCGGCTCTTGTCACCCGCTCCGTGACAAGACGGGACATGCCGGTGCCGGGATCAAATCGGGCGCGGCGGGACTGGCCGGCATCAACCACTACCCGGATATCCTCGATCGTGAGCGAGGTTTCCGCGATGGAAGTCGCCAGAACGACTTTGCGACGGGTAGGGTCGGCAAGCGGGGCGATCGCGGCGCGCTGGGCGGCAAAAGGCATCGCCCCATAGAGCGGGCGAATATCGCAGTCTGCCGTCAAGCGACCGGCAAGACCGCCCGCGACGGCCCGGATCTCGCCTTCCCCCGGCAGAAACACCAGGACACCGCCCTGTGTCTCGGCGACGGCCCGGGCGACAAGGTCAGTCATCGCCGGGGCAAGGCGGGTGCCCTTGGGCAATGGGCGATCAAGCCAACAAGGGGTCACCTCAAAGCTGCGGCCTTCGGCAGTGACAATCGGGGCTCCCCCCATCAATGCCGCGACCGGAGCGGCATCCAGGGTCGCCGACATCGGCAGCAGGATCAGGTCCGGGCGTAGTGTGGCGCGCACCTCAAGGGCCAGGGCTAGCCCGAGATCGGCGTTTAAGGACCTTTCGTGAAATTCATCGAACAAAAGGGCGCCGATCCCCGGCAATTCGGGGTCCGACTGGATCATGCGGGTCAGGATCCCCTCGGTCACAACCTCGATCCGGGTCCGGGCCCCCACTTTTGCTTCACCGCGGATGCGGTATCCCACCGTCTCGCCCACAGCCTCGCCCAAAGTGCTCGCCATACGCTCTGCCGCAGCACGGGCGGCCAGTCGACGGGGTTCAAGCATTATTATGCGGCCCGCCACGACATCGGCCTGCAACAGGGCAAGCGGGACCCGGGTCGTCTTGCCCGCGCCCGGGGGGGCCTGAAGGACAGCCTGGCCATGGCTGGCAATGGCGGCCAGCAACTCAGGTAGGACGGCATCAATGGGCAAGGACTGGGTCATGACCCCTTATCCACCTGGACAGGAGCAGGGCAAAGCCGCAATGGGTTTTTTCTTGCCCCAAATATTCCCGCCGGAGGCATCCAAGTTCTATGCCTCGAAAAACGGTCCGGATAAAACACCAAAGGCCCGGTCAAAGACCGGGCCCGTTGCATGCCCGTTTCCGGGCAATCAATCTGAAAGATCAGGCCTGAGCGGCCTTTGCGATCTCTTTCTTGACCTTGAGCGCGTTGTCCGACAGCTCTGCATCCTTGGCGCGGGCCAGGTAGGCGTCCAGACCACCACGGTGGTCGACCGAGCGCAGGGCATGGGCCGAGATGCGGAACTTGAACGACCGGCCGAGCGTATCGGACATAAGGGTCACATCGTTCAGGTTCGGCAAAAAGCGGCGACGGGTCTTGTTATTGGCATGGCTGACATTGTTGCCAGACATCGGGCCTTTTCCGGTCAGTTCGCAGCGGCGCGACATATCATCAGTCCTTCGTGTCATCTCGGGACCGGCCAGGAACGACGCGGTCTCAAAGGAAAAGGACCCTGCCGTGGCAGGGCCTCGAATTCGGTTCCGGGCAATTACGGGGATTCCAGCCCTGCGTCAACCCGATATCACCGCTTTGACCGGTCCACGTCGTGATGGGCGGTGTCCGCCTTCAGTCCAGCGGCCCGCGCAAGGGCGATCTGGGCAAGATGGGGCCTGTCGGACATGGCATAGTCGGCCAGTTTGCGCCAGTAGGGTTCGGTCGTGCGCCGCCCCTGACGGTGGGCCTGCAGCACGGTGGTCCGTCCCGACTGGGGGTCCAACGCAGCCTTCTGCACAGTCCAGGCCTTGCCCGAGGCCCGCAGGACGCGGGTGGCGGGGTGGCCGCCAAACCCCAGCCTTGCAAAGCATAGACGCGGAAACAGTGCTGCAAGCCTCTTGGCATGTATCCCGTCGGGCCTGACGAAAGGATCATATAGGACCAGGCCCGTCAGATCGTCGATGCCACGCGCTGATAGGCTGCCCTCAATCAGATCGAACCCCCGGCTTTCGGCCCTGTATCGGCGGTCGAACGGAACCTCGTCCGGGTGGATCGACACTTGGGGACTGACCGCAACGACGCTTTTGGCCCGCAAGGCACCCGCAAACCGAAAGGCGCCGTAGCCCCCCATCGAATACCCAAGGCAACGGACTTCATCAAAGCCGGTCGCAAGGTCTGCCAAAGCCGAGTCGAGGGTGCGGGTGTCGGGATTGATGAACCAGTCATTGGCGCGGGTCTTGATAGACAATTGGGCGAACCCAGCCTTGGCAAAGCTGGCCGAGACATTGGCAGGTGCGAAGTCGGTCTTGCCCACCTGCCGAAAATCGAATGTCACCATCAGCTTGCCAGTTGCACCGTCCGGCGCTGCAGCAAGGCTGGCCCGAAGATGATCCCCGTCGAAGACTGTCCGAAGGGTCACGTCTGATCGTGTCCCGGTTCCAAAGGGGCCAACGCCTTCCGTGCTGCGGCAGCAGGGGTCATACGGCCCGCGGCCACGTCGGCCTCGAGGCGTTCCAGCCGTGCTTTCAGGGCCGGGTCCCGGGTCAGCAGGGCCATCATCTCGGCCCGCAATTCGTCGCCGAACCAGCGCCGCGCCTGATCGGCGCGTGTCGCCTCGAACAGCCCATGGTCCCGCCGCCAGCCGATCAGGGTCTGAACCGCGTCCCATGCTTCTGGCAGGCCCGCGCCTTCGATGGCTGACAGGGTCATCGCCTTTGGATAGCCTTCCGGGTCCTGCGGCCGTTTGCGCAGCAGCCGCAGGGCGCCGGCGTAGTCCGCACAGGTCCGCGTCGCCTGCGCTTTCAGGCTGCCATCCGCCTTGTTCACCAGCACGATATCGGCGATCTCCATGATCCCGCGCTTGACCCCCTGCAATTCATCCCCGCCCGCAGGGGCAAGCAGCAGCAGGAACACGTCGGACATGTCTGCGACCATGGTTTCGGACTGACCGACCCCGACAGTCTCGATCAGCACCACGTCAAAACCGGCAGCTTCGCAGAGCGCAACTGCCTCACGGGTGCGGCGGGCAACACCGCCAAGCTGGCTTTGGGCGGGCGAGGGCCGGATAAAGGCAAGGGGATCCCGGCTCAGGTGCTCCATCCGGGTCTTGTCCCCCAGAATCGATCCGCCAGAGCGGGCGGACGAGGGGTCCACGGCCAGAACCGCCACTCGCAGGCCCTGTCCGGTCAGGAACAGGCCAAGCGCCTCAATGAAAGTCGATTTGCCGACCCCGGGGGTCCCGGACAAACCAACCCGGAAGGCCTGTCGCCCTGTCCCAAGCCGAGCGAGCAGGGACTGGGCTTGGTCGCGATGATCAGCCCGGCCGCTTTCCACCAGCGTAATTGCGCGGGCCAATGCCCGGCGGTCGCCCTCGGCCACGCCTTTGGCCAGGCTGGTCACGATGTCGGCGTCAGACAACGCCACGCCACCTTAGCCAGATGATCGCGAGGGCGCCGATCAAGAGCAGGTTGAAGGCGAGCCCGCCAAGAATGCCCAAGACCCGGTCCTTGCGGCACTCTTTCGGGTCAACGGTCATAAGATGGGCGGCAAGGCGGTCGTGGGCGTCACGTGTCTTTTCGGCATCGACCATCCTTGCCAGCTTGGGATTGCGCATCAGCGTTTCCGCCTGGGCGAGGTACCGCGCCTCGCGGATCAGTGCCCGGGGCAGAAGGTTTCCGGCCCGCCTGACCTGATCCTCCAGCGTCGCGCCGCGCAGCCGCAACCGCTCGGCCATCAGCCTGCGAACTTCTTCGATCTGCTGTGTCAGCGCATCCTGATCCATGACGGCGACCCTATCGTTGGGAACTGGGGGCCTCAATGCCTCTGGAACGGCCCGGCCAAACAGCGGTAGGGTCGATGCATGCTGAACACGATTGTCACCGGCACAGCCGGCCCGAACCCTCCGCTTTTGATCGCCCACGGACTTTTTGGGTCTGGCCGAAACTGGGGCATCATTGCCAAACGCCTGTCAGAGCAGGGCCATCAGGTCATCGCTGTCGACATGCGCAACCACGCAGGCAGCCCTTGGGCTGACAGCCATAGCTACCCTGACCTCGCCGCCGATCTGGCCGAAGTGCTCGAAGGCCTCGATGGTCCCGCCGACGTGCTGGGGCATTCGATGGGGGGTAAGGCCGCGATGATGCTGGCGTTGTCCCGGCCCGAGTTGATTCGCAAACTGATCGTCGCCGACATCGCCCCGGTGAATTATGGTCATACCCAGGCCCACAACATCGCCGCCATGCGCCGAGTTGATCTGGCGGGAATCGCCAACCGATCTGATGCTGCCGCCCAGTTGGGACTAGAGGATGCCACCACGGCGGCCTTCCTGTTGCAAAGCCTTGATATGCAGGCCCGCGCCTGGAAGCTGAACCTTGATGTTCTGGAGCAGGACATGCCCTTGATACTGAGTTTCCCTGATGTGGACAGTCAGTTCGATGGACCAACATTGTTTCTTTCCGGGGGACAATCGGATTATGTCACCGATAGCCATCGGGATCGGATCAAGGCGCTTTTCCCTGCTGCCCGCTTTGCCCGGATACCAGGCGCAGGCCATTGGTTGCATGCCGAAAAGCCGAGGGAGTTCGAGGCCGCCGTCGCTGCGTTTCTTGCCGCCTAGGGGCTACAAGTTCCCCCAGAAGGGGGACCCGACCAACAAGGTGTCGGACGTGACGACCGTGGCAAGGCTAAGCCCGCCAAGGATGAAAATGGCGGCATAGGTCATAAGGCGCATGAGAGGTCTCCCTTGGTGTTCAGGGTTTTCTACGTTGCGTTTTTGGGTTTCCGTCGCTGTCCCTTGCGCTTGCCCCCATCTCGCTGACGGCCTACATCGGGCGGGCAACAAGGGAATGGGGCCTATGGCTGAACCACCAATGCAGTCCGAGCAGGAACGGGCCAAGTCCAAACGGATTGGTGCCTTGCGCGAACTTTGGCCGTTCATGCAGCCCTATCGGCTGATGCTGGCGGGTGCGCTTGCGGCCCTTGTCACAACTGCGATGGTGTCTCTTTTGCTGCCGCTCGCCGCCCGCCGCGTCGTCGACAATTTCGACGTTGCCGAGGGTGCGCAACTGGACCGGTATTTTGCCGGGGCCCTTTTGATTGCGGGCATGCTCGCCACCGGATCGGCGCTGCGCTACTACCTTGTGACCCGGTTGGGTGAACGGGTCGTGGCCGATATCCGAAAGGCGGTGTTTGACCGCATGATCGGGATGAGCCCGTCGTTCTTTGAAAAGATCATGACCGGTGAAGTCCTAAGCCGGATCACGACCGACACCACATTGATCCAGTCGGTCATCGGGTCCTCTGTCTCGATCGCGCTGCGCAATGCGCTGACGCTGATCGGCGGTCTCATTCTGCTGTTCTATACATCGGCCAAGCTGACTGGCCTTGTCCTGCTGATCGTGCCGGCCGTGATCATTCCGATCGTGGTTCTTGGCCGCAGGTTGCGGTCGCTGAGTCGCGAGAATCAGGACTGGATCGCCTCGTCCTCCGGTTCGGCTTCCGAAGCGTTGCTAAGCGCCCAGACGGTGCAGGCCTATACCCACGAAACCGCAAGCCGGGCTGCCTTTTCCGATGTGACCGAGAAAAGCTTTGATGCTGCGCGCAGGCGGATCGGGGTCCGGGCCGCCATGACGGCCATTGTTATCTTCCTTGTTTTTGCCGGGATTGTCGGCGTCCTCTGGATCGGGGCTACGGACGTCCGCCAGGGCGTTATGACAGTGGGCCAACTTGTCCAATTCGTTATCTACTCTGTCATCGTAGCAGGCGGTGTGGCTGCGCTCACAGATGTTTGGGGCGAACTTCAGCGCGCCGCAGGTGCGACCGAACGGTTGGTTGAACTGCTCAGCGCCGAAGATGCGGTCAACGATCCCGAGAGTGCCAAGTCGCACGAGGGGCGTCGGCATGGGGCGATTTCGTTCAGGGATGTGGTCTTTCACTACCCCTCGCGGCCCGGCGTTTCGGCGTTGGACCATGTCACACTCGACGTTGCACCGGGGGAAACCGTTGCCCTTGTCGGTCCATCCGGGGCAGGCAAGACGACGATCATCCAGCTTATCCAGCGCTTCTATGATCCGCAGGAGGGCGCAATCCTGTTTGACGGCGTCGATCTGCGCGACATGACCCGGGAAGAATTCCGGGGCGATATCGCCCTTGTGCCGCAGGATCCGGTCATCTTTGCCACAACGGCCCGTGAGAACATCCGTTTCGGCCGTCCCGGCGCCATCGATGCCGAGGTCGAGGAGGCCGCAAAGGCGGCGGCGGCCCATGATTTCCTTGTCGCCCTGCCGGACGGCTATGACAGCTACGTGGGCGAACGGGGTGTCATGCTGTCGGGCGGCCAAAAGCAGAGAATCGCTATTGCCCGGGCGATCCTGCGCGACGCCCCCGTTCTGTTGCTGGACGAAGCGACCAGTGCGCTGGATGCAGAGAGCGAACATCTGGTGCAAAAGGCAGTCGAAGGTCTGGCCGAGGGCCGGACAACCATCATCGTGGCGCACCGTCTGGCGACGGTCAAAAAGGCAGACCGGATCGTGGTTTTCGAAGCAGGGCGCATCGTGGCGCAGGGCACTCATGACGCCCTTGTTGCCGAAGGTGGGCTTTATGCCCGGCTTGCCCGGCTTCAGTTCACCGAAGGACTAGCGGCGGAATAGGGACCGGCCAGCCCATCGTCACCCTGTGATGGCGGTCTGGCGGGTTTGACCGGTCCGGATCTTGTCTGAACCCGGACTTTCGGGCTGATTCGTCCGGAATAGCCATGTTTACTCCCCCGCCCGCGACAATTTCGCAGCGTCAGACTTGCGCCTTTGCCGCAGTCTTTCCATCTTGATCCGCAGGGACGAGAAGCGGGACCGGTCATAACGGTCTTGCGACATATAGGGGAGGAAACGCCGATGACCTTTGCTTCGGTCAAGGATCGCGACGATATCGAAGCGGAAATGCCGTTCGCTGAACGCGATCTGCCAAAGACGACATGGGAGATGCTGGGCAGGACAGCCGCGGCACATGGCAGCCGCAAGGCGCTGACATTCCAGCTTTTGTCCGATCCCGGAGCAAAGGATGAGACGTTCACCTGGGGCGAGTTGCAGGGCAAGGTCGCCCAGACCGCTAATATGTTGCGCGGTCTTGGCGTGGGCGAGGACGACGTCGTCGCCTACCTGCTTCCCAACTGCAACGAGACCGTGCTGACCTATCTTGGCGGACAGGTCGCCGGCATCGTGAACCCGATCAACCCCCTGATGGATGCGGAACAGATCGCGTCGATCCTGCGTGAAACCGGAGCCAAGGTCCTCGTGACCCTGCGGGCCTTTCCCAAGTCTGACGTGGCCCAGAAGGCGGCCGCGGCGGTCAAGCTTGCGCCCAACGTCAAGACGATTCTCGAGGTGGATCTGCTGCGCTACCTGACCGGCGTCAAAAAGCTGATCGTGCCGTTGATCCGCCCCAAGAACCCCGCGTCTCATGGGGCGAAGGTTCTGAGTTTCAACGCTGAAATGGATCGTCAGCCCAAGACCTTGACCTTCAAGGACACGGGAAGTGACCGGGTCGCGGCCTTCTTCCACACGGGCGGCACGACGGGCATGCCCAAGATAGCCCAACACCGTTTTTCGGGGATCATTTACAACTCCTGGCTTGGGGATCGCCTTCTGTTCACAGAGCAGGACGTGCAGATCTGTCCTCTGCCGATGTTCCATGTCTTTGCCGCAATCGTGTCGCTGGGCGCCTCGTTGTCGTCTGGGGCGCAGATCGTGTTTCCAACGCCACAGGGCTACCGAGGCGATGGTGTTTTCGACAATTTCTGGAAGCTGATCGCCCGCCACAAGGTGACCTTTGTCATCACCGTACCCACAGCCATGTCGGCGCTCATGCAACGGCCGGTCAATGCCGATATATCCTCGCTCAAACTGGCGTTTTGCGGATCGGCCCCTCTGCCGCTTGAACTTTACAAGCGGTTCGAGGCGGCGGCAGGGGTGACCATCTGCGAGGGCTATGGCCTGACAGAGGCAACCTGTCTTGTCTCTATCAACCCGCCCGAAGGCGAAAAGAAGGTGGGGTCGATCGGGGTTCCTTTCCCCCATACCCACATCCGGATCGTCAACGTTGCGACGGGGATGGACTGCAGCACCGATGAGATTGGCGAAATCTGCGTGTCCAACCCCGGCGTCTACGGGGGCAAGACCTATACCGAGGCCGAAAAGAACGCCGACCTCTTTTATCACTGGCCCGAGAATGATGACTGGTATCTGCGCACCGGCGACCTGGGCCGGTTGGATAGCGACGGCTATCTCTGGATCACCGGCCGGGCCAAGGACCTGATCATTCGAGGCGGTCACAACATCGACCCCGCTGAGATCGAAGAAGCATTGGCAGGACATCCCGCCGTGGCCTTTGCCGGGGCTATTGGCCAGCCGGATGCCCATGCCGGTGAGGTGCCTTGCGCCTTTGTAGAACTGGTCGACGGGGCCGAGGTCACGGTCGACGAATTGATGGACTATGCCACCAAGCATATCAACGAACGGGCGGCCCAGCCCAAGCATCTGGAAATACTGTCGGAGTTGCCCAAGACAGCCGTGGGCAAGGTGTTCAAACCCGATCTGCGCCGGCGGGCGATTTCTCGGGTCTACAACGCGGCCCTTGTCAATTCTGACGTCCCGGCCGAAGTGGCCGAGGTGATCGAGGACAAACGTCGCGGCCTTGTTGCCCAGCTTGTCAAGACCGGCACAGTGACGGATGAGGATGTGGACCGGACCCTGGGTGCCTATACCCGGCCCTGGGAATGGCGGCCCTGAGGCGACGAAAGGCTCCTGCGTCCGGGGCCTGATCGACTGATCTTGGGACAATGCGAACCGGCCTTCGGGCCGGTTCTTGCCCTGGCGCTCTTGGCAGTCCACCAGACCTGTGCCAAACCTCGCCCCAGTTTGTTGTTTCGGAGTGTTATCTGTTGCCAGAGGTGAGCCGCATTTGGGACGTCATGTGCCTTGGGGAGCCGTTGGTGGAATTCTCCGAGGAAACGACGGGGCGCTATCTGCGGGGATTTGGGGGCGATGCCTCCAACGTCGCCATCGCTGTGGCACGGTCTGGCGGACAGGCCGCAATCGCCTCGCGGATCGGAACGGACGCCTTTGGCGAGATGTTCACAGACCTCTGGACGGTCGAGGGGGTGGACCATAGGGCCGTGACCCGCGATGCCTCTGCCCCGACAGGCCATTATTTCCGCCATAACGGCATGGGCGCAAAGCGGTTCACCTTTGCCCGACGGGGGTCCGCCGCCAGCCTGATGCGGCCGGGTGATCTGGATGCCGCGACCGTGGCCGGGGCCCGGGTCCTGCATCTGTCGGGCACCACCTGCGCCATCTCGGATAGTGCCGCGGCCCTGGCCCTTGAGGCGGTGGAAATGGCCCGGTCCGCCGGAACTCGGGTTTCCTTTGACCTTCACGTCCCGCCGGGACATGGCGCGGTCGACCGGTCCAGATCGGCGGCCCTCTCGCTTCTGGGAAAATGTGACATCGCCTTGCCGAACCTTGCAGATGCAGAACGCCTGTTCGGGTTGACCGATCCAGAGGCCATTGCCGGCCGCGTGTTGGGCTATGGTCCACAAGTGGTGGCCCTCACCATGGGGGCTGAGGGTGTCTATGTGGCGACCGCCGAGGCCCACCGCCGGATCGCCCCACTGCGGGTAGATGTGGTCGACGCCAGCGGGGCAGGGGACACGTTCGACGGCTATTTCCTGTCGGGCCTGACCGCTGGCGATGACCTGGCCGAGGCCGCGATCCGGGCCAATGCCGCCGCCGCCCTGTCTACCACCCGCCGGGGCGCCGTCACCGGCATCCCGTCGGCGGCTGAGGTCGGGGCCAGTTTGGGGTAGGGTCCCGGTAAGGTGGGTCATGACCCACCTTACGCCTCAGCTCTGGCCGAAACACTGTACCGCTTCGCGCGCGGCCTGAAAACGGGGCTTCCAGTCCCCCGGTTGGTCATGGGGTGTCAGCAGTGCCCCATCCCCCTTCAAGGGCATGGGAAGCCCGGCCCCAACCGCCGCCAACGCTCCGGTTCCGGCGGCTGTCAGCTCTGCCTCGTCCGACACCCGAACCTCGCGCCCAAGGCAATCGGTCAGGAACTGGCAAAAGTACCCATTCGCCGTCATGCCCCCGTCGAAAGACACCGGCCCATCTAGGGGCCGGATCTGTTCCATTGCCGCCAGAACCTCTGCCGTGCGATAGGCGATCCCTTCGAGCAGGGCCTGCATCATGTCCATTGGGCCGTGGTCAAGGCCAAGGCCCAGCCATGCCCCGCGGGCCCCCCGGTCCCAATGAGGACAGGCGAGTCCCGCCAGCGCCGGAACGAAGGCGAGCCCCCGCGAAATCGCCGGCGTGGCCGCAAACTGGCTGATTTGCGCATGATCGTTGAACAGACCCAGTCCCCGCGCCCAGTTGACCGCGGCCGCGGCGGCATAGACCCCTCCGTCAAGGGCATAGACCGGGGCCTCTCCGCCCAACTGCCAGGCGACAGTGGGCAACACCCCTTTCGCCGACAGCAACGGGCCGGTGACCGCAAGGGCGAAGGCGCCGGTGCCGAAGGTGATTTTCACCTGTCCGGGCGCGTGGGTGGTGTGGCCGAAAAGGGCGGCCTGCTGGTCGGTGACGCTTGCTGTCAGGGCCAGTCCTTCGACATGGCCCAGATCGCCTGTTGTGGGGGTGATCGCGGGAAGGCAGTCGATTGGCACGCCGAACAGGGCGCAAAGCTCTGGATCCCAGGCGCATTTGGCCAGGTTCATGAGTGAGGTGCGTGAGGCCGTGGTGACATCGGTGGCAAAATGCCCGGTCAGCCGGTCCCGGAAGTAGGCGTCCGTGGTGCCAAGCCGCAGGTGCCCGTGGGCCGCCAGCGCGCGGGCCTGCGGGACTTCGCGCAGGATCCAGCCCAGTTTGCTGGCCGAGAAGTAGGGATCAAGTGGCAGCCCTGCCCGTTCCAGCACCATTGCCCCGGCCCCCTCCGCCGCAAGCCGGGCAGTCTGGTCCTGAGTCCGGGCATCCTGCCAGACGATCACGGGCCCTACCGGCTTGCCGGTCCGGGCGTCCCATCCAAGGCAGCTTTCCCCCTGGTTCGCCAGTCCCACCGCCTGCACCGGACCCGAGGCGCGACCGGCCTCTATGCAGGCGCTGACATGGGCGAGCAGTTCCTCGGCGTCGTGTTCGACCCAGCCATTGCGGGGATAGGACTGGTGATGGGTCAGGCTCAGGATGGGGGTGATGCTGCCATTGGCATGAATGCGCAGCGCCCGCGTGCTCGTGGTGCCCTGGTCGATGGCAAGGATGGTCATGGCCCCTCCTGCTGATCCTGCGCCAGAGACACGTCAATCTGCAAAGCCCCTGGCCGGGGAAGTGGCAGAACGATGCGCCGTTCGGGCAAAGCACGCAAGTCCCGTCCCGCCACCTCGCTGCCGTCCACTTGTAGCGACAAGCGTCCCCGCGATGGAACCGCCACCCGTATCTGAAGCCGGTCAAGGGGGGGGGCCGTGCCGGGTGCAATCCGCTGGGGCACGAGAGCCGACACCCCGCTTGACCTGATCCGCAGGCCCAGATCGGGGGCCAATGTGCCCTTGAGTGCGCGCAGCATGGCCTTGCCGACCGACCGCCCTTCGGCCCAGCACCAGCCCGCCGTCTCGACCGGGCGCAAGAGGTTGCCAGAGGCAAAGTAACAAGGGTCCGAGCAGCGACCGAACTGGTCAACCTCCGGCCCCCCGGTGCCGGGATCGCGGACAAGGTGGCTTTGGGGCAAAAGCGCCGCCTCGGGCCGGAACCGGCCTGTCACGATCAGCCCGTCAGCCCCAAGCCGGTCCGCATGCGCGCCCGCCAGCCTGATGCCCGTCACCCGGTCGCGGCCTTCGACTTCGGCCACCGATGTCCCGGTCAGAAGCGGGATACCAAGGGCAAAGGGCAGAAGGCCGGATGGCTTGCGGGCCGTTGTGCGCCCCGTCTCTTCGATCATGGCAATCGGCCTTATACCGGCCAACCGGCAGGTCAGGATGGCCGAAAAGGACACCAGTTCCGTCCCCAGAATCACGGGACGGCGGAACGGGATCAAGCCATCTTCATGGATCAGCGCCTGTAAGGCTCCGGTGGATAAAACACCTGCGGGCTTGGTCCCGCCGATCATCCGTTGGGCGCGGGTGCTTTCCCGCGCCCCTGTCGCCAGCATCACAAGACGCGCGGCAATCCGGGAAGGGCCTGCGTCGGACGTCACCGCCACCTCGGGGCCGGGCAAAAGCTGGGTGACATTCACCCCGGTATGGATGGTGACACCGGCGGCCTTTGCGCGGGCGACAAGGGCGCGGGCATAGGCGGGGCCGGTCATCAGGCGGCGAAACTCGCGCAGGCCGTAGGGGGAATGGGCGCAATGGCGGGGAACGCCGCCTGGAGTGGCCGCCCGATCCAGCACGATAACGGAGCCCACCCCGGCCTCGGCCAGCAGGGTGGCGGCGGCAAGGCCAGCCGGCCCGCTGCCCACGATCACAACCGCCGCGTTCTGGGGCAGGTCAGCCATCTTCGGGCACCATCGGCTGGCTGAGTACACCATCGGTCACCTGACCCAATCGGGCGGCGCAGTGATAGCCTTGGCAACGCCCCATCGTGACCCGTGTCCGCCGCTTTAGCCCCGCCAAGGACCTGGCGGCCAAGGGGCCGGTCAAGGCTGCTGCCACCTCGCGCTCGGTTACCATTTCGCAATGGCACAGGATGCCGCCATGGCCCGGTGATTGCCAGTCCCGCGGACCGGCTTCGGAGATGTTGGGAACCTTTGGCCAAACGGCGGCAGGGGCCGTCCAACCAGTCCCTTGGCCATCCCCTTGGTCAAACCCTTGGGGCCAGCCGTCAAGGACGTGGTGGGCAATCCCAAGGGCGGCGGACAGCCCGGTTGAGCGGATGCCACCCACCGTCACCATATTCTCGGGATGGCGGGTGAGGCGGTACTCTTTCTCTTCGGTGGCGGGGCGCAACCCGGCGTAAAGGGCGGTGATGTCATGCTGTGCGAGGGCGGGCAGGATCTCTTCTCCGCGCTTGCGCAGGGCGTCGAGGGTTGCGGGCACCAGCACGGCCGTTTCGCGATCCTCCTGCTCTTCCGCCGTGGGGCCGACAAGCAGGTTGCCCCAGATCGTCCGGCAGACGACAATGCCCTTGGTCGTCTTAGACGGCACTGGCAGCAGGATATGCGTGGCAAGGTCGAAGGCGGGCTTGTCATAGACCACGAACTGGCCCTTGCGGGGGCGGATGGTGAAATTGGACCGACCCAAAAGCATCTGGTCCACCCGGTCGCCAAATAAGCCCGCCGCGTTGATCACCGCCTTGGTCCGAACCGTTCCCTGCGGGGTCGTTAGCCGCCAGATGGCGCCGTCAAAGGCACCTTCGGTGACGGGGCAGTTGCGGCGCAGGGTCGCCCCATGCAACATTGCCTGCGTGAGATAGGCGAGGGGGGCGGCCCAGGGGTCGATCAGGTATTCGCGGGGCACCCGAAAGGCGGCGCGGGCGGCGGGGCCAAGCCCTGGCTCGGCCTCGCGCAAGGCTGTCCGGTCCAGAAAGTGCACATCGTTCACACCGTTCTGGCGGGCCTGTTCCATCAGGGCGGGCAAGGCGGCTTCTTCGTCCTCGGTCCAGGCGATCACAAGGGCGCCGGTTTTCATGACCGGCAGGCCAAGTCGGTCGTGGATGTCGAGGTATTCCGCATGACCTGCCGCCACGCATGCGGCCTCAAGCGATCCGACGGGGGCGTCAAAGCCGGTGTGCAGGATGGCCGAATTGGCCTTGGAGGCCCCGTCGAGGATGTCGTGGGCCTTTTCCAGCAGGATCGCCCGTGCCCCGGCCATTGCAAAAGCCCGGGTCAGGGCGCAGCCGACGACGCCCGCGCCGATAACGGCAACGTCGAACAGATCATCCGTCAAAGGGGAATGTTCAGTCATCGCAGCGCCCTCAGGTTGCGACCGCAGAAGCGGGGCCTGTTCATTGGGTGTCAGAATATGCCCGTTTGGTCAATAATCAGAGTGTAAAACTGACTGAATGGGCGGTTCTTCTGACCATTCCTGTTGACACTATCTGACCTCCCGCGCTTGACTGATGAAGGAAAGGAGCCTCGCGTGAAGCCAAGGGACCGTCAAAATAGCATCGTGGACCTTGTGGATCAGCAAGGCGAGGTAACCGTTGAGGAGCTGGCCGCACGTTTCGACGTTTCGGCCGAAACCATACGGCGCGATCTGGCGCAACTGGCCGCTTCGGGCGTGCTCCTTAAGGGGCATGGACTGGCCCGGCGCATGCGGCATGTGGCCGAAGGCAGCTTTGACGAGCGGCTGGTCGAGCACGCCGAGGCCAAGGCCGTTATCGCACAGAAGGTCGGCGCCGAGATCCGGCCGGGCGAGGCGCTTTTTATCGACACCGGCACTACGACGCTGGCCTGTGCAACGGTTCTGGCGCGGCTGCCAAATCTGACGGTGGTCACCAATTCCGTCGCCATCGCCCGGCTTATGGCGGCAGGCGACGGTGGGGCGGAGGTCCATCTGCTGGGCGGCCGATACGCCCCGGGCAATGGCCAAACGGTCGGGGTTGCCACTGTCGCCGGTCTTGAGACGTTTCGGGCCGACGTGGCCGTCCTGACCGTCACCGCGCTCGACGCTGAGGGCGGGGCGATGGATGCCAATCCCGAGGAGGCTCATATTGCGCGCGCCATGCACGCAAATGCCCGCCGTTCCATCATTTTGGCACATAGTGCCAAATTGGGTCGGACTGCGCCGCATCGGGTCTGTCGACTCGATCAGATCGATATGCTTGTCTGCGACAGACAGCCCGACGCGCCACTTGCCTTGGCACTGGCGACGGCAGGGGTAGAGCTGCGTTAGACAGCAAGAACAAGGGACGGGGGTTCGGGGTGCAAGCGATAAAGACCTATGTGAGGGTTGTCGACAAATTGGCGGACTGGGTTGGCCATGTTGCCATGTACCTGATTTTCCTAATGATCGCGATCCTGCTGCTGGATGCGGTGACCCGCAATGTCATCGACATTCCGCTGCATTGGTGCATCGAGGCCGCGCAGTTCACCCTTGCAGCCTACTACTTTATGGGCGGGGCGATGACGCTCAAGAACAATGACCATGTGCGCATGGACCTGTTCTACGATAATCTGTCGGTCCGGGGCAAAGCCCGGCTGGACCTGATCACGATGATCTGCCTGCTCTTTTACCTTTGTGTGATGCTCTACGGCTCTATCTCGTCGCTTGGCTATGCAATCGAGACGGGCGAGCGGCGGTTTTCCATGTGGAACCCTTCGATGATCCCGATCAAGTCGCTGATGGTGGGCTGCCTGATCCTGATGGTCCTGCAAACATTGTCGCTGGCGGCCAAATACTGGATGACCCTGCGCGATGAGGCTGTGGCATGAGCTACGAATTCATCGCGATCCTGATGTTCTCTTCGATGATGGTCCTGTTGCTGACCGGTCAGCGCGTTTTCGCGGCCATTGGCTTTGTCGCCGCAGGGGCGGTCCTTTTGCTTTACGGGCAGGGCGGGGTCGAGATCCCGTTCAGCCAGGCGTTCAAGCTGTTCAACTGGTTCCCCATGCTGACGCTGCCCCTGTTCATCTACATGGGCTATGTCCTGAGTGAGAGCGGGATTGCCGAAGATCTTTACCGCATGTTGCATGTCTGGTTCGGCAGGGTGCGGGGCGGTCTGGCGATCGGGACGATCCTGCTGATGGTCATCATCAGCGCCATGAACGGGCTGAGCGTGGCGGGCATGGCCATCGGTGCGACCATTGCCCTGCCCGAGATGCTGCGGCGTGGCTATGACAAGGTCCTGATTTCGGGTGTGGTGCAGGGTGGGTCGTCGCTGGGCATCCTTGTGCCGCCGTCTGTTGTCATGGTGCTTTACGGGATGATCGCCCGTCAGCCCGTCAGCCAGCTGTGGCTGGCCGGGGTCATTCCGGGGCTTTTGATGGCCACCATGTTCATCATCTACATCTGGGCGCGCTGTAAGGTTAACCCGGCGCTTGCACCGATCGTGGATGATGCAGAGCTGAATATGCCGCTGAAGGAAAAGCTGCCACTCCTGCGGGCGGGGATCATTCCGTTCCTGATCTTTTTCACCATGACTGGCCTGTTCGTCATGGGCTTTACCTCGCTGGTTGAAAGCTCTGCCGTTGGCGCGACCTCTGCCACGCTTGCCGCCGCATGGAAGCGGCGTTTGTCCTTCCGAATGATCCACGAGACAGCCCGCAAGACCCTTGCGATTTCGTGCATGTTCCTGTGGCTGATCCTTGCGGCGCTGGCCTTCGGGGCCGTGTTTGACGGGATCGGAGCGGTCCGGGCGATCGAGTCGCTGTTCATCACCCGCTGGGAACTGACGCCTTGGCAGGTCATCATCATGATGCAGCTTAGCTTCATCGTCATGGGCATGTTTCTCGACGACACCGCCATGCTGGTCATCGTCGCACCGCTCTATGTGCCGCTGGTCAAACTGCTTGACCTGGGCTTTGACAACCAACTGATCTGGTTCGGGGTGCTTTACACCATGACTTGTCAGATCGCCTATATCACGCCGCCCTTCGGCTATAACCTGTTCCTGATGCGGGCGCTTGCGCCCAAGGAAATCGGCCTTTTGGACATCTATCGCTCAATCTGGCCTTTTGTCATCATGATGGCGACGACGATTGCCCTTGTGATGATCTTTCCACAGATCGCCCTGTGGCTGCCCGAATACGTCAGGGGGCGCTAGCGATCCTTTTTCAAGGCCCAACAAGAGGCTCAACCCAAGCAAGGAGACGACGAATGACCGATCAAACACCGCAAAGCCCGTCCGAAAAGATCCTGGCGAGCCGGCGCAAGTTCCTGACCGCCTCGGCCTTTGGCGGGGCCGCCGCCCTCGCGGCGCCCTACGTCAACGCCCAAAGCGCGCCGATCAAGTGGCGCTTGCAAACCTACTCGGGTGCCCCTCTTGGCGCCCATGTGATCAAGCCGCAGATCGACGCCTTCAACGCAGCCGCAAACGGCGAGATGGAGATCGAGCTTTACTACGCCGACCAGCTTGTGCCCACGGGCGAGCTGTTCCGCGCCATGCAAAACGGCACCATCGACGCGGTGCAGTCGGATGACGCCACGATGGCCTCCCCGGTCGATATCTCGGTGTTCGGGGGGTACTTCCCCTTTGCAACGCGCTACTCGCTCGATGTGCCGGCGCTGTTTAACTACTACGGCCTGAACGAGATCTGGGCCGAAGCCTATGGCGAGGTCGAGAACGTGACCTGGCTGTCGTCCGGTGCCTGGGACCCTCTGCACATCTTTACCAAGGATCCGATCCGCAGTCTGGCCGACATGCGCGGCAAGCGGGTGTTCGGCGTGCCGACTGCTGGCCGCTTCCTGTCGCAGTACGGTCTGATCCCGGTCACAGTGCCGTGGGACGACGTCGAAGTCGCCCTGCAAACCGGCGAACTCGACGGTGTGGCATGGTGCGGCTTTACCGAAGCCTATGAGGTTGGCTGGGCCGACATCTGCAACTACGCCCTGACCAACTCGGTCACCGGCGCCTGGTTCGGCAGCTATTTCGCCAATACCGAAAGCTGGAACAAGGTGCCGCCGCACCTTCAGGCGCTGTACCGCTCCACCATCGACCAGTCGCACTATTACCGTGCACTGTGGTATTGGGGTGGCGAAGCCAAGCTGCGCGTCGAAGGCGAAAAGATGGAGCTGACCTCCATCCCCGCCGACGAATGGGCACAGGTCGTGTCCGACGCCGACGCGTTCTGGGACGAGATCGCAGCAGCATCGCCGCGCTCGGCCAAGGTTGTGCAGGCGTTCAAGGACTACAAGGCCAACATGGAAGCGGCAGGCTACCCCTACCGCTAAGCCGCGTTCACACTGTATGGCAGGGCGCGCCTCGGTGCGCCCTGTCTGCCATTCCCGCAAGAAAGACCCAGAGCATGCCTGCCAACCTTACCTTCGAACAGCTTTCCGCCGCCGTTGAGGCAGGCAAGATCGACACCGTTCTGACCTGCGTTATCGACATGCAGGGGCGGCTTATGGGCAAACGCTTTCACGCCGCCCATTTCGTCAACGGCGGCTATCAGGAAACCCACGGCTGCAACTACCTGCTGGCCACCGATATCGAGATGGGAACCGTTCAGGGCTACAAGGCCACCTCATGGGAGGCCGGATATGGCGACTACGTTCACAAACCTGACCTGAGCACCCTGCGGCTGGTCCCATGGCTGCCCGCAACTGCCATGGTGATGTGCGATTTTCTGGATCACCACACCCACGAAGAGGTGGCGCACGCCCCCCGGTCCATTCTCAAACGCCAGGTCGCCCGTGCCCGCGCCATGGGGTTTGAACCGATGATGGCGACAGAGCTTGAGTTTTATCTGTTCCAGCAATCCTTCGATGCCCTCAACGATGGTGGCTACCGCGATCTGCAAACTCTGGGCCGGTACAACATCGACTATTCGATCTTTGGCACCACCAAGGAAGAGAGCGTTATGCGCGACTTGCGCAACGGCCTGTACGGCGCGGGCATCCCCGTCGAGAATTCGAAGGGCGAGGCCGAGACTGGCCAGGAAGAGATCAACATTCGCTACTCCGACGCCCTCGACACCGCCGATATGCATACGATCACCAAGAACGCGACGAAGGAGATCGCCTTTGCCCACGGCCGGGCGGCGACCTTCATGGCGAAATACGCGACCGACCGGGCAGGCTCATCCAGCCATATCCACCAGTCCCTCTGGACGGCGGACGGAAAGCCAGCGTTCTTTGACCCCTCCGCCCCCCATGGGATGTCCGACCTTATGCGGTCTTACGTGGCGGGGCTTCTCGCCCATGCTACCGACGTCACCTATTTTCTGGCGCCCTATGTGAACAGCTATAAACGGTTCACCATCGGCATGTTCGCACCCACTCGGGCGGTCTGGTCCACGGACAACCGGACGGCGGGCTACCGGGTCTGCGGGGCAGGGACCAAAGGGGTCCGCATCGAATGCCGGGTCGGCGGGGCTGATCTGAACCCCTACCTTGCCCTTGCCAGTCAGCTGGCTGCCGGGCTTGACGGGATCGACCGGGGGCTCGAGCTTGAGCCCGAGGCCTCGGGCGATGTCTATCAATCCGGTCAGGCCCGCGAAATCCCGACAAACCTGCGCGACGCTGCCCAGGCGTTGCGCCAGTCCACAATGCTGCGCGAGGCGCTTGGCGACGATGTTGTCGACCACTATACCCATGCTGCCGAATGGGAGATTTCGGAATCTGACCGGGTCGTGACCGGTTGGGACGTCAGACGCGGATTTGAACGGGCCTGACCGCCCTGGAGTTGAATAAATGACAAAGACAATTGAATGCGTTTCGCCCGTCGACGGCAGCGTCTACGCCACGCGTGCCGTCCTTTCCGAAGCAGAGGCAGACGCTTGTGTGGCAAAGGCAAAATCGGCACAGCCGGCATGGGCGGATCTGCCTCTTGCCACCCGCATTGAAAAAGTGAAAGCAAGCATTGCGGCATTGAACGCAATGTCAGACCGGGCGGTGGAAGAGCTGGCCTGGCAAATGGGCCGGCCAACCCGCTTTGGCGGCGAGTTTGGTGGGGTCAACGAACGGGCCGACTACATGATGTCCATCGCCGAAAAGGCGCTCGCCCCCGATATCGCCGAAAGCTCGGACGGGTTCGAGCGGCGGATCGAACGGGCGCCACAGGGCCTGGTCTTTGTAATCGCCCCCTGGAACTACCCCTATCTGACAGCGCTGAACACGATCGTCCCAGCGCTGGTGGCCGGCAACGCCGTCATCCTCAAACATGCCAGCCAGACGATTCTCGTGGGCGAGGTCCTGGCCGAGGCGTTTCAGGCAGGGGGGGTGCCCGATGGGATCTTCCAGAACATCGTTCTGGACCACGCCGGAACCGAGCGGCTGATTGCCTCCCGCGCCTTCGGCTTTGTCAACTTTACCGGCTCTGTCGGCGGCGGGCAGGCCATCGAACGGGCCGCCGCCGGGACCTTCACCAACCTTGGGCTGGAACTTGGGGGCAAGGACCCCGGCTATGTCATGGCCGACGCCGACCTTGACTGGGCGGTCGATGTACTGATGGACGGGGCCATGTTCAACTCGGGCCAGTGCTGCTGCGGGATCGAACGGGTCTATGTGCATCACAGCCTCTATGACGCCTTCGTTGAAAAGGCAGTCGCCTGGGTCAGCGCCCTGAAACTGGGCAACCCCTTCGACCCGGAAACAACGCTGGGTCCGATGGCCAATGTGCGCTTTGCCCGCACCGTGCGCGACCAGGTGGCCGAAGCGGTGGCACAGGGGGCGAAACCGTTGATCGACCCCGCCCTCTTTCCCGCCGACGATGGAGGGGCCTATCTCGCCCCCCAGATCCTTGTCGATGTAACCCACGACATGCGGGTGATGCGCGAGGAAAGCTTTGGTCCGGTGGTCGGCATTATGCCGGTCAAGGACGACGAAGAAGCCCTCGCCCTGATGAACGACTCGCCCTACGGTCTGACGGCCAGCCTCTGGACCCGTGACCCGGACAAGGCGATGGCGCTGGGACGGCGGATCGAGACCGGGACGGTGTTCCTCAACCGGGCCGACTACGTCGATCCGGCCGTCTGCTGGACCGGATGCAAGGACACAGGCCGGGGCGGGGCAATGTCTGTCATCGGCTACCAGGCGGTGACACGGCCGCGCTCTTACCACTTCAGAAAGATGAAATCATGACCCTGACGGCGAATTGGTCCTACCCCACGGCAATCCGGTTCGGGGCGGGACGGATCAAGGAACTGCCCGAAGCCTGCGCCCAGGCCGGCATCACACGTCCGCTTCTGGTCACCGACCGGGGGCTGGCAAACATGGCGATCACCCAGAACGCCCTGGACATCCTCGGCGCGGCGGGGCTTGGCCGGGCGCTGTTCTCGGAGGTTGACGCGAACCCGAACGAGATGAACCTGGCGGTGGGGCTGGCGGCCTATCGGGCAGGGGGGCACGACGGGGTCGTGGCCTTTGGCGGCGGTTCCGGGCTCGACCTTGGCAAGATGGTCGCCTTCATGTCGGGGCAGACCCGGCCCCTGTGGGATTTTGAGGATGTCGGCGACTGGTGGACGCGGGCCAACGCCGGGGGCATCGCGCCCATCGTGGCAGTGCCCACAACGGCAGGGACCGGGTCCGAGGTTGGCCGGGCCAGCGTGATCACCAACAGCGTGACCCATGTGAAGAAGATCATCTTCCACCCCAAGGTCCTGCCCAGCGTGGTCATCTGCGACCCGGAACTGACCGTCGGCATGCCCAAGGCGATCACGGCGGGCACCGGCATGGACGCCTTCGCCCACTGCCTCGAGGCCTATTGCTCGCCGTTTTATCACCCGATGAGCCAGGGGATCGCACTCGAAGGGCTGCGGCTTGTCAATGAAAACCTGCCAAAGGCCTATGCCGACGGAACAGACCTCGAGGCCCGGGGTCATATGATGAGCGCGGCTGCCATGGGCGCAGTCGCCTTCCAGAAGGGGCTCGGGGCCATCCACGCGCTCAGTCACCCGGTGGGGGCGGTCTACAACACGCATCACGGCACAACCAATGCCGTTGTGATGCCTGCCTGCCTCGACTTCAATCGTCCCGCCATCGAAGGGCGTCTTGCGCAGGCGGCGGCCTACATGGGGATCGAGGGCGGATTTGACGGGTTCCGCGCCCGGGTGATGGAACTGCGGACGATGCTGTCCATTCCGGCAGGCCTCGCGGATCTAGGGGTCGAGGAGCCCCAGCTTGATTGGCTTGCGGCCATGGCGATGGAGGATCCCAGCGTCGGCGGCAATCCGGTCAAGATGACGATCGAGAATACGAGGCTGCTGTTCTCGGCAGCTCTTTGATCTGGTGTCACCCCAAGTGCTTGGGTCGAAGCCTCCGGCGGGGATATTTTTGATCCGAAGATAACAGGACCAGCTCTCTGCTTCTTTGGATTGAAAATATCCCGGGGGCGCACCGAAGGTGCCGGGGGCAGCGCCCCCGAAAGGCCGCAGGCCTTAGTCTTTTGATCGCTCGACGTAGGAGTTGTCCTCGGTATTGATGACGATCCGGGTTCCGGCGCCAATGTGCGGCGGCACCATAACCCGCAAGCCGTTCGAGCACATGGCAGGCTTGTATGAGGACGACGCGGTCTGGCCTTTGACGACCGGTTCCGTCTCGGTGATCTCCACGGTGACCTTGCCGGGCACTTCCATGGCAATGGCGATGCCTTCGTGGGTCTTGAGCGAGACGCGCATGCCGTCGGTCAGATAGACCTTCAGGTCGCCCACGACATCGGGATGCACGGTGACCTGTTCATATGTATTGGGCTCCATGAAATGGAAGCCTTCGCCGTCCTCGTAGAGAAAGTCGTAGTCGCTGTCGTCGACATGGGCCCGCTCGACCTGTTCGGTGGTCCGCCAGCGTTCGGCGATCTTCACCCCGTCGGAAATGCGCCGCATGTCGACCTGGGTCACAGGAGTGCCTTTACCGGGATGGAAGTTCTCGGCTTTCAGGACGACATAGAGCTTGCCGTCGATGTCTATCACGTTGCCTTTTCGAACGCTTGAAGCGATGACTTTCACGAAGGTATCCTTGTGCTGGCCGATGGTCCGGTGCAATCACCGGTCCGAAGGGTCTTCTTTCAGCCGATGCCCCTAACCCATCTTGGCCGAAATCTCCAGACGAAAGAACGCGCCGCATGACCTCAACGACGCCTTGGTGGGACAAGAGCCGCCATGCCGACCGCCGTCCCCTTTTACTGGCCCGAAACCGCATTCAGGCGCAGGTCCGGGCGTGGATGGCGGCCGAGGGGTTTGTGGAGGTTGATCCGGTCGCGCTGCAGGTGTCGCCGGGGAACGAGGCGCATTTGCATGCCTTTTCCACCCAGGCCCTGTCAGAGGATGGCCAGCCGCATCCGATGTATCTGCATACCTCGCCCGAGTTTGCGATGAAAAAGCTTTTGGCAGCGGGCGAAACCCGGATTGCCGCCTTCGCCCATGTCTGGCGCAACCGCGAGCGGGGGGGGCTGCACAGCCCCGAGTTTACCATGCTGGAATGGTATCGCACCGCCACTGACTACACTGTCCTGATGGAGGATTGCGCCGCCCTTTTGGCCCTGTCGGCCCGCGCGGCGGGATCCCCACTGCTGCGCTATCGCGACCGGATCTGCGATCCCTTTGCCCCTCCCGAACGTCTGAGCGTGGCGGAGGCCTTTACCCGATTTGCCGGTATAGACCTCCTGGCGACCATGGATGCCGTGGGCCGCCCGGATGCCGCTGCCCTGCGCGGCCAGATGCAGGCCCTAGGTCTGCGTGTCGCATCCGACGATACCTGGTCCGATATGATGTCCGCTGTCCTTGTCACCCTGGTTGAGCCGCATCTGGGCCAGCGCCGCATGACCATCCTTGACCGCTATCCGGTGGCCGAGGCCGCCCTTGCCCGCCCCTCCGCAGACGACCCCCGGGTGGCTGAACGGTTTGAGCTTTATGCCTGTGGCGTTGAACTGGCGAACGGATTTGGCGAGTTGACCAACCCCGCCGAACAGCGCCGCCGCTTTACCGCCGAGATGGCTGAGATGGAGCGGGTCTATGGCCAGCGCTATCCGCTGGACGAGGACTTTCTGGCGGCCTTGTCCCATATGCCCCCGGCCTCAGGTATTGCCCTTGGCTTTGACCGGTTGGTGATGCTGGCCACCGGCGCCCCCCGGATTGATGACGTGATCTGGACGCCCGTCGCCATGCCCTGATCGGCCGTTCCGCCGGTCAGCCCATTTGCCCGGACAGAAACGCCAGCGCCTGCCGCCAGTCCAGTGGCAAGAGGTCATGCCCGCCGGGCCGCAGGTGGTACCCAAGCGCACCCTTCACCACGGGTCGCTTCCCGCTCCACATCGCGGCGGCATGGGGCCAGGAATCCTCGATCCCCCAAACTGTTGAGGCGCAGCAAAGCGCTTCATAGCTGCCCACCGGGTCTGCCCAGAGGTCATCTTCGGCACAGGCAAGGTAGACCGCTCTGGGCGCGATGCTGGCCAGCAGCATGTGCTGGTCAAAGGGCAGGTCATCCGCCGCTGTCTGGCCGTTGCCGGGCCGCGTCCAGTGCGGGTAGTCCGCCTCCATCTGGGCGAGCGTTTCACCGACCCGGTGCCGGGCAGGGGCAGCCCCGCCGCACCCCGATTGGTTGGCAAAGACCGCCCGGATCCGTGAATCGTTCGCCGCTGCCCAAAGTGCAGCTTTGCCCAGCCGGGAATGGCCCGCCACCGCCATCCGCGACCCGTCCACCTCGGGCAGGGTGGCGGCCGCATCCAGAAGCCGGAGGTATGCCCAGGCCCATAAGGACAAGGCCCTTGCCCTGTCGTCGGTTCCCATCAGGGGCGCCACCCCGTGGCCCTGCCACCGTTCCGCACAGTCTTGCGCCCAGGATCCGTAAGAGCTGACCAGCACGGCATAGCCCGCCTCGCACAGCAGGGGGATCGGCCAGCGGTAGGCCGAGGTGCCGCGCAGCGTATTGGTCATTGTCCCATCGGCCCCGAGTTCGGGCCGGGTGTATATCGTGGCCGCAGGATCAAGCGGGAAGGCCTCGGACAGGAGCACCCCTGCCGGGCCAACAAAATCCAGCCCGCAGATCAGGGGCAGGGGGCCGCTATGGTCTTGGGGCAGCCAAAGCGCGGCATCGACGCTGAACTGGCGGTCGTCCTGTTGGAAAGTCAGGCGCAGATGCTCGGCCCCTCTGTCGGGCAGGGGCAGCCGCTCGACCGTCATCCTTTGCGGCGGTGGCGGGATGTCTCCGTAGAGATGCTCTGCCAGGGTTGACCGCCATTGGCCTTGCAACTGGGTGCGCAGCTTTGATGTCAGCCTTTGGCCCGGCGGTATCAGGGAGGCCAAGGAAAACCCCTCGGCCATAGCATCAGCCGGGGGGGTCATGACAAGCGTCCGCGCCTTGGCCCTGTGGGCGTCATGGCATCCAGCCACCATACATCGGGTGATCCGATGTCAGCGGCAGCGCGACGGCTTGTCCCGCGCGGGCAGAGGCATAGACGGCCGTCACGAACTCGAGCGACCTGCGCCCGTCCTGCAAGGTGACATAGGCACTGTCCGCACCCGTCAGTGCCTTGGCTATGGCGGTGAACATGCCGGCGTAGCCGATGGGCGGGTTTTCCACGGTCGCCAGAACCGCGTCGATCTGACTTTGGGTGGTGGGCGCACGGGCGACAAAGCGCCAGCCTTTTTCCGCCAGCGAATAGGGGGCGTGATCGGATTCGACCGTGAACCCCTCAAACATCAGGCGCATCCGGCTGATGTTCTCGGCGCAGCCCAGGGTCACGGAGGAGGTGACAAGCGCCCCGCTTTCCATCCTGATGCTCAGGGCGGCGCAATCCTCGACCTCGATGTCATTCACCCGTGTGGCGACATCGGCATAGACCGACGCGACCGGCCCAAGGACGGCGGGCAGCAGGTCGTGGATATGGATCGCATGGCCCAGAAGGGCGCCGCCCTGTTCACCAGCCCAGGTGCCACGCCAGGGGATGTCGTAATAGCTGGCTGGCCTGTCCCAATGGGTTTCGAGCGTGCCGACATAGGGCCGACCGGCCAGACCCGCGGCCATCAGGGCCTGAAGCTGCGACATGCCCAGCCCGAACCGGTATTGAAAGACGGGCGACAGAAACCCGCCTGTCTCGGCAAGTTTGGCGGCAAGCTGGTCAGCCTCGGCCAGCGACCCGACAAGGGGCTTTTCGCAGATGACCTTCTTGCCGGCCTCAAGCGCCTGCATACAGACCTTGAAATGCAGGTGTGGCGGCAGGCAGATGTCGACGAAGTCGATCGCGGGGTTCGCCAGAACCCCGGCCAGATCGGTGGTAAAGCCGACGCCGGGCTGGGTGGCGGCGAGCGCCTTGCCCCGCGCCTCGTCCAGATCGCAGATCGAATGAACGGTGAAGAGGTCCGGCAACTGGGCAAAGCCTGCCAGATGGGCAGCCCCGATGCCTGCCCCCACGATGCAAACGCTATGTGTCATTTCCCGTCGGCTTTCATCTGTGCCTGAATGGCAAGTTCGGTGGTGGTGAATGTGTGGGTCTGGCCCACTGCAGTTTCCGTCCGGTCCTCAACATCGGCAGCCAACCGGGGGAAGTAGGGCAGGCCCGCATCCTCGCAGGGGATCAGCTCGTTCTTGCCCCCGTTCACAAGGAACAGGTTGTTGGTGACATGGGCGCGCCCGATGTCGGTGTATTTGCGCAGCTCTATCTGGCCCTCGGTGCCTTGGATGAACAACCGTCCGTCGCCCCATGTGGGCAGGCCGTTCGGGGTGAACCAGTCGACCCGCACATAGCCGTGGCCCTTGTCCGAGCGCAGGACAATCTCGCCAAAGTCCTGAAAGCCGGGGTGGTCGGGCATTGTCGTATTCTCGACCAGCGCATGGGCGACGGTTGCCGTGGTCGAGCCGGTAAAATGCAGGAACTGGTCGATCTGGTGGGAGCCTATGTCGCATAGGATGCCGCCAAAGCGGGTCGGGTCAAAGAACCAGTCGGGCCGGGTCTTGAGGTTCTGTTTGTGGGGGCCAAGTCCAACAGTCTGGATGACGCGACCGATGGCGCCGCCAAAGACCAGCTCTTCGGCCTTGGTGACGGCGGGCACCTCGAACCGTTCGGAAAAGTTGACGGTCCAGATGCGCCCCGTGCGGGCCTGCACCTCGCGGATGGCGGCAAGCTGTTCGAGCGTCGTGCAGCCGGGTTTGTCGACCATGACGTCCTTTCCCGCCTCCATCGCCTCGATGGCGAATTTGGCGCGGTCCGCCGGGACGGCCGAGATCAGGACCATCTTGATCGCCGGGTCATCCAGTATGCGACGGCGGTCGTCGGCCTTGGTCAGGTGGGGAAAGACCTCGCGGAACTTGGTCTCGGTCACGGCGGGGCCGTCCGTCCAATAGGCGTCGCAGGTACATCCCTGCGCGACCATATTTCCAAGCATGCCAAAGATATGGCCATGGTCGATCCCGATGACCCCAAGTTTGAATGTCACGTCAAAGCTCCTTTAGTGCCACGCGCTGGCCGGTAGCTCCGGCCTGCTCGATTGCGGCAATCAGTTTGTGAACCTCCAGCGCCGTGCGGCCCGGTACAAGGGGGGGGCGGCGATCGGCCATTGCGCTGGCGAAATCTTCGATGACAAAGCGGTGCCAGTCGCTGGTAAAGGCCATCGGATCAGCCCCCGCGCCCGAACTGGCCGCCTGTCCCAATGTCTCGGAGGTGCCATCCTGCCGGTCGATCCGCAAGACACCGGCGGCCAGTCGGGCCGATCCGGTGCGGCAGTGCAGGGTGATCGTCTCGCCCTCGCCGGGGAAGTTGGCGGTGGTGGCGAAAAGTTGTCCCACGGCGCCATTGGCAAAGGTCATGCCGGCGACGACGTAATCCTCGGCTTCCATTTTGTGGAAACCTGTCGTGGCGCACATGGCAGTGACTTCGGCCACAGGGCCGGTCAGGGAGAGCATGAGGTCCATCGTATGGATCGCCTGACTGATCAGCACCCCGCCGCCGTCACGGGCATAGGTGCCCCGCCCGGGCTCGTCATAGTACGACTGGGGGCGCCACCAGGGCACATTGACCTCAACCGCCACAAGGGGGCCAAGGCCCGCAAGCCGGTCCCGCAGGTCCGCCACGATAGGGCGGGCGCGGTGTTGCAGCACGATGCCAAGGGGCACGCCTGCTGCCTCGCACAGGGTCACAAGCTCGGTCGCGCCCTCGAGCGTCCGTTCCACAGGTTTTTCCATCAGGATGGGTTTGCCCGCCTCTGCCAACGCGGCCACGATGTCGCGTCGGGCGTTGGGCGGCGTGGTCAGGACGACAAAGTCGATGTCCGGATCGCTGGCGATTTCCGCAATACTCTCAGCGGCGCGCGCCCCGAGGGCCGGGTGCGCCGCCAGAAAGGCCGCCCGCCCCTCGGCGCTGCGGGAATAGACGCGTGTCAGGCTGACCCGGTCAGAGTTTGCAAAGGCGTCGGCATAGGTCCGCGACACCATGCCAAGCCCGATCATGGCGGCGCGCATCAGACGTCCAGAGGGATGGCCTTGTCCCCCTCGCCCCCAAAGATATGGAAGGACCCGGTTTCGAATGTCACGCCGATGGTCTGGCCACGCTTTAGCGGGATCTGCCGGGCGATCTGGACCGTCAGCGTCTCTCCATTCGGGAATGCGCAGTAGATATAGGTGACCGAGCCCAATTGCTCAAAGTTCTGCACCGCGACGGTCATGTCGCCTTCGCCATCCAGCGACACACCGATCGTCTCGGGTCGGATCCCCATGGTGACGGGCATCGTGACGGCCTCAGTCACCGGCACCTCGCGGGTCAGGCCACAATCGAGGGTCAGGGTCTTGCCCTCTAGCTTGCCGGCCAGAAAGTTCATCTGGGGCGCACCGATAAAGCCGGCCACGAACTTGTTGGCTGGGGTGTTATAGAGGTCCAGCGGTTTGCCCACCTGCTCAATCCGTCCACCGCGCAGGACGACGATGCGGTCAGCCATCGTCATCGCCTCGATCTGGTCGTGGGTGACGTAGATCATGGTATTGCCAAGCTCGGCGTGCAGGTTCGAAATCTCGACCCGCATTTGCAGGCGCAATTCGGCATCGAGGTTGGACAGCGGTTCGTCAAAGAGGAAAATGACAGGCTCGCGCACGATGGCCCGACCGATGGCGACGCGCTGGCGTTGCCCGCCCGACAGCTGGCCGGGGCGACGGTCCAGCAACTGTTCGATCTGCAACAGTTTGGCCGCGTCATTCACCCGGCGATTGATCTCGGCCAGCGGCATCCGGAAGTTTTCCAGCCCGAACGACAGGTTCGAGCGGACCGACATATGCGGATACAGGGCGTAGGACTGGAACACCATCGACAGCCCTCGTTCAGAGGCTGGCACCGAATTGACGCGCCGATCCTTGAGCATGATGTCCCCCGATGTGGGATCATCAAGGCCTGCGATCAGGCGCAAAAGGGTGGATTTGCCGCATCCGGAGGGGCCGACAAAGACGACGAACTCCCCCTCTTCGATTTCCAGATCAATGCCGTGGATGACATCGACAGGGCCAAAGGATTTGTGGATCTGCTTGAGCTGTAGGGCGTGTTCGGCTGTCATTTGAGGCCAGTAGTCGCAATGCCGGTGGTGATGAAGCGTTGCAGCCACACGAACACCAGGGTGATGGGAATAAGCGAGACGACAGTCATCGCCAGGATGTAATGGAAGTCGCTGTCAAACTCGCCCGCGTATTGGGTCAGGCCCAATTGGAGGGTGTGCTTGGCAGGGTCAGAGATCAGCACGATCATCGGCCAGAGGAAGTCGTTCCATCGCCAGATGACGCTGAGGATGGCCAGAACACTGAGGGCGGGCAGCGACAGTGGAATGATGATGCGCCAGAAGATTCGCCATTCGCTGGCGGCATCCATGCGGGCGGCCTCCAGCAGCTCGTCGGGGATGGTCAGCATGTACTGGCGCAGCAGAAACACCCCGGTCGGTGTTGCGGCTGCCGGGATGATGACCCCCCAAAGCGATCCGAAGATGCCAAAGGACCAGACGACAAAGAAAAGCGAAACAAGGATGATCGACGACGGGATCAGCAGCGTTGCCACGATCAGCAGGGTAAAGGTCAACCGCCCCCGGAACTGGTATTTCGACAGGGCAAAGGCGGCCATGGCGTTGATGAGCAAGGTCATTAGCGTGGCCACGACCGTCACGAAGACCGAGTTGAACAGGTAGGTGCCGAAGGTAAAGTTATCCTGCCCGTTCCGTTTCAGGATCGGGTCGAGGTAATTCTCGGTCGCTACCCGGATGTCTTCGGCGGGTTCTAGTTGGTCCCTTGGGACCTGGAACACGGTAGCGGTGTCCTCAACTGTTGCCACATCGGTCATGGCGCGGGTGGGGCCCATCTTGATGACCTGGCTGACGGTCCCGTCCTCGTTCTCCAACTCCCAGATCGGTTTCAGCCCCTCGTCGCCCACGACCTCTTCGATCTGGGCGATCGGCAAGAGGCGGGTGTCAAAGCCGTCGATGGCCCGTTCTGGCTTGAGCGAGCTGAGGAATGTCCACATCACAGGTATCAGGATGATCAGCACACCCAGCACCAGATAGCCGTAGGCCAGGAAGTCGGTGATGCCAAAGCGTTGAGCGGTGTCTGGATTGCCCCGAGTTCGGGTCAGGAATGTGATGAGCCTGCTCATATCCTAAAGCTCCGATTGCCGACGGGTCAGCCAAAGCTGAATGAAGGTAAAGACCGCGATGACGAGCGCCATCAGGACAGAGCCGGTCGCGGCCTCGCCATAGTTGGGGCTGTTGTTGGTGAAGCCGACCTCGTAAATGTTCTGCACGATCATGAAGGTCTCGCGGCCCGGACCGCCGCCGGTCAGCAGATAAACCTCGTCAAAGATCTGGAAGCTGCGGATCAGGCTTAGGACGATGACCACCGTGAGGGTCGGCATGACCAGCGGCAGGGTGATCCGCCAGAAGGCCCGGATCGGACGTGTCGCATCCATTTTGGCGGCCTCGTACAAGTCGCGGGGGATCGCCTGGAGTCCAGCCAGCAGGATCAGCATATAGAAGCCCATATGCGACCAGGTGAACACGAAGATCAGCCAGAAGAACGGCCAATTGGTGTTGGGGGTCACAAGCCAGTTGTTGGGCCGGTACTTGGGCAGGTCAAAGACACTGTCAAACTGGATCGACAAAAGCAGGATCACCGCCAGGATGCCAAAGCCGATGACGGCCGCGCGGGCAAATGTCTGTCCGCTGGCAACGATCCAGCACAACAGGCCCCCCAGCGCCACGCCAACCCAGAAACTGCCCGAGGGCAGCCCCAGCAGGCTCAGCGGATTGGACCAGCCGCACAGGACCGCAAAGATCAGGGCAAAGACCGCCGTCCAGCCCAGCGACGGTTCGGCCGAGGCGCGCAGCGCCCGTTCACTGACCACCATCAGAACAACCGCGACCAGAACGGTGACAACCATGTCAAAACCGGTCATCCCCGCCAGCCCCGACAGGGTCTCGTTGGTGCCGCCGATGACCTCGTTCAGCATGCCTTTGCGGTGCAGGACCCAGTTCCAGATATTGGCGATGACGACAGGCGACAGCATGACGGGATAAAAGAACATCGCCCGCCAAAAACCCCGTCCCTTGAGGTTCTGGTTGACCACCAGCGCGGTGACGAGGGCGACGACGCAAAGGATCGGAACCTGGAAAAACACGAACCAGAGCGTGTTGAACATGCCGGTCCAGAAATTGTAGCCCGCGTTAGAACAGGTGCGGGGGCTAAAGATCGTCTCGCAATTGAACAACTCGGTATAATTCGCAAAGCCGACCCAAGGGCGGTCGAACAGGGCAATCGAAGAGCCTGAGGTCATCGAGACATAGAAATTCAGGATCATCGGCATGAAGGTGAACAGGCCAAAGATCAGCATATTGGGAAGAAGCAGGGCGTAGGGAACGCCGCCGCGGCCCCAAAGGCTTTGGGATAGTTCGACAGGAAAACCGATCAGGTCCATGAAGAACTGAGGGATCTGGGTCAGCCGGTAACGGCGGCGGCGCAGCAGCCAGACCGAGCCGCCGACGCCCCAAAGAATCAGGATGGCGAACATCAGGATGCCGGCTGGTGACATTCTCTACAGATCCCTTCGGTGTCGAGGATGCCGCCAAGTGCGGCAGAAGGGCCCGGGGCGCTGTTGCGCCCCGGGCCAGAGTTCAGGCCGTCAGGATCAGTTGTTGACCGCTGTCAATTCCTCGTCGATTTTTTCCATCGCCTCGTCCAACGTCAGTTCGCCGTTCATGGCGGCCGACAGGTACTGCACGGTCGCATTGAAGACGACAAAGTTGTTGGGGTTGCCCTGCAGCGCATAGGCCTGGGGCGTCGTCTCTGCGGCAGCAGCGGCCATTGCGGTAAAGGCGTTCAGACCAGCCGCGACAGCGTCGGATGCACCGGCGCCGGCGTAGTCCAGACCTTCGGCCTGAAGGGTCGCGTTGGCCGGGATCGCGAAGGTCTTGGTGTACCATTCGCGGGCCTGCTCTTCTTCGCCCATCCAAGCCACGAACTTCGCGGCTTCTGCATCGTTGTCACCCATGAAGGCCACCAGACCGGCACCGCCCGGCATCACGCCGCAGCCTGCCGGACCACAGGGCACAGGCACAACGGCCCAGTCGAAGGCGTCGCCAACGTTGTTCTGGACGTTGCCGGTGTTCCACGACCCGGACATGTAGAAGGGCACATCCTCGCTGAAGAACATCTCGTTGCCGTTGGCATACTTGCTGCCCGAAACGGCGGGCCAGATGTCGGCGGGCATCAGGCCAGAGGTGTGCCAGTCGATCATCTTCTGGGCAAAATCACGGAAACCGTCGTCGATGATGAAGTTGCCTGCATCGTCAAAGTAAGCCGCGCCATAGGACATGGCCGGACCGGCCATCCGGTGGCCCGAACGGTCCATGATCATGCCTGCATAGCTGCCGGTGGCGTCCATGACGGCCTGGGTCGCTTCGGCCCAGTCATCCCAGGTTGCTCCGGGGGCGGGCACTTCCACGCCAGCCTCTTCGAACATGGTCAGGTTCACGTAAGGACCGGTGACGGTCATTTCGGTGTGGAATCCGTAGATGCCGCCCGGATTGCCTGCGCGATACCAAGGCAGGACCGCGCCATAGTCGGCCTCCCAGGCCTCGGCATCGACATAGGGGGTCAGGTCAACATAGTAGGGGTTCAGGCCACCAAGGTTGGTGACAAAAGCCAGATCCGGGCCGGTGCCGGCCTCAAGCTGGATCGGCAGCTGTTCACGGATGACGTCATACCCTACGAGGTTGAGGTTGATCGTCACGTCGGGGTTTTCGGCGGTGTAACGCTCGGCCAGTTCGGCGACGAGGCCGGCCTTTGAGTCGACGTCGCTGATCATCAGATCAAGCTCGACCGCGCTGGCGGTGGTCGCGGCCAGCGCCAGAATCGAAGCACATCCGGCAAGCGCGGCGCGCGTTTTGAATACACGTACAAATGTCATGTTTGGTCTCCTCCCAAATCAAACTTCCCGCCTTGCTGGCAGGTATTGTCGCGATAGTGGGTGTGGTTTTTGCTAGCGTCAACATGTAACGCCCCTCATTTTTGGCCAACTTTGCCCTCTTCTTGGCGATCCCCAAGTTGGGAGTGGATTTTTTGCCGTCACGAAGGGCACAGTAAGACGGCGCATCAACGAGCGACACAAAAAGGCTGGCATGACGTCAACACAAATCGATCCGGTTGAACTTGTTCCCGGCACGCCCTTGGCCTGCTGGGCGATGGGAAACCCCCAAGAGAGGTACTTTCCCGGCATAGCCCGCCCCATGCCGGACAAGGTCGACTACCGGTTTCGCAATGGCTGGGTCGATACCGGGGACCTGCCCTGCCGGGAGGCGCTGAAGGCCGAACTTCCGGTGCGGACCATTGCCCGGCCCGAGGGGCCTTTTGAGGACGTTTTTGCCGGTTTGGACGGGCCTGATTGCGATTTCTCGCAATTCTGCTTTCGCCCGACCCTGATCGCGCGGGCCTTTCAGACACGCTTGATCGTGGATCGCGCCGGACCGGCCCGATTGCGCATCGCGACCTGCGGTGGCGTGCGCGTTTGGCTCGACGAGGCCCCGCTGGCCGTCTTTGAGCCGTTTGAGCGTAACAGCCCGCAAAGCACTGATATCACGGTTGACTTGCCTGCAGGCGAGGCGCTTTTGACCCTCCGGCTTGAGGATCTGCACGAACGGGACACGACCTGCTTCTTCGCCCTGACCTATCTTGACGGCCCGCCCGCCCGGACACGATTGCCGCTTGCAGTGGATGCCGGGGGGCTGGCCCGCGCCGCACATGTTCTGGCTGGGCTGAGGACCGCGCATGTCTTTCACGAGGCGGGACAAGCCCGGCTTGTCGCCGACCCCGCGCCAGAGCAGCCGATCACCCTGGCCGTAGAAGGGCTTGGCCCGTTTCTGCGCGGCGGCTTGTCGGTGGATCCGGACGCGACGCGGCGACTGGAGGTTACTCTTGGCCCCGATGCCCCCTCGGCCCCACTCTTCGATGTGGCCGACGCCCCCCATGGCTGCCTGTCCATCGCGGTGACGGCCCATGTGGGTGCGGCCCGTCTGACCCGGCGGCTTGGCACCACCAATCTGCCACCCGGCACGGAATTGCGCGGCGATCTGGTCGAGCGCAAGGCGCGGGCCGTCGCGCTCATGATGTCCGGTCCCGGCTTTGACCCGACTCTAGCGCTGACGCTGGCCATCGCAGACAAACGGCCGGACCGCCTGTGCGAGATCGTCGAGGCCGCCCTGATCACCATCGAGGAACGGCATGATTGTTCGGACTTTACTATTCTGCCGCTTCTCAGGCTTTGGCGCGACGCGCGATCTGCCTTACCGCCACCGTTGCAAGACAGGCTGCGGACCGCGATCCTGACCTATCGCTACTGGCTGACCGAACCGGGCGATGACGTGATGTGGTTCTGGTCCGAAAACCACGTTCTGTGCTTTCACGTCGCCCAACTTGTCGCGGGGGAGCTGTTTCCCGAGGAGGTTTTTGCCAACAGCGGCAGGACCGGGCGGATGCTCGCGGCGGAGGCCCTGTCGCGGTTGGAGCGGTGGTTTGCCTCTATCGAAGAGGACGGGCTTTGCGAATGGAATTCTGCCGCCTACTACCCGATCGACCTGCTGGGCCTGTTCACCCTGCACGACATGGCGCCCGCGCTGGCGGGCAGGGCGGCGGCCTTGATGGACCAGCTGTTCGTGATGACCGGCCTGCATACCAGCGGCGGCGTCCCTGCCGGGACCCAAGGCCGCTGCTACGAGAAAGAGCTTTTGGCCGGCCCTTCGACAGAATTGGGGGCGGTGGCGGCCATTGCCTTTGGCGGGGCGTTCCGGCCCGGCTACGACCGCGCAGCAGGGCTGTTTTGCCTGTCGGACTATGCCCCGCCGCCGCAGGCAAGCTGGCTCAGCACGCTGAACGAGGGCAATTGGATTGAGGCCCGCTACAGTCAGGGACTTGGGGCGGCGGGCAAGCTGTCGCTTTGGAAATCCGCCACCGGGCAGCTATCGACCGTCACCGATCTGGGGACCGGCGGGAAGGGTCATCAGGCGCAGGTGGTCGATGTCCAGATGGCAGGGCACCCGATGGCCCGGCTCTGGATCAACCATCCCGGTGAGTTGAAGGTCTGGGGCGAGCGGCGTCCCTCGCTGTTGGCAGGGAACCACATCATGCCAAGGGTGGCGCAAAACGGTTCCATCGCCTTGCTTGTCTACGATCTCGAGCGGGAGTGGAGCGATATCGGATTTACCCAGCTCTTCGCCGCGCCTGAGGCGTTTGATGGGCAATGGGACCATGCAGGCTGGCGGATTATGTCATCTGGCAAAGGGCATGTCGGTGTCTGGTGCTCGCGCCCGCTTGCAGGGGTCGACGGCCTTTACCGCGATGCCCTTTTCCGGGCACATGGAATGCGGACAGGCTGGATCGTCGCCATGTCCTTGCCGGGAGAGGACAGGGTGGCGTTTGGCCAAAGGCTGGCCGGGGCTGCGCCCGAATTCGATGAGGCTGGGCGCCGGGTCAGCGTCACCGCACCGGACGGCAGTCGATTGTCCCTGTCATTTGACGCCCCACTATCTGTTGATGGGCAGGACGCCCCTTTTGACGCCTTGCAGACAACGCCCTACGTCGGCGTGAACGGACGCGACTTGAAGGACTGGAGGACACTTGATGTCTGACCTTGATACCGCCCTGTCCAACCTGTCGGCCGGGTTCCGGCGGCTCAAGGGGATCGGCTCTGTCGAACAGGCGGACCCTTCCGACATCCTGTTTGACGAATGGGATTGGGAGGTCGGGGTGGGCCTTTATGGCCTGTTCCGCGATGCCGAACATCGGGGGGATGAGGCGGCGATTGCAGCGCTGGCCCGCTGGTATGACTGGCAGATCGGGCGGGGGCTTCCGCCCAGACAGGTAAACTCGACCGCCCCCATGCTGGCGCTGGCCTGCCTTGCGGAACGCAGCGGGCGGGACGACTGGATGGCCCTGTGTCGTGATTGGGCGGACTGGCTGGTGACAACCTTGCCCAAGACGCCTGAAGGCGGCTTTGAACATGTGGTCAAAGAGGGGCGGCGGCCCGGGCAGCTATGGGACGATACCCTGTTCATGGCGGTTCTGTTCCTTGCCCAGACCGGGCGGATGACCGGACGCGCCGATTGGATTGCCGAGGCGCATTACCAATACCTCGTACACATCCGGTTCCTTGCAGATCCCGAAACGGCGCTGTTCTTCCACGGATGGACTTTTGAGGGCAGGCACAACTACGCCCGTGCGCGCTGGGCGCGGGGGAATGCCTGGGTGACAATTGCCATCCCCGAGCTTTTCGTCATCGCCCCTCCGGCCGACCCGGTCCTTGGGCGCTACCTGAAGACAGTTCTGGCAAGCCAGGTCGAAACCCTGGCCCGTTGTCAGAACGAGGGGGGGATGTTTCACACCCTGCTCGACGACCCGACGTCGCCGGTCGAAGCCTCGGCAACGGCGGGAATCGGTTATGGCATTCTGGCCGGGATCAGGCTGGGCCTGCTGGCGCCCGACACCGCGGGGATTGCCAGTGCGGCACAAACGGCAGTCCTGTCGCGGATCGGGCCGGATGGCATACTGGCCGATGTGTCCGACGGGACAGCGATGGGCAGCGATCTTGAGTTCTACCGCCAGATCCCGAATGTCGCGGCACCCTACGGGCAGGCCCTCGCCAGCCTGTTCCTGATGGAGGCCCGGCGTCAGCAGGGCTAGCTCATCAATCGGGCGTCCGTCGCTGCAGACTGGGGCGGGGCCGCCATTATTTTGCCAGATTCGGTGGACCAAGGTCGTAGGATCAGCAAGGGTTGGATGGGGCCGCCTGCAGCCCAAGATTGCAGCCACTGGGTCTCCTGCCGGAACCAAATAAATCGTTGATATATATAATATATAACGCCCCCATCTATTGGCCATAGGGTGCGTCCACGGGGTCATACGCATGGCCGATTGTGGCCAAAAAATGGCAAGAATCAGACTTTGGTCCTACTCTATTTCGAGCAGAAGGTCGCATCTTTAGCCCTACTGATGGCCGTTCCGCGATGCAGCATGACGGGGCTATCACAGGGTCAATTGGGGGTACGCGTTTACAGCTCCCGGCCAATTCGTCCTTGAGACGCCAGACCGCTGCTGAATTCGCCTGCCATTACTTTTGATAATTTGCCCGCGCTACTGCCATGGCGGGTCGAATGGAGGCAAATCATGGATCCCGAGCTCATTGGCCCGATCTTGAACGACAACGTCGCAAACGGGAACTTTACCCTCACCGCGGCAGATCTTGAGGGGCTTTTGAACCTCGTGCGGGGTCTGCCGGCAGTTCCCGGCACCGACGACACACTCAACTCTACAGGGATCCGGACCCTGAGCGGTTTTGGAAACAACATCGACAATCCGGGCTACGGGGCAGCCGACCAGCCGTTCATTCGGCTTACCGATGCGCGCTATGGTGACTACAGCGCCGGGATCGGCAATTTCGACGTCAACCCGATCTTTGACGGTCTTGACCCGCGGGCCATCTCGAACACGCTTGGCGATCAAGAAGCCAATCTTGGAACCAATTCCAAGAACGCCAACTCGCTCTTCACCGGTTTCGGCCAGTACTTCGATCACGGCCTTACGTTTATCCCCAAGAACCCCGAAAATGGTACTATCGCGATCGGTGGCCCGGGGATGGAGCGTGGTCCGTTTTCCGACAATCCCGCCGACCTGACGCGCGGCGAAATCGCGGTACTTGGGATCGACGGGCTGCCTGTCCATATCAACAAGACCTCGCCTTTCGTCGACCAGAACCAGGCCTACGGCTCGCATGAGTTGGTGGGCCAGTTCCTGCGTGAAAGCGACGGCGCGCAAGGTTTCGGGATGTTACTTCTGAATGGCGAGCCCGATCCGTCCGACCCGACCTTTACCCTTCTGCCGACCCTGCGCGACCTGATCGAGCATCACTGGGAGGCCAATACCATCTTCCGCGACCCATCGCTTCCGGGTGGGGCGCAGGCCTTCCGGGATGCTTTCCCTGGCCTTGTTGACGCCGGGACCGGCGCGATCAACGGCGCACAGGTCGCCGCAATGGCCAACAACTTCATGGGGTCTGGGCATGCGCTGCTGCTCGACACCAACCCCTTTATGAACCTGCTTGACCATCGGATCGCAGGCGATGGCCGTGCCAATGAAAACATCGGCCTGACCGCCATTCACACGATCTGGGCCCGTAACCACAACTTCCATGTCGAAAACCTTGTCGCACAAGGCTTTGACGGCACAGCAGACGAGGTGTTTCAGGCGGCCAAGCTGCTAAACATCAGCGACTACCAGCGGGCCATTTTCACCGACTTTGCCGACATGTTGCTGGGCGGCATGCGGGGCGCGGGTGACCACGGTCGGAACGGCTACAACGATCAGGCCGATGCCAGCATCAGCCATGAATTTGCGGCCGCGGCCTACCGGTTCGGCCATTCGCTGATCGGAGAGACGCTACAGATCATTGGTCCTGATGGTCAGCCGTTTGAAGTGTCGCTCTTTGATGCCTTCCTCAACCCGACAAACGCACCTGAGGCTTTCACGGCCCCCTTGCCCGCGGGCTATGTGCCGCAGCCCGGCTATACCGAGCATGGGGCCGCGGCGATCATCGCGGGCAACGCCTCTCAGGTCGCGGAAGAGGTTGACTTCAACATTGTCGACGCTGTCCGCAACGACCTTGTGCGGATCAACGCGGACCTCTTTGCCTTTAACGTGGCACGCGGATGGGACGTCGGATTGGGCACGCTGAACCAGATCCGTGCCGATCTGGCCGCATCGACCAATCCCTATATCTCGGAAACCGTCGGTTTCGCCGGAGACCTGTCCCCTTACACAGACTGGGCCGACTTCCAGGCCCGGAACGGCCTGAGCGACACGGTGATTGCTCAGTTTCAGGAGGCCTATCCAGACCTGGTTTTGTCCACGCAAGAGGACATCGACGCTTTCGTGGCGGTCAACCCGGATATTGCGCTGACAGATGGACCGGGCGGCAGCAAGATCGTGAGCGGTATCGACCGCGTCGATATGTGGGTTGGCGGCCTGGCTGAGAGCCACGTCCTTGGCGGCATGGTCGGTCAGACCTTCTGGGTCGTCATTCACGAGCAACTCGACCGCCTGCAGGAAGGCGACCGGTTTTATTATCTGGAGCAGTTCGACAACTTCGACTTCTACCAGGCGTTTGGCGAGAAAGCCAATTTCGCCAACATCGTGGCGCGCAACTCAAGCCTGAACGGCTTTGACAGCACGATCTTTGACGTCACGAACATCAACCTTCCGATGGCCGCCTCGGACATCGCATGGGGCGCGGTAGAGCCTGACCAGTGGGGTCTGCCCGGCATCGGTGACGTCATTGCCCAGCTGTCCCATACCGGCGGGCTGGAAGGGTCGACCTACAAGTTGATTTCCGGCACCTCGGCAGGATTTTCGCTTAGCTCCACTGGCGAACTGGCGAAGTCGGGCAACGATTTCACGCCGAACTCGACCTATACAATCGTGGTGAAAGTCACCGGTCCGGATGGCGGTGCCTATGAAAAGTCGTTCAACGTCGTAACCGGTGACAGGGGCGGTCAGGACTTCACGGTTCTGGCGACCAGCGGTGATGATGTGTTCTACGGCCACAGAGGTTCCGATACCCTCATGCAGGGCGGTGCGGGCGACGACGTGATGTTCGGCCAGGCTGGTCGGGATGTCATGGACGGTGGTGCAGACAACGACCAGTTGTACGGTGGCCGTCACACTGACAACCTCACGGGCGGCAGCGGGGACGACCAGCTTTTTGGTGGCACCTACGACGACGTCCTCTACGGCGGCACCGGCAACGATATGCTCGACGGCGGCGGCTCTCGTGATGAGTTGTACGGCGGCATCGGCAATGACGTGCTGACGGGTGGCGGGTCGCATGACCAGCTGTACGGCGGTGAGGGCGACGATACTTTCGTGGCGTCGATCGGCGACCGTGCGGACATCTATGTCGGTGACGACGGCACGGGTAATGTCGGAGTGGACACGCTCGATATGTCGGCAATCACGGCCAACATCATGGTCGACTTCCGGGCCGGTTTCACACAGAGCTCGCAGACCTGGCGGGACACGATCACCGAGATCGAGAATGTCGTGACAGGTTCGGGTGACGACACGATCGTCGCCAACGAGGTGGTCAACGTGATGGATGGTGGGGACGGCAACGACATCTTCCGCTTCCAGACCTCCGACGATGCGAATGGCGACACCATCATGAACTTTGTGGCCGGTGACATGATCGACCTGAGCTTCATCGATGCCAATGGTGCTGCCGCGGGCGACGGGGCTTTCACCCTTGTCACCGGTGGATTGACCGGAGCCGGGCAGCTGTCTGTCTCTTACGAGGCCCGCGACGATGGCACCTACGCCGTGATCGAAGGATCGACCACATCGGCTGCTGCGGACTTCACCCTCAACGTCAAGACCGACCTCACCCTGACAACGTCTGACTTCGGCCTTTGATCGTAACGCTCTGGGCGGGTCCACCCGCCCAGAGTTTTGCCTCGTCGGCTGCTATCGGCCTTTTCGCGGCTGGGCATCTTCCAGAACCCCAGGAGATTGGCCCATCCAACCTCACGCCGCGAAGCGGTCGCTATCCATGACCTCGGCTTGTCCAAGGGCAGCAAGGCTTTCGAGCAAGGGGCGCACTGTCGCAGACCGGGCGCGCAGGAAGCGGCGGGCGATTTGGTCGGGGGTGGCTTCGCCCATTTCGGACAGGGCCTCGCGGACGGCGGCGATCTGGTCGGGGAGGGCTTTGGGCCAGGCCGCCTTTTCCACCTTCGTCACCGCGCCAAGGTCCATTTCGCTGGTTTTGCCCGATACGGCCCCTGCGCCGGTTGGGTTCTGGTAATCGGGGCGCAGCCAGCGGATATGGCCGCGCGCCTCTTCCTCGGCCCGTTCCTTGTTGAGGGCGACGAGGCGCAGCAGGATCTCTTCGTCGCTCAGGTCCACGGGCCAGCCATAGGCATCCGCCACCGCCGCGTCGATCTGGTCGTGCAGGTCGCGCAGGATACCGATCAGGCCTTGGTCATAAATCTCGCGGTCCTTGCCCTCGATCGCCTCGCCCGCGCGCAGCTTTTCCAGCACGTTATACATCTGGGTCAGGGTCAGCTTGGGGTGCGCTGCCTGCTGCCGCTTGCGATGGGCGTCGAGGTCTTCGCCAAGCTGGCGGAGATGGGTGCGTTGCGGGTCGGTGAGGTCTGGGAAGGGGAATGTGTCGAAGCACTGTGTTTTTGGGTAAACAGGACGATCTTCCAGAACCGTGCCTTGAGCGAGGCACCAACACTGATGGACGTAACTGCTCAGAACCGAAAGGTTCGCGGCGTCCTCAAGTGCAAATGCCACCAATTTGTTGTCAGGCATCACCTGACCATCCAAGAATTGGAATGTCCGGTGTTTTGAAGTTTCAACCGTAACAATGAAACGCTGCAAGCCCTCAAGTGCAGGCCGAAACGTGCTTAGCGGCTCACCAAAAAGCCACCAGTTCTCCCGTCTCCACTTGCGATTATTCTGGGACCGTTCAGGCCAAACATTGTCTTTCACGTCTTGGTAGATGCCCGGTGATTGCTTGCGAAGTTCCTGTTCATTGTATCCGAAGAGATCAATGACCATCACGCCTCTTGAGGTCGCAAGTAGATCCCGCCCATTTCGATAGTGCTTAATAACATGGTTGGCGAATTCGTCTGATCCGAAGCCCAGTTCGCGGGCGCGCTCTTGGCTCACAATGAAGCCTGATCCGAAAAGCATCACCCCACGGGTCGCCAGCTTTTCATTCGCCAGAAGCGATTTGGCCCCCGCCACATCCGCCCCAATCTGCAAATTCGCAAAAACCTTGCCGATCTGGTGGTCAAAGGTCACCGCACGTCCATCCGCCTCGCTCTTTTCGCGGCTCTCGCTGGCCACGGTCAGCAACCGCCCGCGCGATTGCCCGCCGCCCCCACGGTCATACCGATCCGAACATCTGCATCACCCTTACCGCTATCCACCCAAGGGTGATCAGGGATCGCATATAGCAGCGAGAGCGGCTTTTTCGGATCGTTCAGATGTGGTTCCAGCACGCGGCGGTTGAAGGTCTGGCGCAGGCTGTTCGTGGTGATCAGGCCAAAGCGGCGGGTACCCTTGCCGGTCTTGGGGTTCCAGCTCCGCGCCGCCAAGGCGGCCTTTTCCCACCAGAACATCACAAGGTCCGCGCTTTGCGGCATCTTTGGATAGGCCTTCCACAGCGCCTCGACATAGCCATCGCCCAGACTGTCGCGCAGCCGTGAGGCCCCGATAAAGGGCGGGTTACCAACGATGAACTCTGCCTCTGGCCATTTGGTCGCGCGGGGTTTGGCGTAGTCATAGACGGCGATGCGGGCGTCGGGGTCTGGCACTTCTTTCCCCGTCACCTGATGGCGGATGGTCGTCACGCCGTCCCAGCGGGTGACAGGGGTGCCGGTGTCGTCGATGCGCGGGGTCCGTTCGGACCATTCCAACACGGCATCGCCCTGGTGGATGTTCTTGAAGTCGCGCAGCACAGGCTCGGACGGGGCGGCGGTGCCATAGGTGCGAAAGTGCCATTGCAGATAACCGATCCACAACACCAACTCGGCCACATTCGCCGCCCATGGGTTCAGCTCGATCCCCAGAAACTGGTGCGGGTCCACGGTGATGAAACTGGTTTGCGTTTCGCCCAGTTCGGACATGAGCGCGGTCACCTCGCCCTCCAGCCGCTTCATCATCTCAAGCGCGACATAGAGGAAGTTGCCCGACCCGCAGGCGGGGTCGAGCACGCGGATCTCGCACAGTCTTGTGTGAAAGTCGCGGACGAGTTGCAGGGCGTCACCGGATTTGCCGTCCGCGGTCAGGCGCTGCACGGCGGTTTGGACATTGCGCCAGTCCTCGCGCAGCGGCTCCATGATCGTGGGCGTGACCAGCCGTTCCACATAGGCGCGTGGCGTGTAATGCGCGCCCAGCTTGTGCCGCTGGCGTTTGTCGAGGGCGCGTTCGAGGAGCGTGCCGAAGATCGCGGGTTCGACCTGTTTCCAGTCCGCCTCGGCCGCCTCGATCAGCAGGCCCAGTTGCAGGGTGTTGAGGGGCAGGGCAGAGGGGTCCTTGAACAGCCCACCGTTGAAGCGTTTGACCTTGGTCATGAAGGCGTGCGCAAAGTCGCCCTTGTCCATAGCCTCCCACAGACCGGCGAGGGCGTGTTCGGCGTCCTGCGGGTGCCCTCTGAGCTTGTGCAGGAGGTCGGTGAAGCTGTCCTTGGGGATCAGCTCCACATCCTCGGCGAACATCGAGAAAAGGCAGCGCATGAGAAAACGGGCGACGGTGATGCTGTCGTGCCCCTGGTTTTCGAAGCTTTTGCCAAGCTCGGCCAGGTGGGCGGCAATGTCCCGGGTGACGCGCGCGGCCTTGAGCGATGGGTCGAGCGAATAGGGATCGTCCCAGATCGCGGCCAGCATTGTGCGTGTGTCGTCGTTGCGCAGATCGTCAAGCGTGATCCGATACCGGTTGCCGTCCGGAAACTGGTTGTAGCCTTGCCCTTGGCGCGAGAAGTCGGCGTAGACCTCAATGACATTGCCGACATCGACGACAAGCAGGAAGGGCGGCCAACCGTCCTCTTTGCTGACAGCGCGGGCGTAACTGTCGGCCTGATTGCGGGCCTTGAGCATGGTGTCATCGAACCGTGCGGTGCCTCGGGCCCCATGCCCGGCTTGTCTGTGGGGGGAACCGTCCTCGGTCAGCAGGGCGAGTTGGTTCTGATCCGTGGTGCGGCCAGCGTCGCTGAACTGTTTGGCCTCCAACACAAAGCAATGCTTCTTGTAGAGGTCGATCCGTCCGCGCCTCACCCGCCCGGTATGGGTGAATGTTACCGGCCGCTCGAACCGGTAGTCATCGTTCTGGCCATCGCTCGTGGCGGGTTTTGGCTTTGGCACCCCAAGCAATACGGTCAGGTCGTTGGCAAAGCTTTGGGCATTTGCCATTTCGCTGCCACCGGACTTGGACCAGTGCCCTATGAAGTCTTCGACGCTTGCACTCATTACCACTGCTACTGGTTAAAACACGGAACACAACTCCGAGATGAATAGCGCGAAACTCAGAAATAGAAAACGAAATCCCGCACGGTCAGCGGACGATGACGCCATCCAGCGGGAGGTTTTCGTGTCGCGCTGGCCTGCACAGGTTCCGGGTGTCTGCCGAACAGAGTTTCAGGCTTTGTCGGTCTTGGGCTAAGGCTTGTTTCTATCGGTGAATGAACGATCAAGTGCCGAAACTTGGAAAGCTGCTGTGAGAGCCTCTGTTCCGGCCGCCGTGCAGGGCGTCACTTGCAGGTTCTTGCGCTCTTTGCCTCCCTGGCGGCGTTCCAGACCAAACGCTTACCGGCCTTTGCCCCAAGATCATTGAGGAAGGTGGACGCGATGTTGCCAGAATATGATGCCGGTCTTCGCATGGACGTTCGGAGATAGTGCCAAGCGCAACATGTTTTGCAAATTTTCGGCAGCATAATCTGCAGGTCCAACTAAGTCCCTGAGGTGCACTATATTTTTGAAATAAGGTGGCAGCCCGTAGGGGAATCGAACCCCTCTTTCCAGGTTGAAAACCTGGCGTCCTAACCGATAGACGAACGGGCCACACTAGGCAGTGTCGCGGCTTTTAGGCAAACCCTGTGTCGAGGGCAAGGGGATTCGTATGAAAATCTGCGCGGTTGCCAGACCTTTTTCTTAGGTTCACCGCGCGGCGGCCGCGACGTCTTCGAGCCGCAACTGCACGGACTTGCGGCCTTGCCAGAGATTTACCTCAATTCGCCCAGCCAGATGGAACCGGGCGCCGCTGTGACCCTCAAGTTTCGGGCCGATCGGGCCGTCGAATGCACCGAAACAGATGGCGTCGATTCGGGCGCCCAGCCCGTCTCCGCAGGTGACCTTGATGTGGTTCGCGCCGACCCGCCGGGCGGCGTGGATCATCATGTCTGGAAAGACAAAGCGGGGCGCGGGGGCGCCAGCACCGAAGGGCCCGGCTGTTTCGATCTGTTCGACCAGGTCCACCGTGGCCGCACCGGGCATAAGGAGGCCGTCCAGCCGCAGGTCGCCCGGCCCCAAGGCGTCGGCACCCTGCCGTGCCAACAAGGCGCCCAGCCGCTCCATTGCGGCCTCCAGCCCCTCGCGCGATACGGTCAGGCCGGCGGCCATTCTGTGCCCGCCGCCCTTAATCAGCAGCCCTTCGGCCGCCAGCATGTGGATTGACGCGCCAAGATCGATTCCGGTCACGGACCGCCCTGACCCTTTGCCCTCGTCCCCGTCCAGTCCGATGACCACGGCCGGTCGGTTGGTCGCCTCTTTCAGGCGGGCCGCTACGATGCCGACGACCCCCGGGTGCCATCCGTCCCCCGCCGCCCAGACCAACGGGCCGTCGAGCCCCCGGGCTTCGGCCTGCGCCATGGCAGCCTCTTGCACCGCGGCCTCAATGTCGCGCCGTTCGGCGTTCAGGGTGTTAAGCCGTTCGGCCAGGGCGACTGCCTCATGCGGATCCGAGGTGGACAAGAGCCGGGCCCCAAGGTCCGCCTTGCCGATGCGGCCGCCCGCGTTGATGCGCGGGCCGAGCAGATAGCCCAGATGGTAGGCCTGAGGGGCGGTGTTCATGCCCGCGATATCGGCAAGGGCGACGAGGCCGGGACGCGCCCGCCGGGCCATGACAGCCAGCCCTTGCCGGACCAGCGCGCGGTTGACCCCGGTCAGAGGGGCCACATCTGCCACCGTGGCCAGCGCCACGAGGTCAAGCATCGACATCAGGTCCGGGCCTGCCTTACCGGCCGCCCGCATCTGGCGGTTGACCTCGACCAACATGAGGAACACGACGGTGGCCGCACAAAGGTGACCAAGGGCGCCATCCTCGTCCTGCCGGTTCGGGTTCACCACAGCGAGGGCAGGAGGCAACGTATCCCCCCCAAGGTGATGGTCCAGAACGATAACATCAGCGCCCTTGGCCGCCGCGATCGGTCCATGGCTTAGGGTGCCACAGTCGACACAGACGATTAGATCGTTGTTGCGGGCAAGATCGGCCATGGCCGGTTCGTTGGGCCCGTAGCCCTCATCGATCCGGTCGGGGATGTATAGCTGGGCCTTCAGGCCCATTTGAGACAACCATGTCAAGAGAAGCGCAGCAGACGATCCGCCGTCCACATCGTAATCGGCAAAGACGGCCACCTTTTCGCCGCGCTCGACCGCGGTACGGAACCGGGTGGCTGCGATCTGCATGTCCTTCAGGACTGTTGGATCTGGCAGCAGGTCCCGCAGGGTAGGGGCCAGGAAGGAGGCGGCGTCCATGGGGGCGACGCCACGTTTCACCAGGATCCGGCACAGGGCCGGGGGCAGGGCGGTCGCCTGTGACATCGCCTCGGCCCTGCGGTCTTCTTCGACCGTCGGTCCAACCCATCTCCGACCGGTCAAGGATGCCTCAACACCCAGAAATGCGGCCATATGATGCGTCTGTCCCATAGCGGCATACTAGGGCTGGCTTTTGGGATTCGCCATATCCAAAGCAGTTGATCGCCGCCCGTCCGACAGGACGGGCGGCGTCGCGTTTAGGTGCCCCGGTCAGGCAACCGGGTTGCGATAGGTCATCCGCCGCACCGAACCGGTCTTGGAGCGCATCAGGATCGTTTCGACCGTGATGTAGCCCACTTCGCGCTTGATCCCGGTGACAAGGCTGCCATCGGTCACGCCTGTGGCGGCAAAGATCACGTCGCCGGTGACCAGATCGTCGCGGGTATAGACCCGGTCGAAATTCGTGATCCCGGCCTTCTTGGCACGGCCCCGCTCGTCATCGTTGCGGAACAACAGCTTGCCGAAGATCTGGCCACCCATGCATTTCAGGGCGGCAGCGGCCAGGACGCCTTCCGGTGCGCCGCCAGAGCCCATGTACATGTCGATGCCCGTCGTCGCAGGTTCGGCGCAATGCATGACCCCGGCTACGTCACCATCGGTGATCAGGCGGATAGCAGCCCCGGTCGAGCGCACCTCGGCAATCATGTCGTCGTGGCGGGGGCGTTCCAGGACACAGACGGTGATGTCGGTGGTCGAACACCCTTTGGCCGATGCCAGCGCCGAAACCCGTTCCGCCGGTGACATGTCCAGCGTCACGACACCACGCCGAAACCCCGGGCCGATGGCCAGCTTTTCCATATAAACGTCGGGGGCATGCAGCATCGATCCACGTGGCCCCATCGCGATGACGGCCAACGCGTTTGGCATGTCTTTGGCCGTCAGTGTTGTACCCTCAAGAGGGTCAAGTGCGATGTCGACCTGAGGGCCGGAGCCTGCGCCGACTTCTTCGCCGATGTAGAGCATGGGGGCCTCGTCCCGCTCACCCTCGCCAATCACCACGACGCCCTGAATATCGAGCTTGTTCAATTGGGTGCGCATCGCGTCGACGGCGGCCTGGTCGGCAGCCTTTTCGTCGCCCCGGCCGATCAGGGGGGCACAGGCGATTGCAGCAGCCTCTGACACTCGGGCCAGGCCGAGCGAAAGCATGCGGTCGTGAAATTCGAGAGCCTTGGTCATCAGTCGTTCCTTAATGGTCAATAATTTGACCTACCCCTAGCGGGAGCACGGTGACAACCGTGTGAACGCTAACGCAAATCCACAATACCAAGAATTTTCGCGAAAATTCTGGAATGCCGCCAATTGTTCCCAACTCACGGCGGAATTGCGGGCAAAGAATTTTCTCGAAAATTCTTCGGCCCTGATCAGACAGCTTCGATCCTGATCGCGACGGGCGGACCCGCCATGACACCGGTTTCCTCAAATCCGACCAACGCCTCTTCCAGCGCGGTCCGCGTCGTCTTGTGGGTCACGATCAGAACCGGGGCGGCCACGTCCTCGTGACTGTATTGCCGCATCCTGTCGATCGAAATGCCGGCCTCGCCCAATACCCGGGCGACCTTGGCCAGGGCACCAGGTTTATCGAGAAGCTGCATACGCAGGTAGTAGGGTGCCGCCACGGCCGCCCGAGCGGCCCGCGCCTGACGCAGGGTCGCAGCAGGCTGACCAAATGTCGGGACGCGACAGCCGCGCGCAATATCCATGATGTCCGCCATCACAGCGCTGGCCGTCGGGCCCGAGCCTGCACCAGCCCCGCGCAAGACGATCTGCCCCACGGCGTCGCCTTCCAGAACCACCATGTTGGTGCCGCCCTGCAGCTGACCAAGCGGCGAGGTTTCGGGAACAAGGCAGGGCGACATACGCTGTTCGAGCCCGCGCCCAGTCATCTGGGCGACGCCCAAAAGCTTGATCTTGTAGCCCATATCTGCAGCTTGGCGGATGTCCTCGATCGTGATCGAGCCGATCCCTTCCAGTTCCACGGCGTCAAAGTCGACCTGGGTTCCAAAGGCGATGGCCGCCAGAAGGGCCAGCTTGTGCCCCGCATCAATACCACCGACGTCCAAATTTGGATCAGCCTCAAGGTAGCCAAGGTCGGATGCCTCTTGGAAGACGGTTTCATAGGGCAGGCCTGCACTTTCCATCCGTGTCAGGATGTAGTTGCAGGTTCCGTTCATGACCCCCATTACCCGGCTGATCTCGTTCCCGGCCAGACCTTCGGTCAGGGCCTTGACCACCGGAATGCCGCCCGCCACGGCCGCCTCGAACCGGATCACCTTTCCCGCCGCTTCCGCCGCAGTGGCAAGGGCCTGGCCATGCAGTGCCAGAAGGGCCTTGTTCGCGGTTACGACGTCTTTTCCAGCCGCAATCGCGGTTTCTGTTGCCCTGCGCGCTGGCCCATCGGATCCGCCCATCAACTCGACAAAGACGTCGATATCGGCCCGCCCGGCCAGAGCAACCGGATCATCCTCCCAGGCGTAGGAAGACAGGTCGACGCCCCGATCCTTACCCTTCGCGCGGGCCGAAACGGCGACGATTTCGATGGGCCGACCGGCCCGCGAGGCCAGCAAGGGGGCATGCTCTTGCACGATCTTGACCAAGCCAGTGCCGACGGTCCCAAGACCCGCGATGCCAAGCCGCAAGGGGCGGGGAGAAATGTCTGTTGTCATGGCGCTGGTCCGTCATTGAAGGGGTCGGATCGCTGTTATCCTGTCCCGGCGGTCAGTTCAACGCATCGTCATACAGCCCCGACAAATCGACGCCAACTTCCATATCGTTCCGGGTCTGAGGGTCGATGACTGGACGACGAATGGCCCCGGCACGGGCTTCGAGGCTGGCGATGCGAGCGGCGGAGGGGCCCTCTTCTGGAACGGTCGCGTCGGCCCGCGTCAGGATGGGTGCAAGCGGTAACAGGCGTGGCCAGGATGCCGCCTGACTTTGGACGGAACCGGGCACCTCGATCTCTGGCCAATCGTTGCAGGCCGCCAGTCCAAGCGTCAGGCCTACAAGCACGAGGAGGGGGCGAAGGGTCACGATTTCACGCTCATTTTCAGGTTGCCGCACCGTAGTGGCCCGGCAGTTGCGGGGCAAGGGCCGCGACTTGGCCACCCGAGCGACAAATTTTCTGCCGTAAGTGACCTTGGTGCGTCGCATTGGGGCCAGAGCGCAGGGTGCAGGCTGGACATTCTGCGGCCAACTTAAAGGTGAGAGGATCACACTCATGAAAATCGGATTTATCGGACTGGGCAACGTTGGGGCCAAGCTCGCGGGAAGTTTGCTGCGCAACGGTATGGACCTTTCGGTCCATGACCTCGACCCGGCCGCCGTGGTGGGCTTTGTCGAAAAGGGCGCACAGGACGGTGGTTCGCCCGTTGACATGATGCGGGACTGTGATGTGGTCATCACCTGCCTGCCGTCGCCCGCAGCCTGCGCGGCGGTGGTCGAATCGATGCTGCCTGCGGTCGGGCCGGGCAAGATCTGGATCGAGATGTCGACGACCGACGCCGAAGAGGTCAAGCGGCTGGCCGGTGAGGTCACCGCCCGCGGCGGGCAGGCCGCCGAAGCTCCCGTGTCAGGTGGTTGCCACCGGGCGGCAACGGGCAACATCTCGATTTTCATGGGCGGAGACCGTGAGACGTTTGACGCGGTCCTGCCGCTGCTGACCGTATTGGGGCGACGGGTGCTGCACACCGGGCCCGTCGGCTCGGCCTCGATCCTCAAGGTGATGACCAACTATCTGGCCACCGCCAACCTGCTGACCGTTTGCGAGGCGATGGTGACGATGAAGGCGGCGGGGCTTGATCTGGCGACGACATATGAGGCCATCAAGATCTCATCGGGGACATCGTTTGTCCACGAGACCGAAAGCCAGATGATCCTGAACGGCTGCCGCGACATCAACTTTACGATGGACCTGGTGAAAAAGGACATCGGCCTGTTCCAGTCCATTGCAGAGGCAGCGGACGTTCCGCTTGAAATCAGCCCTCTGATGGTCTCGATCTTTGAAGACGGGATCCGGCGCTACGGCCCTCGCGCCCAGTCTGACCGGATCATCGAACGGCTTGAAGAGGCGACAGGTTTGTCGATCCTTGCCCCCGGTTTCCCCTCTGAAATGGTGGATGACGAACCCGAAGAGCCCGGATACGAAGTGGTGCCTGCGCGATAACTCTGGCCCTGATCGCCGTCGCAGGCTAGGCAAGCGACGGATTTGGGAAAAGAGAGCGAAGATGACCGATCGGAAAGATGACGAGATCCTCATGCGGCTTTATCCGTCGGCGGGGCGGCGTATCTTTGCGATCGGGGTCCTTTATGCCCTTGGGGCGCTCTTGATCTGGATGGCCTTTACCAGTGCCGCCGGGGCCCTGTTCTCGGTCTTTTCCATCGCGGTGGGTGTTGTTGTGCTGTGGGGCGGGGAACAGCTTCGCAGGGCGACTTCGCTGGTGCTGGAGCTGACCGACGAGGGCCTTCGCGACACAAGCGGTCGCTGGCTGGCCCGCTGGGACGAGATCGCAGCGGTCGAGCGGGGGGCCTTTGCGCTCAAGCCGTCGAACGGTTTTGTCCTCAAGCTGAAGGAACCGGGACAGCGGACCTGGGTGCCGGGGCTTTGGTGGCGGGTTGGCAACCGGGTCGGCGTCGGTGGCGTCACCCCGATGCGAGCGACCAAGTTCATGGGCGAACAGATGTCCCTGAGGCTGGCCGGTGTGCCCGACCAACTGTCATCTGACGATTAGGACGCCCGTCAGGGATTAGCAGGTCGCCGTATCCTGGGAGGTGCTGGTGTTGCTGCTGTTCCAGCACAGCTGGCCTGCAAAGCGGGGACGCGTCACGACGAAGTCGTCAAACGTCATGTCCGACAGGCCGTTGCGGTAAATCGGGATATATTCCATCGACGTCTGCACGATGATCGCGCTACTTCCGTCCGCCATGATCGGGATCATGTCGCGCATCTCCTCAACGTCACTATCCGTGATGATGCCGCCGCCGCCACGGTTCCGCGACCAGCGGACATCATAGCTGTCATTGTCTTCGTCATAGGTGATGACCGACAGGCGCAGGCGGATCGGATCGCCCCGTTCGACCAGGAACTGTTGCAGGTTATATAGGCTGTCCATGTATTCGGGGGTGACGAAACCGGTTTCCCGGCTGAGGATGTCGCCGATGGTGTAGCCTGCCTTGGCATTGACGAACTGCGCTTTATAGGCGTCGAAAAACACCCATGTGCCAAGGAAGGCCCAGATCAGCAGGGGCAACATCAAGATCGCTTCGACCGAAACGCTGCCTTCCTGATCGCGACGCAGCCGTTGGGCCGGTCCTGCGATCTTCGAAAGGCCTTTGCTTAGAAGGCTGATGGCCATTTGGCGGGCTATGGTCATATCAATCAGGCTCCACCACAAAGGCTGCGGACGATGTCAGGGCGTATTTGTCGCCACTTTGACGGGTCAGTTGGGCACCAAGCGCGGCGGTTGGCGCTATGGGGTCAAAAAGCGAACAGGCCCGGATGATCATCAGCTGGTTTGGCTGACCGGCTACGAACTGACGCACCGGGGTGCTGGGTTCTTCGACGTCGACGCAATCGGCGCCGACGGGGATGTTGTTCCAGTTCCGCGGGTTTAGAGGGCGCATCTCGAGCTGGAGAGAGTTCAGGCAATCGGGGATGATGACAGCGGCATCACAGACGGCAGCCTTCATGTTGTCATGGTTCACAGGGTCCATCTGGCCCAGCCGGACTTGACGAACTGCGATGTCGAGGCCCCGGTCCAGCATCACGTTTCGGGCAAGGAGCATTCCGAGTTCGAAGCTCGACAGGAAGAGTGCCAGAAAGAAAGGGACAAAAAGGACGAATTCAATCGTCCCGTTGCCTTCTTCCGACCGGCGGAACCGGCGCAGGAATGGAACCTTGGTGCCATCGCTTGATTTGGTTGTGGTCATTGGACAAGCCTTAGGGCTGTGATCTGGCTGGCGATCGAGGCAAATGCGGTTGCGATCTCAAGGCCTTGGACGCGATAAAAGTGACTGGGCGAGGACGCACAGCTGGACATGACATCGGCCGCGCGGTTGGTTACCTCGAAACCGATGGCAAAGATGACGATGCCCTGGGCCTTGGCTGCGCTACAGATCGCGTCAAGCCGGGCATCCTTGGCATCGGTGTAGGTGGTGGTGAAGATGTCACCGTACCAGTCGTTGTAGACACTGTTTGAGTTGCGCTGGTTGGCACGGAAATACCACGCATGGGCATCCAGATTGACTTGCGCCCAAAGTTCGGGCCAGGTCAGCCGGTCGCCCCGCCGGCTGTTGGTCCACCGGTCGTTGTCCGGCATGTAATAGTCTTCGCGGCTCCGACCATCACGGTCGGTGTCGGAATACTCTTCATCTTCGACATAGTAGTTGTCCGACCCGTCGTACCAAACGTCGGACCATCCCGACCTGTAGGCGGGGTCCAATTCGTAGTGGCGGGTGTTCTCACCATCCGTCATCAGCACCATGACCTTGAGCGATCCGTCAGTGCCATAGGCCAAAGGACGGCCCTCGAACTGGGCGTCAACGATGCCGTCCGCAATCAGGCCTGACACCGCCGGCTGTGTTGACGGGTCGAGCAGGCTAACGCCCCATTTCGCGCCCATCTCGATGGATGTCCAGGCGTCGGATCTTAGGTTGGAGATCATTGAGTCTACGGCGCTTTCATTTCGCGACAAGGGCACGACACGGGAACGGGAATCCGGGTTGCACACGAAATCCGAGGCTCCACGACGGCTCCAGCCGCTCGCATAGCTTTCCACGTCCACATGCGCGGCCTGGTCGTAGCCGGCGCCTGGCGGAAGGGCTGTTGAGTTATAGGCAGAGGCCGGCAAATCGACGCAATGGCTGTAATCATGCGCGTAATTCAGGTTGAACTGGCTGGCCAGTTCGGGCCCAAGGTTGACGTGGGTCGAATAGGGCACGACCGAGATCGACAGGGCGTCATCGTCAAACCCGTTGAACATGGTCGCCACGAATTCGCGGGCGGCGTTGCGCATGTTCACCAATCGGTTGTTCGATCCCATTGAGCCGGACACATCGAGGACGAGGCTGATCTCGATCTCGTTCAGGGCCTCGACGGCTGCGCTGGCGGCAGGCGTCGAAAGCTGATCGACACCTACCATTTGCATGAAAATCGTGTTCACTTCGATCGAGGCGACGGCGGAAACGCTGCAAGAGTTGAAGCCTTCGACGACCGTGACTGTATCCAGTTGATTTTGGAATCCGTTCTTGAGGACATAGTCCCGAACGACGTCTTCGGCGTTTTGTGCGTTGTCGAGGCAGACATCCAGATCGGCTGCGGCCAGCACGGCTCGGTCCAGCGTCGATTGCAAACGAGCCCGGTAGGTTTCGAACCGCATGATATCCACGGCCATACCTCCGACGATCAGCATCATCGCGAAAATGAATAGCGAGAAGACGATCATCGAGCCATCTTGATCCCGGCGAAACGCGCGAACCTTTGATGGAATCCAGTTTCGAATATGCTTCATAAGACTTTCGGTCCTAGATGGTCTCTGCCATGGGTTGCACAACATCGCACTGGTTAATCAAAAGGCGTCGGAATCAATTCTAACCGGTCTTTTGCAAATTGCAGTAATGCCTGCGTATTATGGCTCAAGTTAGGCGGTTTAGGGTCAGGAACGGGTCGGTTGGCGACGATCGAGGGACAGACGGGGAAAGGCAGTCCTACTGGTGCCAGCGGGGCGCCAATATCCGGCAGGACAGGCTGGTCCCTTTATCTCGGGATGCCCCTGAAAAGACCGAATTGACGGGCTGTCGATAATCTTGGAGGTTGACCTAAGCGAATCGGAGTTAGGCTTGAGTATTTCGAGCAACTCACCGCACAAATCATTTCCCCATTCACATGCGGCCCGATCCGGGCACACGAAAAGGACATCTAGACCCATATTCCCCAAGTAAATCTCTGATTTTGCTGTCCTGATGGTGATATTTCGCA
>CALFSV010000093.1 GCA_937916485.1 uncultured Paracoccaceae bacterium | reverse complement strand
GACGTCCTCTCCTGGGCACCAAATTTATAACATATTTCGTTTATAATCAGATTTTTACAGATAAAGATGTAATCTTTATCCATCTCATGGGTTCTGCATTTAGTGCGGTCACTGATCGAGATTGCCGCTTGTGTCGCGCGCGCAGTAGTGAATGCTGTAACGCATTTTTTAATATATGCTCTGAGGCAAAAAATAAATTCATCAGAAAACATGTTTTTTGAGCTGAGCCTGAAGGCACAATATGTGTTAATCCTTTCTCATGCTTGCCGCATCGGAGAAGACCGCTCCACAATCCAATCCAAAAATATTTGACAATCGTAGCTCATGGGACCCTCGGGGCAGGTGACATAGATTGCCTGATCGGTGTGTTTTTCGAGGGGCAGTGAGTGTACCAAACGCCCGTCTTGCAGATAGGGAAATGCGAAAAGCTCTGACACTAGCGCATGTCCCATCCCATTCACGGCGAGTTCCAGGGCTGCGATGCTCTGATCCACATTGATGGCAGGGATTTGTCTGAGTGGCACCAGGTTCTCCTGACGGAAAAATTGGTACCAATTGTCGGCTACACCGATGATCTCGATCAAAGGAGAGTCTCGCAAAGTTTCAAGGGTTTCACCTTTGGGTTGCAGGTTCGGGTGACAGACTGGGACTACAGGAGCACGCGCTAGCAGCGTTGCGTGCTGCCCTTGCCAATCCCCGTTCCCGAAACGAATTTCTATGTCAAGTTGGTTTGATTGGATCGCGCTAGCCCAAGTGCCCATATGCAATTGCACATTAACGCCCGGATATCGCGCCCGGAAATCAGGCAACTGTTTCAAAAGCCAGAGCTGAGCAAATGTCGGAAGGCAACGGATTCTCAATGGGCGCATCTGGCTGGTGCCGAAAACATCCCGCGTACCCAGCCTAAGGATTTCGAAAGCTTTGATGACCCAGGGCAGATAAAGCTCCCCCATTGTGGTCAATTCCATGGGCCGCTTTTTGCGCGAAAAAAGCTGATAGCCCAAATGCTCTTCGAGTGACCGTAACTGATGGCTGACAGCGGCAGGTGTTAGTCCGAGTTCATCTGCGGCGTTGGAAAAGTTGCCGTTTCGCGAGGCTGCCTCAAATGCGCGAAGCCAAGGTAAAGGAGGTATGTCGTTCATGTAGCGCGCCTGGATTTCAAAAATTTCCACGTATATATCACGAAATTATTTGTTTACGAAGCGCCAGTTTTTCGTGCCAGAAACACAGTGAGAGTCATCAGAGAACGCCGTTGGAAAACTTTGACTATATTATCGTGGGGGCAGGCTCCGCTGGCTGTGTTCTAGCAGAGCGGCTAAGCGTATCTGGACGCTTTAAGGTACTAGTGCTTGAGGCTGGCGGGCGTGGCTGGTCGCCATGGATTGCCCTGCCGCTAGGCTATGGCAAGACGTTCTTTGATCCAAAGCTGAACTGGAAATACGAAACCGAACCAGAAGAGGCGCTGGCCGGCCGCGCTGGCTACTGGCCGCGCGGCAAGGTCGTGGGCGGTTCCGGGGCGATAAACGCACTTGTCTATGCCCGAGGGTTGCCGAGAGACTTTGATGACTGGGAAGCGGCAGGCGCGAATGGCTGGAACTGGGATACGGTACGCCGAACCTATGAAACGATGGAAACCCGGCTCGGGAAAAATGGCGAGCGCAAGGGCAGCGGGCCGCTACATGTGCAGGACGTGTCAGACCAGATCCATCCGGTTAACAGGTTCTTCTTTGCAGCGGCCGAGGAACTAGGGTTACCGCGTACTGAGAGCATCAACGGCCCCGACAACGAAGGCGCGACAGCCTACCAGATCAACACCAGCGGCGGTATGCGGATGCATTCGTCACGGGCTTTTCTGAAACCCGCACTGAAGCGGGCCAACGTTACTCTCATGACTGGGGTGCAGGCTGAGCGGATCATTTTTGAAGGCACACGGGCCGTTGCTATTCAGGTCATGTATGAGGGCAAGACACAAACGCTGCGTGCCGGTCGAGAGATCATCCTGTCTACGGGTTCGGTGACTTCTCCGCGGCTGCTGCAGCTTTCTGGAATCGGTCCAGTGGAGCTCCTGAAGTCGCACGGTATCACGCCGTTGATGGATGCGCCGCACGTGGGCGGAAATCTACAGGACCATCTGGGCATCAGCTATAATTTCCGCGCCACTAAGCCGACGCTGAATAATGTGCTTCAACCTTTGACGGGCAAGTTGCGTGTGGCGCTACAATACGTTCTGGCTCGACGCGGGCCACTGGCTCTGTCTGTGAATCAATGTGGTGGCTATTTTCGCTCTAGCCAAGACAAGGCGCAGCCAGACCAGCAGCTTTATTTTAACCCTGTTACCTACACTACAACCCCGAATGGTAAGCGCACGGTAGTTCAGCCCGACCCGTTCCCGGGGTTCATCATCGGCTTTCAGCCAACCCGCCCTACCAGCCGTGGCCGGATCGACATTAGTTCTTCCGACCCGTTCGCTGCGCCCCGAATCTGTCCCAATTCGCTGGCGACCGCAGAAGACCAAGAACAAGTCGTCGCGGGCGGCCGATTATGTCAACGCTTGATTTCAACCACCGCGCTGAATGAATTGGTGGCTTCAACGATGGACCCAGATGTGCGGGGCATGAACGATGACGAGATCCTCGCTGATTTTCGCGCACGCTGTGGCACCGTTTTCCACCCAGTTGGAACCTGCCGAATGGGGCAGACTGCGCAGGATTCTGTTGTCAGTCCCAGGCTGCAAGTCCATGGAATCCAAGGATTACGTGTCGTCGATGCCTCGGTATTTCCCAATTTGACCTCAGGTAATACCAATGCCCCAACTATGATGTTGGCGCATCGGGCCGCGGATCTTATTCTGGAGGACGCATGAGCACGCCTTATTCAATGTCTGGCGCTGTGCCAGTTGCGAAAGCCCTTGGTAAAGATGACACTGGGCCGCGTATTCGCCGGCTTGAGACATTCTGCACGCCGCTTGTCGGATTTGTGCGGGTCACCGCTGAAGATGGCACGATGGGTTGGGGGCAAGTTTCCACGTACAGTAGCGACCTGACCTGCGAGATCCTGCACCGACAGGTCGCGCCCTGGGCCTTAGGACGCGGTATGGACGCGTTGGAAGAGATGATCGCCGAGATACCACTACGCGAGCACAAATTCCCTGGTACCTATCTGCGTCGCGCCATGGCGGGTTTGGACACCGCGGTTTGGGACTGGCGCGGCAAGGCTGTGGAGAAGCCGGTAACTGAATTACTGGGTGGCTCAGCTGGTCCGCTACGGGCCTATGCATCTTCCATGCGACGCGACATTACGCCTGAGGACGAAGCCTTAAGGTTGCAAAGCCTGCGCGACGATTTCGGCTTTGACGCTTTTAAAGTGCGGGTTGGCGCAGAGTGCGGCCAGGACCGAGACGAGTGGGAAGGCCGCACCGAGGCGATTATTCCCGTAATCCGCAAGGCAATGGGTTCTGACGCGGCGCTGCTGGTGGATGGCAATTCCGGCTTTAGTCCAGCCCGCGCGGTGGAGATCGGGAGGATGTTGGAGGCAAACGGTTACGAACACTTCGAGGAACCTTGCCCATATTGGGAACTTGAGCAGACCGCCGAAGTCACTCGCGATCTGTCCATCGACGTAGCGGGTGGTGAGCAGGATTGGGATCTGCAGCAGTGGAAGCGAATAATCGCGATGCGCTCTGTGGATATTATCCAGCCCGATATCCTTTATCTAGGCGGCATGCTGCGCAGCATGCAAGTTGCGCACATGGGTCACGCTTCTGGGCTTCCTTGCACGCCGCATGCGGCTAACCTATCGCTGGTCACACTTTTTACCATGCACCTGCTTCGCGCAGTGCCCAATCCGGGCCGCTATTTGGAATTCTCCATCGAAGGAGACGACTACTACCCGTGGCAACGCGAATTGTTTCGGAACGATCCTTTCACCATCACGAACGGCCAGGCAGTTGTGACCGATGCCCCGGGTTGGGGCGTCGAAATCTGCCCGGAATGGTTAGCCAAATCCAACTATAAATGCAGCGAGCACGCTTCATGAACTCCGAGTGGATGATTTTAAGCTATTCTCAAAACGGCACCTTGTCAGACCTGCCGCGCGACAATTGTCTTGGCCCCTTAAAAGTGTGCCACGATTTGAGTGTCACAGGAGGAAGAAGGGATGGCTTGGAAACGCTATTTGGACCCATAGGCGCTGACGTCAGACAACTTGAGTTCTAAAACCCACAGCTAGCCCGGCTGGAAATTCAGTCGGGCTATTGCTTAGATGTCCAACGGTTGTAACAAGTGGATTGTCCTTCAACCGGGACCGCTTTCGGGACCACTTTTGATAACTGGTTACCTCGTAACCCTCTATTTTTGCTTGATAGTTTTGAGAGTTCGACGTCCTCTTCTGGGCACCA
>CALFSV010000092.1 GCA_937916485.1 uncultured Paracoccaceae bacterium | reverse complement strand
TGGGGAGTGTTTTGTCATACGGAGAGGCTACGAGACCACCCTGCCCGTCTCAACCAAGTTTAATCTGACAGTACCATCTATTTGAGTCTAGTATGATTTGAAAATGCAGTTGACGGTGGGAGGTCGTACACATGCAATATCACTTGAATGGGTTTCGCCCCGGCGATCCGTCAATTGCACCTGCAAACAACCGTGTCATGGGCAGTGAGGTCGATGTTCTTATAGTGGGCTGTGGTCCGGCAGGTTTGACCCTAGCAGCCCAACTTAGCACTTTAGGCAACGTCTCTGTTCGGATTGCGGAACGGAAACCGGGTCCGCTGGAAGTCGGACAAGCAGACGGAGTCGCGTGTCGGTCCATCGAAATGTTTGAGGCCTTTGGCTTTTCAGAGAAAGTCATCAAAGAGGGCTATCACGTCAACGAAGTCAGCTTTTGGCGCCCGGGAACGGATGGTGCGCCGCTTGTCCGCGCGGATCGCATTCAAGACGTCGAAGACGATCTGTCTGAAATGCCTCACGTCATTTTAAGCCAAGCGCGCATCCATGACTTCTTTCTGGATGTCATGGCCAAATCTCCAAGCCGGCTGGTTCCGGATTATAGTCGAGAGCTCGTGTCATTCACGCGCGACGATACGCAGAACTATCCGATTGAGGCAACCTTCAAATGTCTCGACAAAGACGGAGAACAGGAAACCATTCGCGCAAAGTATCTTGTGGGCTGCGATGGGGCGCGGAGCAAAGTGCGCTCTGGTTTGGGGTTAGGGCTAAAGGGCGCGTCAGCGCGGCAACTTTGGGGCGTTATGGACGTTCTGCCACGCACCAGTTTTCCCGACATTCGTTTGAAATGTGCGATTCAATCGGCGGACCAAGGCAGCATCCTGATCATTCCGCGCGAAGGCGGATATATGGTCCGACTTTACATTGAACTTGATGCCCTAAAGGACGGCGAGCGCGCGTCAGATCGCGGCGTTACGTCAGAACAGTTGATTGACAAAGCCCGCTGCATTCTAAGCCCTTTTGAATTCGAAACCGCACAGGTCGCATGGTGGTCGGCCTATGAGATTGGCCAACGTGTTTGTGATGGATTTGATGACGTTGCCGCCGATAAACGAGGCAAGGTCACACCGCGCGTCTTTATTGCGGGCGACGCCTGTCACACCCACAGCCCAAAGGCCGGCCAAGGGATGAACGTTTCAATGGCCGATGCGTTTAACTTGGGGTGGAAATTGGCAGCCGTGTTGCAGGGGCAATCACCTTGGGCACTTCTCGATACATATTCATCCGAGCGGCAAGCCAAGGCGCGAGAGCTTATCGACTTTGACCGAGACATGGCGCGTTTGTTCAGTGAGAAGCCAAAAACAAAGGAAGAGGCCGCGCAGTTCCAAGCTTACTTCAAGAAACACGGACGCTACACCGCTGGGGTCGAGACCTGCTATGATCCGTCATTGATTACCGCAAGCAGCCCTGCCCAAGCCCTTGCCAAGGGATATCTCATCGGCAAACGCTTCCATTCGGCGCCGGTGATCCGCTTGGGTGATGCGAAACCCATGGAGCTAGGCCATGCATTGAAGGCAGACGGACGGTGGCGGATCATCGCTTTCGCCCCGGAAGGAGACAACGGAAGCGAAGGTGGTCCCGTAGATTCCCTGTGCGAAAGTATTGCGGGCTTGATTAAGGGGATAACTCCGAAAGAGGTCGATATGGACGCAACAATCGACTTACGCGCCGTCTTTCAATTACCTCACCGAGAGATGGATTTTTCGCAAATGCCATCTTTGTTGCAACCTAAGAAGGGCATCATGGGGCTGACGGATTACGAAAAAGCATTTTGCGCGAACCAAACAAAAGGTGACATCTTCGACATGCGGGGGATCGACCGCACTCAGGGCGCGGTGTTGGTACTACGTCCAGATCAACATGTGTCTTTGGTTGTCCCATTCTCTGAAGTGGCAGAAATAAAGGCCTTCTTTGCAGCGGTGTTTTTGGACAACTACACAGCCTAG
>CALFSV010000091.1 GCA_937916485.1 uncultured Paracoccaceae bacterium | reverse complement strand
GAAAGTGGGACGCGCATTCGTGTAAGCGCCGCGATCCTGAATGGAACCGGGCAGCAACAAATCTGGGCCGAGCGTTTTGATCTGTCTCTGGAAAGCCTTTTGGCGGGTCACGACCTGATCGCAGATCGGTTGCTTGCCGTGATTGCGCCGGATCAAACACGGCCTGCCAGAGCGCTACGCGGCACTGTGAATTCTAGGGCATATGATGCCTATCAAAAGGGTCGATATGCGTATTTTCGCTATGAACCTCAGGCCTTTGTCGAAGCGCTGTCGCACTTTGTGACAGCGGCCGAGTTGGACCCTGATTTTGCCAACGCCTACGCCCAGCAGGCCTATTGCCGCACGACGCTCTATGTCTTTGGATTGCCCGGCAGTGACAAAACGCTGGAAGCAGCAGAGAGCCTTGCGCGCGAGGCCATCCGGCGGGACGACAACGCAGCCCTTGGTTTCGCGCGTCTCGGTTGGGTGCTGGGGTATCTGCGGCGGCCTCAGGAAACCATCGCGGCCTTTGACGCCGCCTTGATGCGCGACCCGGAAAACCCCGAGGCTTATCTGGCCTACGGCGAGACCATGAACCGCCTTGCGCGCCCGCAAGACGCCGGGCCACTTCTGGAGGCGGTGTTTTCAAAAGACAGCTTTCTGCCGCCCAGTTGGGAATTCCCGCAAGGCCATAGCGACCTTTTATTGGCGGAGCAGGAGACGGCCATAGGGCACTTTCAATCTGTGCTGAACCGCGTCCCGCGTTTCGTCCCGGCACGGGTCCAAATGGTGCGAGCGCTTTGGGAGGTTGGTGACACCGAGGGCGCAAAGCAAGAGGTTGCGAAGATCAAAGAAATCGCGCCCAAGTACAGCCTTGCCCACTCAAAACGCATGTTCCCGTATCCCGTTCAGAAACAAGCGGATGCGCTGACTGCAGCGCTTTCGTGCGCTGGATTGCGTTAGGTTTTATGAACGGAGCGGACGTTCGATTGTGCGACTTCAACGCCTGGTTTGTCCGCGTCCTGTTCATTCGTGGCAGACGCCGCGAACGGTCGCCCATCCTGTACCGACCGTCGGTGGATCGCGCCGCGAAGGTGTCGAAACAGCCCATATTGATCACTGCTGCGCCATGCAGGAATGGCAGCTAGCAGTCTCAAAAACATTGGTGTGGGCTGCTCACGTGGCAGCCAAAAGGGCCCGCCCGATTTTCTCGACATGCACATAGTCCGTGCCGCAACATCCACCAAAGACATTCATATTCGGATGGGCCGCCCGCAGATCAACATACTGGCTCGCCAATTCGTCGGGGTCGCCTTCGTCGAGATGACCCAACTGGCACAAGGTACCATGGTCCAAGGATGACGCGTTGGCCCGCAATCCACGGATGCGGTTCACCCAAGGTTCGGCGGCCAATGTTGGTCCGAAATCAACGGGGTGCGAGCAATTGATCATGTAATAGGCTGGCGCGCTTGCAGTTGCTGCATCAACTGACTCAATCGCTTGTTTCAAAGTCTCGCCGCTGCGCAGCTTGCGGTCTTCTTCAATCGTAAACGAGATAACCGATGGCATCCCCACTTTGTCCGCAGCCCTGGCAATGCCAATCGCCTCGTCCGTTGTGTTT
>CALFSV010000090.1 GCA_937916485.1 uncultured Paracoccaceae bacterium | reverse complement strand
TGCCAGCTTAAAGATGCTTTACTCTGACAAAGCCTGGCTCACTGTTTCAAAGTCGCAATATGCTGCTTGTGCTCTTTCATCTTCTAGTAACGCCCACGCGATATCGGGGGCAATCGTGAAGCAATCACAGCCAATTTCCGCCAGCTTGTTCATTTGATTTGTTGAACGCAGTGAAGCTACCAAAACACGTGTGCCTGATCCTGAGCCAATGGCGAGCATTTGACGGATCATTTCATACGCAGGCAAGTCAGCCTCTAACATTCGGCCAAAGTATGGAGCGATGTAATCTGCGCCCAACCCCGTTGCGACAAACATCTGTTTTGCGTCATAGCAGGCGGTCATCAAGATTGGGCATCCATCTGACGTTAGCTTTGGGACCTGACGGATAGCAGGCTCAACCAACGGTACTTTCACCACAGTTCGAATACTTGCTTTTTGCCCGGCTGTCATCAATTCCTCAGCCCAAGGGCGATAGGTTTCGGGTGAGCCAAAGACTTGGGCATGGAGTTCCAAGGCACCCAAGTCAGCTGCGCGCTGGGCCATATCCACCCAATTGATCTGCGGATAGGACAGGTTTGCGCGGTGTGCCAACAGCGGGTTAGTCGTTATCCCCTTGAACATGCCAATGGGCATAAGTGAATCCCATTCGGCAACATCGGCAGTATCAAGGTAAAGATCGAGGGGCATGGTTATAGAACCGTTTCCATTAATTCCGCACGTGTTGGCGGATCACAGCCTTCTCGCCCACAGTTGATTGCAGCGGCCACGCTAGCCTGCGTCAGCAGCGACCTAACCTCATCTTCGGTTGCCGCATTTATACGTCCAGCGGATAGACAATCCATTTCGGAAAGCGACATCAACAGTGTTGCCGCAAAGGTATCGCCTGCACCTATCGCATCCATCAGGTTTTCAACGGGTGCTGCATCGACTTGAACGCGATGGTGCTTCGTAATCGCAAGAGCGCCTAACGGACCCATTGTGAGGACAATCAGTGCTGCAGAGGAATTTTGCGACAGTTCGCAAATGGCATCATCATGACTTTGATCCGGGTATAGGTCGGCCAAATCCTCATCGCTTAGTTTGATCATAGATACTTTTTGGACGATGCGAAAGATGCGCTCGCGGTAGTTCTGAATATCTTCGATCACAGACATCCGAACGTTTGGATCAAGGGATACAAACAGTCCGGCGTCAAAAGCATAGGCGAGAACTCGTTCCCAGATGCCTGCGTCATCACCCTTCGTTAAGGTAAGTGATCCAGTGTGAAGCGCAGATGCTTCGGTCAGTTGATCAACCAGACCTTCAAAGGTGATATCGCGTTCAGCTGTGCCTTCCCTCTCAAAGCTATAACTCGGAATTCCATTTGTTATTTCGACACGTGCCATTGTTGTCGGCAAGTTCACCCGCGACCCAGTGAGGTTTACGCCCGCATCTTCCAAACCCGCCGCAAGTTTTCCACCCCAAGGGTCGTTGGAGATGGGCGAGATGTAGCGGACATTGGCCCCTTGTCGTCCAAGTCCCATAGCCACGTTAAAAGGTGATCCACCAACCTTGGCTGTAACCTGACCGTCATTCGTTACATGATCGATCAAATTTTCACCCCCGATGGCAAATAGCGGCGGATTTTTATCCTGTTGGTTGGAGTGTTCTGGCACGGTCAAATATCATTCCCACAAATGCTGAAGCTGCGATCGCGACCGCGCCCAGAATTAGGAACGGTGCTGTGATTTGGTAACCCATGACGACAACCGGAACAATCATCAAAACAAAGCCCGCCGCTAA
>CALFSV010000089.1 GCA_937916485.1 uncultured Paracoccaceae bacterium | reverse complement strand
GCAAGCCCGCTGAGCATCGCCTCCTCGAAGCTGAGTTCAGGGGCCTGACCCCGGGTCGATACATAGCGCATGGCTTGCCTCGTCTTAATCATTTCGCTGTCTGATACGCCAGACCAAGAAGACTGTCATCCCCGACCAGACCAGAGCGAGCAAAAACCACGTGATTGCATAACTCAGATGGTCGTTCGGGATGCCCTGGGCCGTCACCGGTAACGGCGTGACCGGCGGGCTATAGGCCGACACTTGGCGGGCAACGATCAGGATCGGTTCTGTTTTCAGGAGCTTGGCCATCGCAGGCACATCGCGTGCGAACCAAAGACCGGTTGCGAGGTCTGGTTTGGGGGTGAAACTATCTACCTCTTGCGGCCAGTGCAGATTTCCAAGGACCTCTAGCGGGCCTGTTTGTGGCGCGGGGTTCAACTCTATCGGGACGTAGCCGCGATCTACAAGAACGCGGCGTCCCTCTGTTTCCAGCACCGACATCAGTCGATGCACCGCGCCGATCTGTTTGACCGAGGCCAGTACAATCACCTCTTCGCCCGTCAATTCTCCGGTCGCTTTGACCGGAAGATACCGATCCGCCTCAGGGTCTGGATTAGCGGGCAAAGTCACGGGGTCTGCGACAATCCGTGCAGAGATATCCGCCAGTATAGCCTCTTTCCATGCGAGGCGCTGCACCTGCCACAGCCCAAGCCACAGCAGGGTCGCAGTGCCAATCACGCCAAAGACGATAGGGATTACCAGACGCTTTTTCATCATCTCTCCGAATGCCAAAGGGCGCGGATACAGCCCCGCGCCCCCAATTCTTTTCTTTGCAGATCTCTCTGCCAGAGGCAGCCTACCCTTGGGTCGAGTTTACGCGCCCCAAATGTAGATCGAGGCAAAGAGGAAGAGCCAGACCACATCAACGAAGTGCCAATACCAAGCCGCCGCCTCGAAGCCGACATGACGCTCGGGGGTAAAGTGACCCTTCATCGCGCGGATCAGACAAACAGCGAGGAAGATGGTCCCGATAACCACGTGAAACCCGTGAAAGCCGGTCGCCATAAAGAAGTTAGCACCATAGATATTTCCGGCAAAACCAAAGGCCGCATGGGTGTATTCGTAGACTTGGAAAACGGTGAACAGCGCGCCCAGCGCAATTGAAAGGATCAAGCCGTTGATCAGGTCTTTGCGGTTGTTTTCATGGACTAAGGCATGGTGGGCCCAAGTGGCGGCACAACCGGAGCACAGCAGGATCAGCGTGTTGATCAGCGGCAGATGCCATGGATCAAAAGTCTCAATCCCCGCAGGCGGCCAGACACCGTCTACCAAGGGGCTCATACCCGAAGGGTCCATTGGGTACATGGCGTGCTTGAAGAACGACCAGAACCACGCTGCAAAGAACATGATCTCTGACATGATGAACATGATCACGCCGTAGCGCAGGCCGATCACAACGACCGGTGTGTGATCGCCGCCATTCGCCTCTGCGACCACTTCGGACCACCATGCGAACATGACGTAAAGGACCACAGCCAGACCAATCAGCATCAGCCAAGGGCCATTGTCGTGAAAGAACATCACTGCGCCGTAGAGCATAACGAATGCCCCGACAGAGGCCGCGAAGGGCCAGATCGAGGGCGGCAAAATGTGGAAGTCGTGGTTTTTTTCATGCGCCATTGTGAGTTGTCCCTCGTCCGGAGCTTAGTTGTATTCAGTCTCGGACGCGATTGGCAAAGCCGCCTGCGTCTCGGGAAGTTCAATTTCGTAGAACGTATAGCTTAGCGTGATGTGGTGTACATATTTAGCGTCGCGATCCGTCACGATTTCGGGGTCCACATAGAAGGTCACCGGCATCTGCACCCGTTCACCGGGTTGCAACACCTGCTCTTCAAAGCAGAAACAGTCGATCTTGGTGAAAAAGCCACCAGCCTCGTAAGGCGTGACATTATAGGCCGCTGACCCGGCGACGACGTGATCGGTCGGATTATAGGCCTCGTAAAAGGCCAGACCGGTTTCTCCGATCCGCAGTTCCATTTCGCGCACCATGGGTTTGAACTCCCACGGCATCGCGCGTTCCAGCGAGGCGTCAAAGCGGATGATAATCGTCTCGTCCAAAACGACATCGCTGCCTGCGTCCGCGACCGAGGTCGTGCCTCCAAAGCCTGTGACGCGGCAGAACCAGTTGTAAAATGGCACCGAGGCCCACGCCAGCGCGCCCATGAGAACAACCACGCCGACAGTTTGCGCCAAGGTTTTTTTGGTGCCCTCCAGCTTCACTTGCTTTTCTCCAGCAGTTCGGGGCGCAGCACGTGGTCAAACCCCTGCACTGCACCGATGGATTGAACTTTCACCACGCTGAGGCCGAACATCAATGCGGCGAAACCGACCAGCGCCAGCCCCACCCCCATGTTCCGAGAAAATCGGCGTTTGTGGATCTCATGCTCTGCTTTCAACGCCATCACAGCACACCTAACCCGCGAAGGGTCAGGTCGACCAATATCGCGCCAAAATGAAGGAAAAGGTAGAAGATCGAGAATTTGAAAAACGCCTTCTCGGTTTTGTATCTATCCGCTTCAGCCATGTCCTCGTCGCGCCGCCAGATCTCGAACGCGCCCTTGACGAACCACGCGTTCATCAGGACCGCACCAGCCAGATAGACGGGACCGCCAACAGAGGTGAAGCCAAGGCCGACCGCAACCGGGGCCAGCAGCAGCGTGTAGATCAGGATATGGTTGCGGGTGACACGCCGACCATGGGTGACGGTCAGCATCGGCACGCCTGCATTGTCGTAATCCTTGCGCAGGAACAGAGCCAGAGCCCAGAAATGCGGCGGGGTCCACATAAAGATCAGTGCAAACATCAGCACCGATTCGACCGAAATGCTACCAGTGACCGCAACCCAGCCGATCATCGGAGGGAAGGCACCGGCCGCACCGCCGATCACGATATTTTGGGGTGTCCACCGCTTGAGCCACATGGTGTAGACCACGGCGTAAAAGAAAATCGTAAAGGCCAGAAGGCCCGCCGCCAGCCAATTCGTCGCAAGCCCCAGCATGATGACGGACATACCAGACAGGGCAAGACCGATGGCCAGCGCTTCACCGGGTTGAACCTTGCCTGCAGGGACCGAGCGTTTCGACGTGCGTACCATGACAGCGTCGATATCCGCATCCCACCACATATTCAGCGCGCCAGAGGCGCCCGCCCCGATCGCGATGAAGAGGATCGCCGACAAAGCCTCGATCGGATGGAGCGTAGTGGGGGCGACGAGGATACCAACCAGAGCGGTAAAGATCACCAGCGACATCACACGGGGTTTCAGCAGGGCGAAGTAATCGCCAAAGCTGGCCTCATTGTCGAAGTCTGTCAGATTGGCGTCTGTCATTTTCACTCTTTCAAAAGGCGGGGCTCTCCGCCCGTCTGCTATTGCAAAATGCGGGTGAGGTCTGCCCCACCCGCAAAGGCTATAGCGTTATCTTAGTCCGCGAGGGCGACGTCGATGGATTTCACAGCACCGTTAATGGCGAACTCTTGCGCAGGACCGGCGAGCCAAGTGTCATACTGCTCTTGCGAGACGGCCTTGATCGTGATCGGCATATAGGCGTGATCTTTGCCGCAAAGCTCTGAACACTGGCCAAAATAGATGCCCTCATTGCCTTCGTCCACTTTGAACCAAAGCTGGGCAAGACGTCCGGGAATGCCGTCCTGCTTGACCCCAAAGGCAGGCATTGCCCACGAGTGGATCACGTCAGCGCCAGTCACCTGAATAACAACAGTTTTACCGGTTGGGATAACAACGGCTGTATCGGTTGCCAGAAGATACTCGTCATCGGCGTATCCATGAGAGGCAAGATCCTCACGGGCCAGAAGGAAGCTGTCAAAGGCCAGGCCGTCATCCACATACTCGTACCCCCAATACCACTGATACCCGGTTGCCTTGATGGTCAGGTCTGCCTCTGGGATTTCCTGCTGCTTGAACAAGACGGGCAGAGAGAACGCACCGATAAAGACCAGAATAACGATTGGCACCACGGTCCATGTCACCTCGATCGGCGAGTTATGGGTAAATGTGGCCGGTTTCGGGTTCGTGGTGCGGTTGAACCGCACAACAACATAGGCCAGCAAAAGGGTCACAAAGAGGGTGATGACGGTGATGATCACCAACAACATCCCGTCAAGCCAGTGAATGTCGCGGGCCAATTCCGTCGCAGCAGGCTGGAAACCCATGCCGCCGGGGATCGGCTTGCCAATCACCGGCAGGCCGTCAAGGCCGTCCTGAGCCCGTGCAACGCCCGCTGCAAGCGTTGCCATACCTGCGACCCAAAGGCCGGAAAGAATCGTGTTCAACCGCATATCATCTTCCTGTTCATCATGATGGCATTTGCCACCGCGCTGGCGGGGGTCCGGATTTAACACGGAATCCCCGTTGTGTCTTTTGCGGTGAAAAACCATATTAAGGCCACACCCTCAAGCAAATCCGTTGCGGCATTGCGCCGCTAACCCAACGGATGTCCTCTTATCCCGGGAAAATCCACCATGTCTGACGCGCCCTTTCGCCCTTTTGAGACCGCACTCGACCAAGACGCAGCCCTTGCACGATTGCAAGAGGCCGTGTCCGGGGCCGATGACGGCGAGTTGTTTCTGGAACGCCGCCGCTCTGAAGTAATCTCATTTGATGACGGACGGGTTAAGACGGCCAGTTATGATGCCTCCGAGGGGTTTGGCCTGCGCGCGGTGCGCGGCGAGACGGCCGGTTACGCCCATTCGAGCGAGATCAGCGAGGCCGCGCTGACCCGTGCCGTCGAAACCGCACGGCTTGCGGTTGGCGATGGCGGCGGCACCTTGGCCGACGCGCCGCGTGCCACCAATGTGCGACTGTACACAGATGCAAACCCCATGGAAGACGCTGTTTTTCCCACCAAGATCGAGACTTTGCGCGAGATCGACGCCTTTGCCCGCGATCTGGACAAACGGGTCATTCAAGTGTCCGCGACCCTCGCCGCCTCGATGCAAGAGGTCGAAATCCTGCGCCCCGAGGGCCATCTGGTCCGCGATGCGCGCCCCATGACTCGGTTGAATGTCTCTGTGATTGTCGAGGAAAACGGCCGTCGCGAAACTGGGTCGATGGGGGGCGGTGGTCGGATGGGTCTGACCGGGTTGATCGACGCCGAGCACTGGCAGAACGCCACTCGCGAGGCGCTGCGGATCGCCCTTGTGAACCTGCGCGCTGAACCTGCGCCCGCCGGTGTGATGGATGTGGCGCTTGGCGCGGGCTGGCCGGGGATCCTGCTGCACGAGGCAATCGGTCACGGGCTGGAAGGTGATTTCAACCGCAAGAAAACCTCTGCCTTTTCTGGTTTGATGGGTCAGCAGGTCGCAGCGCGCGGCGTTACGGTGCTGGATGACGGCACGATTCCCGACCGGCGC
>CALFSV010000088.1 GCA_937916485.1 uncultured Paracoccaceae bacterium | reverse complement strand
GATTCAGGCTGCGCTAGCAATCTGATGCGAGTTCTCATTCGTCTGACAGCACCGTTTGATTTGTTTGGTAACTCGGTGCACTGCCTTGCAAGTGATCTGCGACTAATGAGACGACATCGACCCGAGCAGCGAGTTTAGCTGCTAGGAGAAACATCCCACCAAATTTTCGCTGTATTAGGAGAACGTCTATTGGCAATGGTGGTGGTGTGAAGCCATCCTTAGCCAAAGAAATTACTAAGTCCTGAAGATCCGTTGCTAATTTTGTGTTTGCAAAATCCAGATAGAGATTTTCTTGTAATGTTTCGAATACAAATTTGACTATATGGACTATTTGTTTGACTTGGTTATCTTTTATGTTTTCATCGATAAAACCAATGTCCTTTATCGTCGCTTCTAGGGCTACATCATCGCCAGCAAAACCGGCGAGCATGAGTCGGTGGTAAAATTGTACTACAGGCTGCGAAATTTCATGGGTTGCACCAAAGTCCAATAAGGCGATCCGGTGATTGTCTGGTTGATAGAGATAATTGGCAAAGTTTGGATCTGTTTGCATTACTCCATAGGAGAATAACTCGTGCAGAGTGAGGTCAATTAAGTCTTTGGCGACTTGATCACGAATTTCTTGGGGTTCTTCCGTAACACGTTCAATTGGCACGCCTGCTACATAAGTCATTGCCAGAATATTTGGTGTGCTCCAGTCATTGTGAAGCTCGGGAACAACAAACTGCGTTTTATTTGCCAGCAAATCACCAAACCGCACTAGTTGAGTAGCTTCTCGGTTATAGTTGGTTTCTGCGTGGAGTTGTTTGCGGCCTTCCTCCAGATACGGGGCCAGTTTGAAACCTTTAGGCAACAGACCAGACATACGCATCAAAATACCAACATTTGCAACATCGCTATCGATACTTTTGGCAACACCAGGATATTGCACCTTAATGGCAAGATCGCGTCCATCCTTAAGTTGGCCTCGATGCACCTGCCCGATGGAAGCTGCAGCGATTGGTCGTACATCGAATTTATCGAAAGACCGTAACCATTGAACTGGCCATTCAGCGTTTAAAACCCTCTTTAATTGGGCAGGAGGCATGGGATTTGCATTGTCACGCAAGCGCATTAGGATTTGGGACAATTCTGGTGGAAGTACATCCCCAGCGTCCATAGACATGAGTTGACCTATTTTCATTGCCGCACCGCGCATTTGCGCCAGTTGGTCTGACACACGTTGGACGTTGGATTGCGTCAACAATAGGTTGCGTAAAGAGGGGCGTTTGCCTTGTCCCAATTGTTTAACGCTATTTAGCGCCATGCTGCTGGCTATACCTGCAGACAAGGAACCAAGCTTTCCCAATCGTTCAAAACGTCTGGCTGGCACTGAGATGGGGCGAGCACCAGCTTCACTATGTCTATTTCTCATCGATGTCAGATAGCTGGATTGCCCGCAGTTGCAATATAGCACCCATGAAATCTGATATTTTATCAAAAATTATCAGAAATCTGAGTAGGGCTTAATCAAACTAGACGGGATAATCATCAAATGTTTTACGAGTCAATTTCAAGCTGGACCGTGTCGCAGCTTCGCTATGAAGCACCACTTTTGAGCGCATAGGTTAAAGCTATACTGGACGCCCAATAAGCCCCCCTTTTTGTCTAACGGCACCCTCAAACCTCCTCTTCTGACGTTGCGATGAAGCATATGCGCAAAATCGAACACCCCTTTAAATTTTTCGCCTCACCGCTAGTTTAGGTAATAAGTTTCCAATTACCGAAGGATCAACCGAAGCCCATGCTTCTATCCGTAAGCGATCTGCACAAGTCTTACGCCGGACCTGATGGCCATTTGCCTGTTCTGCGGGGTATCAAAATGCTTCTGGCGCGAGGCGAAACACTTGCTCTCACAGGCGAATCGGGCAGTGGTAAAAGTACATTGCTCCACATTATTGGAGGCCTCGATCAACCTGACAGCGGTATTGTGGCAGTCGATGGTGTGGATATCGGGGCTATGGATGATGCTGGGCGCGCGGGCATGCGCCGTGACAAGGTTGGTGTAGTGTTTCAACAGTTCAACTTGATTCCATCCCTGACCGTGGAGTCCAATATTGGGTTCCAGGCCCGCCTTGCAGGCCGTTTGGACCAGAACTGGATCAAGGAATTGGCAGACCGGCTGGGCTTGTCTGCACAGTTGGGGAAATATCCTGAACAACTTTCAGGAGGTCAGCAACAGCGTGTCGCGATTGCGCGCACCTTGGCGGCAAAACCCGCACTCATTCTTGCCGATGAACCTACTGGCAATCTGGATGAAGAAACAGCCGACAAGGTGATGGAGCTTATGATGACCCTTGCGATAGAAACTGATTCTGCCCTGTTGTTGGTCACCCATTCACATCGGTTGGCGGGTCTTATGGGCCGCCGCTTACACTTGCGCGCAGGCCAAATCGAACGTGCTGAGGAATGATAAATGCGGGTCTTTTAGCGTTGCTGTCCCATTGGCGTCGCAATCCGATGCAGTTATTCACGTTGGTGGTAGGGCTGTCTTTGGCTACGGCGCTTTGGTCGGGAGTTCAGGCGGTCAACACCGAAGCGCGCGCCTCATATGATGCCGCTGCTGAAACTTTGGGTGAGGGGATGTTCGCCCAGATCGTTGCTCGCACAGGCACAATACCGCAGGAAGATTTCATTGCCTTGCGACGTGCGGGCTGGCTTGTCAGCCCTGTTGTTGAAGGGCGATTAGACGGCATCCGTTTGATTGGCATCGATGCCCTGACATCGCCGAGTGGACTGACTCCTGTTGGTCTGAGTGACGGTAAGTTGACGATCGAAATGATCACACGCGGTATCTTGTTTGCAACCCAAGAAACCCTTGAGCGGTTGGGTGAGGTAGATGTACGCAAATTTCCGTCATCCGATGTGGCCCCTGCGGTTATTCTAACAGATGTTGGCACTGCACAAATACTGTTGGGATTAGATGGGCAGATTTCGCGCCTAATCGTTGCGCCACAACAACCACTCATACAGCCCCCACTTGAGGTGATCGCCCCAAATTTCGAATTGATCCCGCCGCAAAGTGGATCGGACGTGGGGCGTTTGACAGACAGTTTCCATTTAAATCTCACGGCCTTTGGTCTCCTCTCGTTTATAGTGGGTATTTTCATCGTGCATGGCGCCATCGGCCTCGCATTTGAACAGCGTCGACCGGTCATTCGCACTTTGCGCGCGCTGGGCTTTCCCCTAGTACACCTGATCGCCCTTATCGCATTTGAACTGGTCGGCATCTCAGTCTTGGCTGGCATGATCGGCGTCGGGCTTGGCTATTTCATGGCTGCCGCGCTGTTGCCTGACGTTGCTGCCACTATATTGGGTCTTTATGGGCAATCGATTTCAGGCACCTTGCAGTTTCGGCCGGAATGGTGGGTCTCTGGTCTGCTTATTGCTGTGGGTGGTACGGCTTTGGCGGCAGCCGCGTCGCTTTGGCGCTTGGCATGTATGCCCCTGCTGGCGTCGGCGCGGCCACATGCTTGGGCGATGCAGGCCAGGCGTAGTCGCCTGATACAAACTGTGTTGGCTATGTTTCTTCTTGTTGCGGCCAGTCTGCTAGGATGGTTGGGCAGTGGGCTAGTGGCCGGTTTTGCCATGCTTGCCGCTCTTCTGATTGGGGCGGCCCTTGCCCTACCCGTTATATTGGACGGTCTACTTACCGCTGGCGCGCGGCATGCCAAATCTATTATGGAGGAATGGTTCTGGGCGGATACGCGCCAACAACTTCCAGGCCTGTCGCTGGCGTTGATGGCGCTTTTGATCGCGATGGCTACCAACGTTGGTGTCTCTACGATGGTGAATAGTTTCCGTTTGACCTTTACAGGGTTCCTTGACCAACGGCTTGCTTCGGAATTTTACGTTTATGCGGATGACGCGCAACAGGCCGCCAGCCTGCGCCCCTATCTTGAACTCCGTGTTGACAAGGTTCTGCCAATTCAGTCTGCTAATCAAGACATCCGCGGCCTTCCATCTGAAATCTACGGTCCTATAGCCCATGCAACATACCGCGATAACTGGTTGTTTTTGGATGCTGTACCCGGCGCTTGGGCGCTAATTGAAGCAGGACAAGCGGCCGCGATTAACGAACAACTCGCCCGTCGCGCGGGCATCGCGATTGGTGATGAAATTACGATTGCAGGGCAACCCTTTAAAGTTGTGGGTATTTATGGCGATTACGGCAATCCAATCGGACAGGTTATCATTACTGAAGCCAAGTTCGCAGCCCTATTTCCCGATATCTCCCCCCTTCGGTTCGGCGTGCGCATAGATCCGTCGCGTGTGACGGCCCTATCCCTCGATCTCGGCGCAGACTTCGGCCTAACTGAGGTAAACATGATCAATCAAGCAGGTATTAAGGCGTTTTCATTGGCGGTGTTTGATAGGACCTTCACGGTGACAGGTGCGCTCAATATACTGACACTCGCCGTGGCAGGCTTTGCCATTTTGATGAGTTTGTTGGCCCTCGCTAACATGCGCATCCCACAACTTGCTCCTGTTTGGGCGCAGGGCATTACTCGTGCGCGGCTGGGCCGTTTGGAAATCGTCCGTGCCGTCCTTTTGGCGCTACTCACCACGGCTCTCGCATTGCCACTAGGGCTCTCGCTGGCATGGACCTTGTTGGCAGTTGTCAATGTTGAGGCCTTCGGATGGCGTTTGCCGATGTTTTTATTCCCACTGGACTACGCGCGCCTCGCTGCTTTTGCGGTGGCCGCTGCTGCTATCGCCGCGCTCTGGCCTGCAACAAAGCTTGCTCGGACGCGGCCGGCGGATTTGCTGAAAGTGTTTGCAAATGAACGCTAGAGTCGTTCTCCTTTTGCTTTGGCCCATCACCGCAAGTGCACAGGGCTTCGCGGGCCTCGGCACTGATGTCGACGGTTTCTCGTCTCCGCAACGCCCAGCACAATTTGATTTTCCGACCGATCATGGTCCCCACTATGATTATCGGATTGAATGGTGGTATCTGACGGCTAACCTTGAAGGTCTTGATGGGACGCCGTACGGTCTTCAATGGACGCTGTTTCGCTCTGCGCTTACGTCGGATGGTGGCAAAGGGTGGTCCTCACCCCAGCTGTGGATGGGTCACGCGGCGGTAACCACTCCTGACGCGCATTTTGTGACTGAGCGTCTTGCCCGTGGTGGTATTGGACAGGCGGGGGTACAGGCCGACCCGTTTGAGGCCTGGATTGACGATTGGCAGCTAGTAGGCCCTGATTTTGCAACGCTGGCCATGACGGCGAGTGGGCCTGAATTCGCTTATGATATGGTCTTGAAATCAGATGGCCCTTTGGTATTTCACGGCGATGAGGGATACTCGGTAAAATCAGCAGAGGGGCAGGCTTCTTTTTACTACTCTCAACCGTTCTACGCAATTGAGGGAACCCTGATTCTTCCGACGGGTAGTATAGAAGTCGCTGGTGATGCTTGGCTAGATCGGGAATGGTCCTCTCAGCCGCTCTCTGACAATCAAACGGGATGGGACTGGTTCTCGTTGTCGTTGGAGGATGGCAAATTAATGGGATTTCGCCTGCGCCAAACTGATGGTAGCTACTATACTTCTGCGACGTGGATTGACCCTAACGGTTCTGCAACTTCCTACGCCAACGGCGCGTTTGAAGCTGACCCGGTTGCGATCTCTGATGTTGGCGGACGTGATGTGCCTACCACATGGAATGTGCGGTTGCCTGACCGTGGAGTGGATGTCGAGGTGACTGCAATAAACCCACAGGCATGGATGGATACTTCAGTCCCTTACTGGGAGGGTCCGATTATCGTTCTCGGCAGCCATACAGGGCGCGGCTACCTAGAAATGACGGGTTACGACTAGCCTACAAAAAAGTGAGGCAATGTCAGATCAAATCCGGTTGAAGCTGGCAGGCGGGTATTGTCAGACAAAACCAACTTGAGCCGTGCAGGGCTGTTTCGTAGCTTCTCCGTATGACAAAACGCTCTCCAGTCAGGTGCTTCAAAACAAGCCCAGAAATAATCCGCTTGGCTGTGATGCTGTACGTTCGATTTTCTATCGCTCTCTCGTCACCAAATCCCAAGTAATGCGTCTGTGCGTCCGTTGCGCATGTACTTTCAGTAACCCTAAGACAGCGTAAGTCCACCAAAGAAGTCTATAGAAAACTCATGCGCAACATGCGCACAG
>CALFSV010000087.1 GCA_937916485.1 uncultured Paracoccaceae bacterium | reverse complement strand
CTGGGAGGCGCAAGTGCTTTCCAGTGCACGCCATCGAGCGACTCGCCGAAGCCGAATATTCCGTCAGCGGCGTCCTTCTTCGAGCGATCCGGACTTGCGGTCCAGTAACCGTAGAGCCCGCCCCCTGGCTTGGGAATGGTCCAGATGCAATCCCAGCGTCCCTTCTTCTCGTACCATTGTTCATTCTGCACGAATCGGTATTCTTCCCCTTTTAAACGGGTCCAGTGAAGGAGGTCCGTGGATTCGGCAAAGTAGATGTTCTGACGCCCGTCGATCTCCTCGGAAAAATTCATATAGAATTTGCCGTCCTTTTCGAAGGCAGGTGACTTCCAGGTCGAACCGGTGCCCATCCACTTGGCTCCCGGAGTCTTTTTCAGGATCGGCCCCTTTTCAGTCCAGTGCACGCCATCAGGTGATGTGGCCATGGAAATATTGTCCCAGCGCCAGCGGTGTTCGCCGACATTTGCGAGGTAGTAGAGGAAGTATGTTCCTTCATGATGGTAGAGCCAAACGTCCCACATGTTGCCGGTTTCCTGGTGTTGTGCTTTGTAGAACATCGATTGCACAATCTTGCCTGAAACCGGTCGATTGGTGTCACCGTCCGTCTTCTCTTGCGCGTGCGCACAGATGCAGCACAAGGCAAGTAAACTGATACAAAAGGCAGGCAGTGTTCTTCTCATATTTATCTTCTCCCTTTCAGCAGAACGTTTGCGCCCAGCGGCGCTAACGCTGTGATTTGGTCTTGCTTTGCTTCTCCTTCTTGGCCTTCTCGGCTTCAATTCGATGGTAAGCCTCGACCACCGCGGGCGGCCAGCGGAACTCGGGCGCGTCGGCCGGATCGAAGCCGCTTAAGTGTGGTTCGTGCAGCCGCTTCGCCACGGGCACATAGACCCATTTGTTTTGTCGAAACGTACTGTCGAGCAGTTTGGCGAATTCCGGACAGTGTGTTCTCAACTGCTTGCGGGTGGTCAGGTGGCTGACGATTTCTCCTTGGGGATCGATCACGGTGAACGAGTCCGACCCTCTTCCAGACTTGGGCTTCTTGCGATCGTTGCACTCGAACCATGTCTGAACGCCTTCGGCCCAGAACTCCGCGACGCCACCGTCGATTGCATACCCACCGAAGCGGCCACTTTCCTTCGCCTCGTCGAATAGCTCACTAAGTCGCACGTTGAACTCCTCGCCAAGGACACTGTGAATCCCGTGGGCGAATTCGTGAATGAAAATGTTTTCACCCTTATAAGGATCTCCCTTGAGGCTCAGCAAATTTTCTTCGGCACAACTGACCGGCCTGGACCCCAGACCTCGAGCGCGATAGGCCCACCAAAGCGACATGTTTCGGCAGTCGGGCAGGTCGGTCTGCAGTTCGCAGTATGCCATCACGGCCACGAACATCTTTCGCTTTTCGCAAAGATCCCTCATCAGGTCAGGCCGATTGGCGAGCATCTTCTTTGCCAGGTATCCCGCTTCTCCCAGAGCGTATAAGGAAACTTTCTCCGAACCCGCGACAACGAGGCCATCGGCGACGATGTGCTGTTTGTAAAACGGATCGAGCGTTTTTCGTAGCGCCTGCGGGCTGTACGGATTCAATATCCTTGCCCAGAGCGCGAAGCGCTGGGGTGAGAGTTTCTTCAGCTCCGCCAGATGTTTGGGGCCCGCGTCCAGGCAGACGGCGTATACCATGGCGAATTCTGCGAGATCTTCATGGCGCACCGTGTCACCATAGTCGGAGACGGAGATCTTATCCGCTTTGATAGCCTCTTCCCACTTATCAAGTGTCTTAGGATCTGACTGCATGGCGACCTGCTCCAGCGTGTGGCCGGCTTCATGGGCGATCACCAAGGCGTCGGCATGAGGAACCAGATTGATATATCCTTTTCCGCCATGCGCCCTTGCTCCACCGAGGTCCGCATAGATCGCGATCCCGTCTTCTCCCTTGTCAGACACAGCCACGCACGCGCTCAGGTAGGAACTAGGAAGCTTCTCAAGACGCCTGACCAGTTGCTCGAGCTTGGCGCCGGTCGCATCTTCAATGGTCAGCTTGAAGCGATACTCGCCGGAGGTCGCGACCCACTGCTTACCGGCGACGCGACCGTTTCTCATCTGAACGGCCTCGGGCCCGGACACCACCTCTATTTTTGTCGTACTGTGCTGCCCGAATTTTTCAAAGATCGGTTTGAAGTGCGATTTCAACTTGTCTTTTGCGCGAGCGCCCGACGCAACGACAACCCGGAGACCGTAGTTGTAGCGGACCTGCTTGGGACCGACCCACCTGGCGCGTTGTGAGGAGCGGGACACGGCGGGAACGCTGTGAAACGAGCCACTGCGCAGACAGCGCAGATCGGTTTCCTTGGTGTTCTCCGGATCAACGCCCGGTGACTTGCTGTAGTAGTCCTTGTCATACCAGTCACTACAAAATTCCCAGACGTTACCGTGCATGTCATACAAGCCCCAGGCGTTGGGCTTCCTCTGGCCGACGCGATGGGCGTAGTCTTCCTTCTGTCCCCCGGTTAGCCCGCCGTACCAGCCGTGGTCGATGAGTTTCGACAGGTCATCTCCGAAGGAAAAGGTCGTGGTAGTTCCCGCGCGGCAGGCATACTCCCATTGTGCTTCGGTCGGGAGGGAGACGCTCATGCCGGTCTTCTTCGAGAGCTTGCGGCAGAACTCGATTGCATCATAAGAGCTCATCCAGACCGCGGGATAGTCGTCTACCCCTGCTGGTCTCGGCTGCGCACCCGCGTACCCCAGGGCCGTCTTTGTCATCCATGGTTCCGTGCCCATCACGGCTTTCCACTGGGCCTGCGTCAGCTCGTAGATGCCCATGTAGAAGGGCTTGCTGATTGTCACCTCATGGGCAGGATACTCATCGGCAAGGTGCTCCTCCTTACCCCCGACCTTCTTGATCGTTTCCGCCGGGGTGTCGTTGTTGCCCATCTTGAACTTGCCGGCTGGAATGAGCACCAGCTTCATCGAAACACCCTTACCAAGGTCCAGGCTGAGGTCTTTGCTCACGATATCGCCGCCGGAGTTTTCCGCTTGGCCGAACGCTACCGGCACAAAAGCCAGCAGCGCAACCGTCAGGATGGCTGCCGTCAGCGGGAAAGACGAAAACGATCTCGGGAGAGATCGACTCGTGGAAGTCATGGCAGGGTTCCTTTGCGCTGGATGCTCATTCATAGGCTCTACTACTACCGGCGATGCAGAATCTGGACAGATCATTTTTATTTCTTCTTCCTCGGCGCCAGGGCGATCAAGCGAGGGAGGAAATGAGTAAAGAGAGTTCAGAATTAACCGCGAAATAAG
>CALFSV010000086.1 GCA_937916485.1 uncultured Paracoccaceae bacterium | reverse complement strand
CGTTTCAAAGTACCACGATCACACAAATCTATGAAGCGCAGATTTGAAACCACTCTATGAGAGCGGCACTGCGTTTTTGCTTATAAGTCTGTCTGCTTTCTAGATGTCTTTCATGATTGAAGTGGTTGTATATCTGGGCATGATAACTGGTAAATTTCTGGAGCATTGCACAACTTTTAAACTTCTGCATCGCTCGTTCTCGTCGTCGAAATGGCAGGTGCGAATTTTCGCATCTGTTGTTGGACCGGCCGCCACATAATTGACGATCTACAACTCCAATCTCACGAAGTGCCGCGCCATAGGATGGCAACTTGTCTGTTGTGATGATCTTGGGTGATCCGTGCTTTCGCATTGTTTTTATCAGGAACTTCTTCGCTGCAGCCTTGTTGCGTCGCTTTGTAACAAAGCATTCAAGAACTTCGCCTTCGTGATCAAAAGCGCGCCATAGGTAAAAGCGTTCTCTATTTATTTTCACAAAGACTTCATCCAGGTGCCATTGCCAGTTCGAGCGGTGCACTGCCCTATTCTTACGGATTTCTTCCGCAAACTTTGACCCAAAACGTTCAACCCAAAACCGAACTGTTTCGTGACAGATATCGATGCCACGTTCATGTAAGATATCTTCCACCTGACGGAAACTCAGCGGGTAACGTATGTAATACATCACTGCCAATCGGATGATTTCAGGTGAAGTCTTGAAGTATTTGAAGGGAGAACATGTTGTCATCTAACAAAAATACGGACCGACCTCGAAACCGTCAAGTTTGTCTGACAACGCCACTCATCAAGAGCAGCGGCTCGGTTCAGCTTGAAATTGGTGCTTGAGCAGAGGCGGCGTTACCAAACAAAATTACCGACGAATGAATTTACAAGGCTAACACTAAAGCCCCAAGGTCTGAGACGCGTGGCCGAGGGATCGAGGGCCCGAGCCCGCGTTCCTGTGGCTTAGCGGTAGCGATTGGGCGCAGTAACCCTGCGGTTGATCCACTGACCACGGCCTGAGCAAAGTCGTCTTGCTCCAACTTAGCCCAAGCAACGTTGAAAATAGGTCGGCGGTGCGTGGCTCAATGCCCACGGCCCTTGGCTTCGCTTCTCAGCTTCAGGTCTTGGACTAAACAGTCCTTTATTCAAATTGCAGCGAAGCGCTGCTTTGAGCCCATATTGACGACGCCAGATCGTGTCGCTACGCTTTTCTTATGAACACTAATTATCAACTTTCCGTCGATACGGGGCGTTTGGCGATCGAGAATGGAACGGCCAATCCAAAGTGGTTCCGTCCCGATGTTGACCCACACGACATTCGGAGCCTGATGCAAAAATCTGATGCGATTGCGATACGCGACACAGCAATATGGCTCGGCATGATGATGGTAAGTGCTGGATGTGCGGTCACACTTTGGCCATCGGTTTGGTCTGTGCCTTTCTGGTTGGTTTATGGTGTTCTTTATGGGTCTGCAGCGGACTCGCGTTGGCATGAATGTGGACACAAGACCGCGTTCAAAACCACTTGGATGAAAAATGCAGTCTATCAACTCGCTAGTTTTATGATAATGCGTAACCCCGCAATCTGGCAGGCCAGCCACGTGCGCCATCACACAGGTACAATCATAGCGGGGCGTGATCCCGAAATCGTTGCAATGCGTCCACCAAATTTGGCACGCATCGCTGTGGCATTTGTCGGGGTCGTTGATGTCTACACCGCTTTCAAGCGCATGATCCTGCACGCCAGTGGTCGAATTGATCCTGAAGAAGCCACGTATGTTGCCGCAAAGGATCACGCCAAGGAGCCGAGTCTGACGTCAAGCGTCGCGTTGTTGATATTTTTAAGAAGTACAATGCCGATATGGTCAAAGCTGGACGCCCATACCGTTACGGCTAATCTATGTTCTGGGGGCCGCAACTTGTCGGCCCTCACCTCACTGTTAAGAATGGAAACCTAATGCCCGGTACTTTGAACTTTGATGATCTAAAAACGCACGTCAGTGACGGGTCTGTTGATACTGTCCTGGTGTGTATTGTTGATATGCAGGGCCGTTTGATGGGCAAGCGTTTTCATGCGCAAGCCTTTGTCGAAAGTGGTCATGCGGAAACGCATTGCTGCACCTATTTGCTTGCTACCGACCTCGAAATGGCAACGCCTGGTGGCTATGCTTCGACCAGTTGGGAGCAAGGGTACGGCGATTATACCATGAAGCCCGATCTGGACACATTGCGCCTTGTGCCATGGCTTGAAGGCACTGCGATGGTTCTTTGCGACGTCTTGGATCACCATAATAAACCGATCACCCATTCCCCGCGTGCAATGTTGAAAACCCAGATCGCGCGCCTAACTGAAATGGGATTTAGCGCCACAATGGCGACCGAATTGGAATTCTTCCTGTTTGAGAAAAGCTTTGATGATATCCGTAAAGACGGCTTTCGCGATCTAACCCCCATCAGCGGATACAACGAAGATTACAACATCCTACAAACTACCAAGGAAGAGGTTGTGATGCGCCCATTGCGCAACCACCTTTATGCCATGGGCATCCCTATTGAGGGGTCTAAAGGAGAAGCCGAAGCCGGCCAAGAAGAGCTGAACATCAAATATGACGAGGCGCTTGCCTGCGCCGATCACCATAGCATTGCCAAACATGCCGTGAAAGAAATCGCATGGCAACATGGCCACGCCGCAACATTTTTACCCAAGTGGAGCCAAGATCGCGTTGGATCGTCCAGCCATGTACATCAATCCTTGTGGAAAGACGGTAAGCCAGCGTTTTTCGATACTGATCGGCCCAATAGTAAATCAGAATTGATGGATCACTACATGGCCGGCCTGATCAAATACGCTGCCGATTACACCTATTTCATGGCCCCCTATATCAATAGCTACAAACGCTTTGCCAAAGGTTCATTTGCGCCGACAAAAGTCATCTGGTCGGTAGATAATCGCACTGCCGCTTATCGCCTGTGTGGTGCTGGCAGCAAAGCGATAAGGGTCGAATGTCGCATACCAGGGTCTGATATGAACCCCTACCTTGCGCAAGCTGCAATGCTCGCCGCGGGTATCAAAGGGATCGAAGAAAAGCTGACACTCCCTGCGGCTTTCTCGGGTGATGCATATGAAGATACAACCTCTGCGCATATCCCCCAAAACTTGCGCGACGCAAAAGACGCGCTGCACGGATCTGATATGCTACGTGCGGCCATGGGCGATGATGTTGTTGATCACTACACCCGCGCTGCCGAATGGGAACAAGAAGAATTTGACCGCACAGTGACCGATTGGGAAATCGCACGCGGTTTTGAAAGGGCTTAAAGCTATGACTATCCAATGCATCTCTCCAATTGACGGATCGGTTTACGCGACACGCGACACGCTTTCACGCACGGAAGCTGAGGCCGCGGTCGCGCGTGCAAAGAGCGCCCAAGTCGCATGGGCTGCACGCCCCCTCGTGGAGCGTATCAAACTGGTGCAAGCAGGTGTTGCAGCCATTGGCGAGATGAATGATGAGATCGTGCTTGAGATAGCACACCAAATGGGTCGTCCTGTCCGCTACGGTGGTGAGTTCGGCGGATTTAATGAACGCGCCTCATATATGGCGGAGATTGCGGAACACGCACTGGCCCCTATTGAGGTTGAGGACAGTGATGCATTCCGCCGCGTGATCAAACGTGTGCCCCACGGTTTGGTCTTGGTCGTGGCACCTTGGAATTACCCTTACATGACGGCGATCAACACCGTCGCGCCCGCCTTGATCGCAGGCAACGCAGTAATGTTAAAACACGCGTCCCAAACCCCATTGGTGGGCGAACGAATGGCGGCCGCATTTCATTCAGTTGGTATCTCCGAGGACGTTTTCCAAAACGTATTTCTGGATCACCAGACAACATCTGCTTTGATCGCGGATCGCGCGTTTGGTTTTGTGAACTTCACCGGTTCAGTTGGTGGCGGCAAAGCGATGGAAGCGGCAGCAAGCGCTACCTTTACCGGCATCGGTTTGGAACTCGGCGGCAAAGACCCTGGCTATGTTATGGAAGACGCCAACCTTGACGCGGCTGTCGATACTCTGATTGACGGTGCGATGTTCAATTCTGGTCAGTGCTGTTGTGGGATTGAACGGATTTATGTCCACGAAAGCCTGTTCGATGCGTTCGTGCAAAAGGCTGTGGCAATTGTGAATGGTTACAAGCTGGGCAACCCGCTGAACCCTGAAACCACCCTTGGCCCAATGGCGCATGTGCGCTTTGCAGACGAGGTGCGTGGCCAAACGGCAGATGCCATTGCGGCAGGTGCAACGGCACATATCCACCCCGCGCACTTCCCCGAAGACGGTGGCGCATATTTGATGCCGCAAATCCTGACAAACGTGACCCACGACATGCGTGTGATGCGTGAAGAAAGTTTTGGGCCAGTCGTTGGTATCATGTCAGTCAAAGATGACGCCGAAGCGATCCGCCTGATGAACGATAGTAACTTTGGCCTGACCGCTTCCCTTTGGACCCAAGACGCTATCCGCGCCGAATTAATCGCAGATCAAATCGAGACAGGGACCGTGTTCATGAACCGCGCTGACTACCTTGATCCCGCTCTGTGCTGGACCGGGTGCAAAGACACGGGACGCGGTGGGGGCCTGTCTGTGATTGGCTACCATAACCTGACACGTCCAAAATCATACCATCTCAAGAAAGCATAAAGATATGAGCCTAATAGCAAACTGGTCCTACCCAACGTCTATCCGTTTTGGCGCTGGCCGTATTTCCGAAATCGCTGATGCCTGCGCTGTGGCTGGGATCAAAAAACCACTTTTGGTTACAGATCGCGGTCTAGCAACTATGGCCATCACCACCAAAACGCTTGATCTGCTTGAGGCAGCTGGCCTTGGGCGTGCGATGTTTTCTGATGTCGATCCAAACCCAAATGAAAAGAACGCCGAAGCCGGTGTGAAAGCCTATAACGAGGGCGGGCATGACGGTGTGGTTGCCTTTGGTGGTGGCTCTGGTCTTGATCTTGGTAAATTGGTGGCCTTCCTTGCGGGTCAAACGCGCCCGCTTTGGGATTTTGAAGATATCGATGATTGGTGGACCCGCGCCGACGCCGATGCGATCGCGCCAATCGTTGCCGTTCCTACGACGGCTGGAACGGGTTCAGAGGTGGGCCGCGCGTCGGTCATCACCAACTCTGTGACCGAAGAAAAGAAGATCATATTCCACCCCAAATTCCTGCCCGCAGTTGTAATCTGCGATCCAGAACTGACCGTTGGAATGCCCAATTTCATCACAGCAGGCACCGGCCTTGATGCCTTCGCCCATTGCGTTGAAGCCTTCTGCTCACCCCACTACCACCCCATGTCACAAGGCATGGCGTTGGAAGGCATGCGGTTGGTCAAAGACTACCTGCCTCGTGCATACGCCGATGGCACCGACCTTGTGGCCCGCGCGCATATGATGTCAGCCGCAGCTATGGGCGCGACGGCCTTCCAAAAGGGGTTGGGAGCAATCCACGCGCTGTCACATCCGTTAGGCGCAATCTATCACACGCACCACGGCACCACGAATGCGGTGTGCATGCCCGCCGTCCTTCAATTCAATAAGCCCGCCATCACCGAAGTGATCGAACAAGCCGCCAGCTACCTAAAGATTGATGGTGGGTTTGACGGGTTCTGTGCCTACGTGGACGATCTCAACGCATCCCTTGGCATCCCCAAAAACTTCACTGAACTTGGGATCCAAAACATCGATGTTGACCGTGTCGTAGCAGGCGCTTTGATTGACCCAAGTACGGGTGGAAACCCCATCAAGATGACGAAAGAGAACACCACCAAACTACTTCTTGAGATCGTCTAATTCTTATGTTCGACATTAAGCTTTATTGACGGATAGACCGGTGTTAGCCGGTCTTATAATGGCTGTGTTTTTAGTACCTAAAACGCATGAACAGGAAGGACGCTAATGGCACATAATGATTTCGACATAATTGTCGTTGGCGCTGGTATCGTGGGCATGTCAACGGCGCTTTGGGCACAAAAGGAGGGTCTAAAGACGCTTATATGTGACCCGAACCCAGCAGGCTCGGGTACCACCTATGGCTCGGCCTGTACGTTGGCCACCTATGCTTGCATCCCGGTCAATAGCCCGTCGATCTTTGCCTCATTACCGCAATTGTTGACCAGTCGCGACAGCCCGCTCAGTTTCAATCTTGGATACGGGTTGAAAAACTCGCGCTGGATGCTTTCGTTTCTGAACAATTGCCGCCCGTCGCGAGTGAAACAGGTGTTGTCAGACAAACTTGAACGCCCGTAAAAGGCACCTCAAGTCAATCATCATGCGGCACAGAAATTGAACCACTCT
>CALFSV010000085.1 GCA_937916485.1 uncultured Paracoccaceae bacterium | reverse complement strand
CGGATTCAGGCGATCTTCGCGCCAGACAGCAGGCAACTTGGGGAATGTCGGTTGAGCTGACAAAAAGCATCGGAGGTTGTTAGCCAGACCTGGCGAAGCCCCGCGAGAGGAAGAAATTGGCGAGCAATTCCAGTACCTTTTCGGGGAAATAAGAATTCAACTATCCGGTAAGCGCCATTTTGCTATGTAATCTGCAGACAAGCCTTGGGCAGGTATTCCAAGCCAGATCTCGGGGACACTGCCTATATCAATAGCAATTCCTCCGCGGGCCTTGACAAGAGAAGAATACATCTTGCCAAGAAGTCCCGCTGCAACAAGAAAAATTTGGCCTGGCAAGGGATCTATTTGGTTCACTATTCTGTTCATTGCATCTGGGTAATGCTTTGTATCCACTCGCTCGCTTGGTTTATGAAAGACAGCCTGAGTAGGCACCTCAATTAAGTCAACAGTTGCCTTAAATGCTTTCGCCAGAATTGGTGAGAGTTGAGGGTAAGACGAAATCAAGACGATGTCTTGGCCGCCAATTATCTCATCGTATCGGTCAAGCAGTGAACGATTGAACCAAATGTCGGTCAAGTTTTTATATTTCAGGGCAAGGGCTGCAGATGCTCGCTGCCCCATAATTCCACGGACATCCTTTTCCTCTTCAGGCTTCGTGAAGCCAGATTGAATGCTTTGTGCACCTACAATTCCTATAACATCGGCCGACTCAACAGCATCTACAATGAAATTCAAAAATTCTTCCCCAGCCCGAGCTGTCACATATTTGTCTCCAAAGTGAATGTAACTAATTCTATCAACGCAATAGGCCTTGAGCTGCATCCCAGCATCAAGCCCCACATGGTCAAGCAGAAGATTGCCTTCGCCATCCCCCATCCGAATAAATGATGACGGCTTCTTGGCTTCTCTCGCTGCTATTATCATCTCTACCAATGCCGTGGGGCCTAGAAGCTCTTTAGGTTCTATCGCGGCAAAGAACTCAGGTCCAAATCTGTCGGACACGGAAAAAAACTCTTTAGCAACTTGAGGCGACGGAGCACCCCATAACTTACTACCCAACATGACGTATGGTCTCCATTTCTAACCTTGCAGATTTTGTCCCGACTTTTCCTAAGTGGGTTACCACTTGACGTGAAATTCGCCTGATTGTTTGAGTTGAACAAGAGGCTTTTGCCAAAAGCGGTCGCTCCGGTGTCACTCACGTCTTGAACTGGACGGACCCCGATCCAACCTGGCATAGTTTCAGGCCAGAGAGGGCTTGTTTCATCGTCGAAGGCAGACCTGTGCTTCGGTGTCTGTAATATCTCCCCCCAAATCGCGGTCATGCCTAAGGCATTCGTGCCAAGCAATCAGTGGATGGTGCAAGGACGGCGTGCACCTTCAGGCCGGAGATCGCTGCCTTGGCTAATTCGTAACGTGATGCAGCGGGCGTTCGACGAAACGCAGACCCAAATCTTGTTCCGCTCCAGACATAAGCCGGTGAGCGACCAGTCGACCATAGTCTCTGGCAAGGTGTGACAGCACAGCAACGTGGTGAGATTGCAGGCCAATGTCTGCAAATGTAACCTCAACCCATTGTTGGAATTCGCATGCTCGACCTCCGGATTCGAAGAAGGGCATACTTATCTTCTTTGATGTGTTGCTTAGCCGTGCCATGAATGGCGGCCGAACCACAGCACTCATTCCGGCACCAACTCGGTGCTGGCGCCTGTGACGTCGAGCTTGGGGTATTGCTGGCTCGAATGCCATTCGATCTTTGCGTTCACACGGCACCACTTTTCTCAAGATATGGACCGTTGGACGATTTACACATGGACGCGTTTGAACTTGCGTAGTGATGCACTTCGAACTGGTCAGGCATACCGATGCGCGATTTGCTGCTTGAACGTGGTGTTGGCGAGCTGCCGACTGGCGAAGGGGGAGCCCGCTTCCACCAGCCTCGCATAGATTGCGGATAAACCGCAGTGCCGCGAATGCTAGGGCAAACAAAGAGAGCGCTTCAAAATTTATCACATCACCAACAAGCTACTGTGAAAACTGAACTTTGTGCCCTTGGATATCTGCGGAACAAGACGTTTGAGACCCATTATGTCGAACTGCTGCAAGATCCCAATCTCCGGACGATCCTAGATACGCCCTTGTCATCCATCGACAAGGAGGCTACCGACAATCTTAATTTTTCTAGACAAAGAAATCATTACCTTACTTAAACAGATGCAAGTAACAAAAAACACCCAAACAACGCTCAAAGGGATCACCATGATCCTCGGGCTCGCGGCTTTGACAGCAGGCTGCACGCCGATCGGCGCGGCCACAACGGCGGTCACAACAACGGCCGGCGTCGCGGCCTCTGCCGTCACAACAACGGCCGGGGCCGCCGTGGACCTTGTCATGTAAATCCCTTCAGGACCCGTACCGCGCATCGTCATGCCGGACGGGTCCCATGGTTTCTTCGGATCCAAAATATCCCCGCCGGAGGCTCCGCGACCGGCCGCAGGTCCAGCCGCCGGGACGACGCACCAAACCAAAACAAATCCCCAAAACTGCCAGATGTCACGCCAGCGACGTCACCCAAAGGATGGTGGCATCTTCGGCACTGGTCGAGATGACGTTGTGGCCCATGGCCGCGTCGTAATAGGCGCTGTCGCCGCGCTTCATCTCCACGGGCTCATAAAACTCGGTATAAAGCCGGATCGTGCCGGTGAGGACATATAGAAACTCTTCCCCGCCATGGCGGACCCAGCCGTCGAACTCTTCCAACCGGCGGGCACGGACCCGGGCGCGATAGGGCAGCATCTGTTTCTGCAGCAGACCTTCGCCCAGCAGCTCATGCTCATACGTCGTGGTCAGGTGGACCGCCCCTTCGCCCGCACGGGTGGACACCATGCGGCCGGTCACCTGGCTGTCGTCGGGTGGCGTGAACAGTTGCGGCACCGAAATGCTCAGACCCACTGCCAACTTCTTGAGGGCATCATAGGTGGGTGACATCTGCCCGTTCTCGATCTTGGACAGGGTCGAGCGGGCAAGACCTGCCTGCCGTGCAGCCTGTTCCAGCGTCCAGCCCTGTGCCTTGCGCAGGCTGCGCACCCGTTCGCCAAGGTCGACGGGGGCCGCGATTTCGCTGCCACCCGCTTCGCGGGCAATCCGGATGAGGGATTTGGGATCACGACCTGTCATGGCGGACTGCATATACCGGCGCCAAGTCTGCTTGCAACTCACTGCCCGCAGGACTAGCCAAGGATCATGCACACTTCCTTCGATGACGGCGGTTTCGCCCCCTGCCCCGCCCCTTTCAACATGGCCGCCCATGTGCTGGCGGCTGGTGCCGATCTGCCGGACAAACCGGCCTTGGTGGTGCTGGGACCAGAGGGTGACGATGTCTGGACCTATGCCCGCCTGCGTCAGGCCGTGGGTGGCACGGCAACGGGTCTGTTGCGGTCAGGGTTACAGCCCGGTGACCGGGTGCTCTTGCAGCTGGGCAATACGGCCGAGTTTCCGCTGGCCTTTCTGGGGTGCATTGCGGCGGGGCTTCTGCCCGTCCCCACCTCTGCCCAGCTCACCGCTCCCGAGATCACCAAGATCGCGACCGAGATTAAACCGGCCTGCATCATTGCCGGGCCAGACCTTGTCTTGCCCGATCACCCTGCCCCGATCCTGACGACTGGCGCGCTCGAGGCCTTTCACGGCTTGCCCCCCGCCCCCTTTGAGATGACGGCGCCAGACCGCCCCGCCTATATCATCTACACCTCCGGCACCTCAGGGCAGCCTCGCGCCGTGGTGCATGCCCACCGCGCAATCTGGGCGCGGCGGATGATGTACGATGGCTGGTACGGGCTGACACCCGCGGACCGGTTGTTGCACGCAGGCGCCTTCAACTGGACCTATACCCTCGGCACCGGCCTGATGGACCCCTGGACGCTGGGCGCCACCGCCCTGATCCCGGCCCCCGGCACACCGCCGGGCGATCTGCCCGCACTGTTGCTGCGGGCCCGCGCAACAATCTTTGCTGCCGCCCCTGGGGTCTACCGGCAAATGCTGCGCGCCCCGCTGCCCGCACTGCCTGACCTGCGCCACGGCCTGTCAGCCGGGGAAAAGCTGGCCCCCAGCCTGCGCGAGGCCTGGGTGGTCGCCACCGGCACGGCGTTACAAGAGGCTTATGGCATGTCCGAATGTTCGACCTTTCTGTCGGGCAGCCCGTCCCGCCCGGCCCCCGGCGACACCCTGGGCTATCCGCAGCCCGGACGCAGGCTGGCGCTTCTTGGCCCTGATGGCCCGGTCCAGGCCGGGACGCCCGGGGTCATCGCCATTCATCGCAGCGACCCGGGCCTCATGCTCGGCTATCTCGACCAGCCGGAAGAGTCCGCCGCTCGGTTTCAGGGCGACTGGTTTCTCACCGGCGATATCGGCGTGATGGACGCCAGCGGCGCAATTGCTTATCTGGGGCGCAACGACGACATGATGAATGCAGGCGGCACGAGGGTTTCGCCGGTCGAGGTGGAAACAGCCCTGGGCACCCATCCCGGCATTCAGGAAGTTGCCGCTTGCGAGGTCCGGGTCAAGGCCGACGCCAGCGTCATTGCCGCCTTCTGGACCGGCCCCGCGCCACTGTCCGACACCGAACTGGCGGCTTTTGCCGCTGAACGACTGGCCCGATACAAATGCCCGCGCCTTTTTGTCCGGATGGACGCCCTGCCGCGCGGTACCAACAACAAGCTTCTGCGCCGCAAGCTGCGCCAAGACTGGGAGACCGCACATGGTCCGACTTGATATCCTTTCCGACCCGATCTGCCCCTGGTGCTATATCGGCAAGACCCATTTGGACCGGGCCCTGGCCGCGCGTCCCAACCATCCCTTCGTGATCGAATGGCATCCCTTTCAGCTGAACCCCGACATGCCCAAGGGAGGCATGGATCGCCGCGCCTATCTGGAAGGCAAGTTCGGCGGCAAGGATCGGGCCGTGCAGATCTATTCACAGATCGCCGAGGCTGCGGAGGCCGCCGGGCTGATGATCAACCTTGGCGCCATCGAGCGGACGCCCAACACCATTGACGCCCACCGCCTGATCCATTGGGCCGGGATCGAACAGCGCCAGACCGCCGCCGTCAGCGCCCTCTTTACTGCCTATTTCGAGATGGGCCGCGATATCGGCGACGCCGAGGTTCTGGCCGACATCGCCGACAGCATCGGCCTTGATGCCGCAGCCATTGCCCGGCTTCTGGCCACCGACGCCGATATCGACGGGATTTCGCAGCGCGATGCCCATTCCCGCGAGGCGGGCGTGACCGGCGTGCCGACCTTTATCGTGGCCGGGCAACACGCTGTGCCGGGCGCGCAGCCGCCCGAGGTCTGGGAACAGGTGATCGACGATATCCTTGCCCAACAGGCGGCCGAGGCCTGATGTTCCGACCGACCCAACCGCTGTCCCGGCCCGAGTTCATTACCCTCGTGGCCATGTTGATTGCCGTGGTAGCCTTTGCCATCGACGCGATGCTCCCCTCGCTGCCCCTCATTGCGCAAGAGCTGACGCCAGAGGACCCGAATCGGGCGCAGCTCGTCCTGGCGGTCTTCATCCTGGGGATGGGGCTTGGCACGGTCATTACCGGGCCGCTCTCTGACACCTTGGGGCGCAAGCCGGTGATCACCTGGGGACTTGTCCTGTATAGCATCGGGGCGATTCTCGCGGTCTTTGCCACCTCGATCGAAATGCTCTTGGCGGCCCGTCTGATCCAGGGACTTGGTGCGGCGGCGCCCCGAGTGGTGGCGCAGGCGATGATCCGCGACCTCTATTCGGGACGGCGGATGGCGCAGATCAGCTCTTTTGTCATGATGATCTTTATCCTCGTCCCCGCCCTTGCCCCCTCGGTCGGGGCGTTGATCGCCAGCGGCTTTGGCTGGCGCGGGGTGTTTGGTGGCTTTGTCGTGTTTGCCGCCATTGGCGGGCTATGGCTGAACCTGCGCCAGCCCGAAACGCTGGCGTCCGAGAACACACGCACGCTCAAGCCATCCGCCCTTTGGGAGGCCGCGCGCGAGGTGCTGACCAACAGTCTTGTCCTGATCTATATCGCGGTGATGACACTTGGCTTTGCCCTGTTGTTCGCCCTGTTGTCATCGATCCAGCAGATCTACGGCGAAACCTACGGCAAGGCGGACAGCTTTCCGTTCTGGTTTCTGGTTGGCGGGCTTTTGTCGGGCCTTGGCACGGTCTTCAACGCGGTGCTGGTCATGCGGGTCGGGATGCGGCGGCTGGCAATGTTCGCTTTTGGCGCACAGGTGATCATTTCCGTCGCACTTCTGACGATCACCCGGCTGCATGTCATCGGGCCGGTTCTGCCGTTCGAGGTGTTCTTTCTGTGGCAGGTGTCCGTGTTCGGGATGGCGGGGCTGACCTTTGGCAACCTCAATGCCCTGGCGTTAGAGCCGATGGGCCATATCGCCGGCATGGCTTCATCGGTCGTCACAGCGATTGCCACGGTGGCCTCTGTGGTGATCGCCGCCCCCATCGGGCTGGCCTTCAATGGCACGCCAAACCCGCTCCTGATCGGGACGGCGGTCTGCTCTGCCCTTGCATGGGCCCTGATGCGGACGGCGCGTAAGCTGGACCCTGAGGCCAAGAAAGCACCGCTGATCCACGTCTGACGGCCTGTCAGGCGGCGGGCTTGCCTTCGGGCTTGCCCTTTGCCTTACGCTCGTCCGACAGCTTTTGCGCCAGATCCCGGGCGATGTTGAAGGCCCCCTGGATCTTGTCGCGCTCGCGGCTCCAGTCCCGGCGGATGACGATCTTGTTGTCCTTGACCTTGGCCAGCCCGTTTTGATCGTTGATGAAATCGACCAACCCCTTGGGCGAGGCGAACTTGTCATTGTGGAACTGGATCGTGGCCCCCTTGGGCCCGGCGTCCAGCTTGGCGATGCCGGCGCGTTTGCACATGGCCTTGATGCGGACGACCAGAAGCAGGGTGTTCACCTCTTTGGGCAGGGTGCCGAAGCGGTCGATCAGCTCGGCGGCAAAGCCTTCCAGCTCGACCTTGGTGGTGAGGTCGGACAGGCGGCGATAAAGGCCGAGGCGGACATCAAGGTCAGGCACATAAGCCTCGGGGATCAGGACAGGCACGCCGAGGTTGATATTGGGCGCCCATTGCCCGTCATCCACGATCCCTTCGGCCTCGCCCGAGCGGATCTTGGCAATCTGTTCTTCCAACATCTGCTGGTACAGCTCGTAGCCCACTTCGCGCATCTGGCCCGACTGTTCTTCGCCCAGAAGGTTGCCCGCGCCCCGGATATCAAGGTCTTGCGAGGCAAGGGTAAAGCCGGCCCCAAGCGAATCCAGACTGCCCAATACGCGCAACCGCTTTTCCGCCTGGGGGGTCAGTTTCAACCGGGGCTTGGTCGTCAGATAGGCATAGGCGCGGGTCTTGGACCGGCCCACCCTACCCCGGATCTGATAAAGCTGGGCCAAGCCAAACATGTCGGCCCGGTGCACGACCATCGTATTGGCCGTGGGGATATCAAGGCCGGATTCCACGATGGTGGTCGCCAGAAGGACGTCGTATTTGCCGTCGTAAAAGGCATTCATCCGGTCGTCGAGTTCGCCCGCTGCCATCTGCCCGTGGGCCACGACGTGGGTCACCTCGGGCACCTCGCGTTTGAGCCAGTCTTCCATTTCGGGCAGATCGCTGATGCGCGGGACGACCAAAAAGGACTGTCCACCCCGGTAATGCTCGCGCAGCAGAGCCTCGCGGATGGTGATGGTGTCGAACTCGCTGACGTAGGTGCGGATCGCCAACCGGTCGATCGGCGGGGTGCCGATGATGGACAATTCGCGCACGCCCGACAGGCTCATCTGCAAGGTCCGGGGGATCGGCGTGGCGGTCAGGGTCAGGACGTGGATGTCCGAGCGCATCTGCTTGAGCCGCTCTTTGTGCTGCACGCCAAAATGCTGCTCTTCGTCGATCACCAACAGGCCAAGGTTCTTGAACCGGATGGACTTGGCGAGCAACGCGTGGGTGCCAACGACGATGTCGACCGTTCCATCTGCAATACCGTCGCGGGTCAGCGCCGCATCCTTTGCGCTCACAAAGCGCGACAAGGTCCTGACATTGATGGGAAATCCGCGAAACCGCTCGGCAAAGCCCTTGTAGTGCTGTCGTGCCAGAAGCGTTGTCGGGGCGATGATCGCCACCTGTACACCGGACATCGCGGCCACAAAGGCGGCCCGGATCGCCACCTCTGTCTTGCCAAAGCCCACGTCGCCACAGACCAGGCGGTCCATGGGAGAGCCCGAGTCCAGATCGGCCAGCACATCGTCGATCGCGGCCAATTGGTCGTCGGTTTCCGAATAGGGGAACCGCGCAAGGAACTGGTCCCACATGCCATCAGGCGGGCTAAGCGCCGGGGCGGTGCGCAGCGCCCGTTCGGCGGCCACGCGGATGAGCCGCTCTGCCATCTGGCGGATACGCTCTTTCAGGCGGGCCTTCTTGGCCTGCCATGCGCCGCCGCCCAGCCGGTCCAGAAGCCCCTCTTCGTGGCCGAACTTCGACAACAACTCGATATTCTCGACCGGAAGGTAAAGCTTGGATCCTTCGGCATATTCCAGAAGCAGGCATTCATGCGCCGCCCCCAGCGCCGTGACGACCTCCATCCCCATGTAACGCCCGACGCCGTGATCGACATGGACCACCAGATCGCCGGGGCTAAGGCTTTGGGTTTCGGTCAGAAAGTTCTCGGCCCGCCGCCGCTTCCGGGTCTGGCGGATCAAGCGGTCGCCCAGAACGTCCTGTTCCGAGATGACCGTGATGCCCGGTGCGTCGAACCCATGTTCAAGCGGCCAGACCGCCAAATGAACCCCGCGTTTGCCGACCCGGGAGAAATCGGTGATCGGGATCGCCTCCGCGACGCCTTCATCCTCGATCAGGCCGGTCAGACGTTCGCGCGCCCCTTCCGAGTATGAGGCGATGACAACCGGGCCCACCTCAAGTTTCTTCTGAACATGGGTCGCAAGAGAATTGAAAAGGCTTATCTTTTCCTGCTGACGCTCGGGCGCGAAATCCCGCCCGATCCGCCCGCCGGCATCCAGAACGCCAAGACCGGTGGGTTGCTGGAGCGGGCTGAACTGCATCACGCGGCGGTTGGCCACCTGCGCGTCCCACGCGGCCTCGTCCAGATAGAGCAATCCCGGAGGGGCCGGTTTGTAGACAGTGTCGAGGTGACTTTTCTGGGTCAGCGCGTGTTTGCGCGTCTCGTATTGGTCGTCGATGGAAATCCAGCGGGCCGCCCGTTGCGCTCCTGTCTGATCGTCTAGCGTGATGGTCGCGCCGGGCAGGTAGTCAAACAGGGTCTCGAGGTGATCGTGGAAAAAGCCCAGCCAATGCTCCATCCCGGCGTGTTTGCGACCGGCGCTGACGGCCTCGTATAGCGGGTCGTCGGTGCCCGCGGCGCCGAACTCGATCCGGTAGTTCTGGCGAAACCTTGTGACGCTGTCCTCATCCAGAATGATCTCGGACACCGGCGCCAGCTCGACCATTTCGAGCTTTTCGGTGGTGCGTTGGGTGGCAGGGTCAAAGCGGCGGGCACCGTCAAGGGTATCGCCAAACAGATCAAGGCGGACAGGGCCGGACTGGCCGGGGGGAAAGATGTCTATGATGCCGCCTCGCACGGCATAGTCGCCGGCCTCAAGAACCGTGGGGGCTTGGGTAAAGCCCATACGGACAAGGAACTGCCGCAAGGCTGCCTCGTCGATGCGGTCCCCGACCCGGGCCTTGAAGGCGGCCGATCTCAACAGCTCGCGGGCTGGAACTTTTTGGGTGGCGGCGTTGAGGGTCGTCAGCAGGATGAACCGGGCCGGCATGTCGTGGACAAGTGCCGCCAGCGTCGCCATCCGGGTCGCCGAAATCTCGGCGTTTGGGGACACCCGGTCGTAGGGCAGACAATCCCATCCGGGAAAGGTGATGACGGGCATCGACGGCGCAAAAAAGGCAAGTGCAGCCTGCATCGCGGCCAGCCGCTTGTCATCGCGGGCGACATGAAGGACGGGTCCGCCACTCCGCTCGGCCTCGGCCAAAACAAGCTGGGCGTCAAACCCTTCGGGGGCGCCGCCGACGGTAAGGTGATGGGATGATTTCGACATGTCGCTGACCTACCCTGCCCTGCCCGCCTGTCAAGGCTGGCGGACGATTAGAAACCGGGAACCACCAGAAGGTTCTGATACATCCCGAAAAGGGCGGTCACAAAGATCGAGATCATGCCGATGACATGGGTCCAGAACCGGTGCCGCATCAGCCTCTTGAACAATTGCTGCTGCTCGGGCCTTTCCTCTTCGATCCGGCGGGCGGTGCTGAGGGTCATGGCCCCGATGGCCGTCATCGGCAAGGCGATCAGGACAACAGCCTGCGCAAATTCGATCCAGTACCAGAACGCGAGCAACAGAAGGCTGACCATCACAAAGGCCCAAAAGCCGAGGATCACCATGCCAGAGGCGCGGGCGATGAACAGGACCCGGCGGGTGTTGATGGTCACAAGGCCTGCAAGCTCGTCATAGGCTTCGTCGCCAAAACGGCGCGCCCGGGTGATCATATCGAAGGGGACACCAAGCACATAGTGCGATGCCGTAGACCATGCCGTCGCCAGCACGATCCAATACCACACGCTAGAAAAGGACCGGGTGTCGATGACATCGACAATTGTACTTGTCAGGTCCAATTGAGTTGCTCGTTAATCGTTTCGTCGTCACGCACCCTATCCCTGCCGCACGACAAAGCCCAGACTTGTGAAGCCGGAAAAACCGTGCGACCCAAGGGTGTGACCAGAAAGGCCCGACCTGCCATGCCAATGACCTTCCCGCCCGCCCCCGCAGCCTTCCCCGCCAGCCGTCCGCGTCGCATGCGCCGTTCTGGCGCGCTGCGCGACATGGTGCGCGAAACCACCCTTGCGCCTGCTGATTTCATCTGGCCCGTGTTCCTCATGGCGGGCAACGACGCCGAAGAGGCAATCCCCTCCATGCCCGGCGTCACCCGCAAGACGGTGGACCGTGTCGTGGCGGCCGCGAAAGAGGCCCATTCCCTTGGCATTCCGGCGATCTGCCTGTTCCCCTATACCGCGATGGAGCATCGCACCGAGGATTGCGCCGAGGCCTGGAACCCCGACAACCTGACCAACCGGGCGATCCGGGCGATCAAGGACGCGGTCCCCGAGATTGCCGTGATGACCGACATCGCCCTTGATCCCTATAACATCAACGGTCACGACGGTTACGTCGAAGGCGAAGTCATTGTGAACGACCGCACCGTAGAGGCATTGGTCAAAATGGCGATTGCACAGGCCGAGGCTGGTGCCGATATCCTTGGCCCTTCCGACATGATGGATGGCCGGATCGGCGCGATCCGCACCGCCCTTGAGGCCGAGGGCCATCAGGGTGTGACAATCCTGAGCTATGCGGCGAAATTCGCCTCTGCCTTCTACGGCCCGTTCCGGGATGCCGTTGGCGCCTCTGGTGCGCTGAAGGGCGACAAAAAGACCTACCAGATCGATCCCGCCAACCGGTCCGAGGCTTTGCGCATGGTCGCCCGTGACATCGCAGAAGGGGCCGATATGGTCATGGTCAAACCGGGCATGCCGTACCTTGATGTCTGTCGCGAGGTAAAGGACACCTTTGGCGTGCCGACCTTTGCCTATCAAGTGTCAGGCGAATACGCGATGCTACAGGCCGCGATCCAGAATGGCTGGCTGGATGGCCAGCGCGTCATGCTGGAAAGCCTGTTGTGCTTCAAGCGGGCGGGCTGCGATGGCATTCTGACCTATTTTGCCCCAGAGGCTGCCCGCGCCCTTGCCAACGGCTGATTTTTGCCCACACCGCATCTTGCGGATGACATAAGCTCGAATGACGCCTATAGTACTCTATGAAGAGCCGGAAACACGGCCAACGAGAGGCGGACAGAGATGAGCAGCATGACAAGGCGCACCCTTGCGCTTGGCCTTTTGGCAACCAGCACGGTCGCAGCATGTGGCAACGGTATCGGCAGCGAAGGCGCGGGCCAGATCGATGCCCGGGTGGATGCCACCCTGAATTATCTATACCTTAACTATCCTGATACCCGCGGCCTTGCCGATCGGGCCTCTGGCATGTTGGTGATGCCATTGGTGACAGAAGTCGGCCTTGGCCTTGGTGGATCTTACGGACGCGGCGCCCTGATCGTGGGTCAAGGCACTGTCGACTATTATATGGCCACAGCGGCCAGTGCTGGGCTTCAGATTGGCGCGCAGCAATACAGCCACGTCCTGTTTTTCATGACGCCTGATGCCCTATTGCAGTTCCGCCAATCAGATGGCTGGGCGGCCGGAGCGGACATCGAGTATGTCTTTTCCGATCAGGGAGAGATGTTGCGGGCCGAAACAACCACGTCTCTCTCGCCTGTGATCGCCGTGGTATTTGCCCAGACCGGGCTTCGGGTCGGGGTGACACTGGAAGGCAACAAGTACACCCGGATCATTCCTTGATCTGTTGGCCCTGATCTGCTGGCCCTGATCTGCTGGTTAGGCGCATAGCGGGCGGGTTGAGCCGACCTGCTTGCCCCTTCGGCCCAATCACGACATCCTCTGTCGCAAGGAGCCAACCGCAGCGCTCCGCGCTGCGGTCAGAGTGCGCCAACGTCCCATGCCCAGACCGGAGTCGCCGCCATGCAAACCACCACCCGCGTTGCCATTATCGGAGGCGGCGTTGTCGGCGCCTCGGTCCTGTATCACCTGACCAAACTGGGCTGGTCCGATGTCATGCTGCTGGAACGCTCAGAGCTGACGTCGGGGTCCACCTGGCACGCGGCGGGCGGGTTTCACACCCTTAATGGCGACACCAACATGGCCGCCCTGCAAGGCTATACCATCCGGCTTTACAAAGAGCTTGAGGCGATCACCGGCATGTCCTGCGGTCTGCACCATGTGGGCGGCGTGACGCTGGCGGACAACAAGGACCGCTTTGACATGCTGGTCGCAGAGCGGGCCAAGCACCGCTACATGGGCCTTGAGACCGAGATCATCGGGCCCGAGGAAATCGCCAAACTCGCCCCGATCACCAACCTCGATGGCATCATCGGCGGTCTTTATGATCCGCTGGACGGCCACCTTGACCCCTCCGGCACCACCCACGCTTATGCCAAGGCCGCCCGGATGGGCGGGGCGACCATCGAGACGCATTGCATGGTGCGCGAAACCAACCAGCGCCCCGACGGCACCTGGGACGTGGTCACCGACAAGGGCACAATCCACACCGAACATTTGGTTAACGCAGGCGGCCTTTGGGCGCGCGAAGTCGGCGCGATGGCCGGGGTCTACTTTCCCCTGCATCCGATGGAACATCAGTATATCATCACCGACGACATCCCCGAGATCTACGAGCGCGACAGCGAGCACCCTCACGTCATGGACCCGGCTGGCGAAAGCTATCTGCGCCAGGAACGCCGGGGCCTGTGCATCGGATTTTATGAAAAGACCTGCCGCCCCTGGGCCGTCGACGGCACCCCTTGGGACTTTGGGCAAGAGCTGTTGCCCGACGACTTCGACAAGATCGAAGACTCCATCGCCTTTGCCTACAAACGGTTCCCGGTCCTTGAAAAGGCGGGCGTCAAAAACGTCATCCACGGTCCCTTCACCTTTGCCCCCGATGGCAATCCGCTGGTTGGCCCCGTGCCGGGCATGCGCAACTACTGGTCGGCCTGTGGCGTCATGGCGGGCTTTTCCCAAGGCGGCGGTGTTGGCCTGACGCTGGCGCAATGGATGATCGAAGGCGAGGCAGAGCGCGATGTGACCGGCCTTGACGTCGGCCGCTTTGGCAAGTGGATCACCCCCGGCTACACCCGGCCCAAGGTGATCGAGAATTACCAGACCCGCTTTTCCGTCGCCTACCCGAACGAGGAAAAGCCCGCCGCCCGCCCGCATCGCACAACGCCGATGTACGACATCTTTACCGGCATGGGCGCCGTCTGGGGCCAGCAGTTTGGCCTTGAGGTCGTCAACTACTTTGCCAAAGGCGATGAGCCAACCTATGAGACCCCATCCTTCCGCCGTTCAAACGCCTTTGCCGCAACGGGGCGTGAAGTGGCCGCCGTGCGGGCGGGCGTGGGCATCAACGAAGTGCAGAACTTTGGCAAGTTCCGCGTCACCGGCGAAGGTGCCCGCGCCTGGCTTGACCGGGTCATGGCGGGCCGCATCCCACAGCCGGGCCGCATGTCCCTGACCCCGATGCTGTCGCCCAAGGGGCGGCTTCTGGGTGATTTCACCGTGTCATGTCTGTCCGAGACGGAATTCCAGCTGACCGCCTCTTACGGGGCGCAGGAAATCCATCACCGCTGGTTCCTGACCAACCTTGATGACGGGGTCACGGTCGAAAACATTTCTGACAAGCGGACCGGTTTCCAGATCGCGGGCCCCAAGGCGGCTGAGCTGCTGGCGGCCTGCACACGGGCCGATGTGGGCGCGATCCGGTTCCTCGATGTCAAAAAGATCGTCGTTGGACAGGTCGACTGCATCGTCCAGCGCGTCAGCTATACTGGCGATCTGGGGTATGAGATCTACTGCGACCCGATGGACCAGCGCCAGCTGTGGCAGACCCTCTGGACGGCAGGCGAACCGATGGGGCTGACCCCCTTTGGGATGCGGGCCATGATGTCGCTGCGGCTTGACCGGTTCTTCGGGTCATGGTTGCGCGAATTCTCACCCGATTACACCGCCGCCGAAACCGGGATCGACCGCTTTATCTCGTGGAAGAAGAACACCGACTTCATCGGCCGCGCCGTGGCCGAGGCCGAGCGGGCCGATCCCCCCGCCCGGACCCTTGTCACCTTTGAGGTCGATGCCGACGACACCGACGTCACCGCCTATGAGCCCATCTTTATCGACGGGGAGGTGGCCGGCTTTTGCACCTCTGGGGGCTATTCGCACCATATGGGCAAATCCATCGCCTTTGGCCTGATCCCCCGCGACAAGGCCCGCGACGGGCTGGAGGTCGAGATTGAGTTGCTGGGCCAGATGCGCAAGGCGGTCCAGGTCTCAACCCCCGGTTTTGACCCGGAGGGAGAGCGGATGCGCGGCTGATCGCGGCGCTGGTTTCTGGCGGCGGGCTGGGGCAGGATCTGGGCATGACACCCATCCTGATCCTTGCCGCGGGCACCTCGTCGCGCATGCGGGGCCGCGATAAACTGTTGGAAGAGGTCGAGGGCGCGCCTGTGCTGCGCGTACTTGCCACGCGAGCCGCCTCCTTGGGGGAGCCTGTGTTTGTCGCCCTGCCCGCTCTGGATCACCCCCGCGCTCGGGCCTTGACCGGTCTGGATGTCACCCTGCTGCCGATCCCGGCCGCGCCTGAGGGGATGGGCGCGACCCTGCGCGACGCAGTGGCCGCCTTGCCCGATGCGCCACGGTTCATGGTGCTGCTGGGCGACATGCCCGATATCGGGGCCGCGCATATGAAGTCTGTGTTGGACGCCGCCTTGACCCACCCCGATCAGCTGATCTGGCGGGGCTGTACCGAGGACGGCAAGCCGGGGCACCCGATGCTGTTTGACACAAGCCTGCGGCGGCAGTTCGCCACGCTTTCAGGGGACGATGGCGGACGGGCGCTGGTCGCGCCCTATCGGGACCGGACCCAACTGGTCCCCCTGCCCGGCCAGATTGCGCGCGGCGATCTGGATACGCCCGAAGACTGGGACACCTGGCGGGCGCGGTTCGGGCCCTAGTGTTCTGCATGTGAATTAAGTTTTCCGGTCTGTCTGCGGTGCGTTTGTGTGGTTTGGACAAGGGGGCAAATCTTGATGCATTCCCAACAGCAGACTTTAAGGTTAAGTGCGGCGAATGGCCGGAAGGAGCCCA
>CALFSV010000084.1 GCA_937916485.1 uncultured Paracoccaceae bacterium | reverse complement strand
GTCAAAACTCGAAACGTGTTCGCTTGAAATGTAGCTTGGGGGCATGAAGGTCCCTGCTTGGATAGTATTGACACCAGAACTCCACCTTAGGCGCAATTAGGTCTGATTTGCACGATGTTTGTAATTTTTCCGGCGCGCATGTCCGTCTTGGCACATCGTGACGTGTAATGGCGCAGACTTGACGGTCAAAACCGCTTGCCTGAAATCATTCAAGGGATTGAGTTCCGCGACGGGATCCGCCACGTTCAAGCCGCCGCCTGATCAAGCGTCACCAACTTCTGCGCATATCTCGGTTTTGGTTGGTCGACCAGAAATGGCAATTATTGGTCTTTCAGCAAATTCAATAGCTTACACTAAGACCTCATGGAATATGTATTCTATGAGGTTTTCGGCTGTGTTGTTCTGCAGAATTTTTCTACTTGATATAAGCAGCCCTGTGATGTTTTCATCAGAGCAGTACGCGTGGTTGCCCGATGTTGGCTTTGCTCTGCGCGAATATTCAGGATCCAAGAGGCTCTACGCATGATCGCTCAATCAACCCTCTTCCGTATTGCACTGGGAATAGCAACTGCCTTGGCAAGCGCCGGCTACGCAGAAACCAGCTACCCACCCGTTGACGTCCTGCTGCAAGCCGAAACAACCATCATTGGACAACAGATTGTATACCCCGAGGGTCAGGCCCAGATCACTGCGGCCATCGTTACCATGCAACCTGGCCAAGTGACGGGCTGGCATCAACATGAAGCGCCACTCACAGCCCATATGCTCGAAGGCGAACTGACGGTCGACTATGGCGCTAACGGCACTCGGGTATATAGTGAAGGTGATACACTGATTGAAGCACTCGGTTCGCGACACAATGGCGAAAACACAGGCAATGTAGTCGCACGTATCTTTGTCGTGTTTTCGGGTGCTATTGGAATCCCAAACACTGTTTCAGAGTAAAATAATGAGCCTCGGTTCTTCGCAATGGCATTAATAAATTAACCTATGTCTAGTTCGAACACGAACTCCAAACTCACATTCCCCAAGTAAATCGCTGATTTCGCTGTCGTGATCGTGTTATTTCCGATATAAATCATGGTGTTGGAGGCTGTGAGGTGCTTTTTTCATGGATCACCCAGGGGGTGCAGGCTTGCAGCGGGCAGATCGGGTGGATTTCGACCGTCGTGTGTGGCTGGAGTTCAATGGCACGCAGCTCAGTTCAGACGGCGGTCTCTTGGTAATGCGCGAGTTGGATGACGCGCTCGGGCTGTCCGATCTGGCGGCAACAGCATTGCGCGACACCCGACCCGGCAAGAACACTGTCCATCGGCTTTATGGCCTTTTCCGGCAGTCGGTGTTCGGGCGAGTGGCCGGGTACGAGGATGTGAACGACGCGGACCATCTGGCCCTCGATCCGGTCATGCGCCAGGTCGTAGGTGGCCGGGCTGTCGATGCGCAAGCGGCCTCAGCAACGCAGATGGGCCGGTTCGAGACCGAGACGCTGGCCTTGCCCGAGAACCGGGAGACGCTGGCCGATTTGAACGGCACGTGGATTGACCGCTTTCATGATCGCAACGGACTCAAATACATCGTGCTGGACATGGACGGCTCGGTCAGTCCGACACACGGGGACCAGGAGGGCGCGGCCTGGAATGGGCATTTCGGATGCACCTGCTACCACCCAAACTTCTTGTTCAACCAGTTCGGCATGCTGGAGCGCTGCGCCCTGCGCAACGGGAACGTCCATAGTGCCGATGGCTGGCAGGAGGTTCTGGATCCGGTGATTGCCCGCTACGCTGGCCGCAACCTTGGGGGCCGCTTCTTCCGCGCTGACGCCGCCTACGCGATCCCGGCGCTCTATGAACGGCTTGAGGAGACGGGCT
>CALFSV010000083.1 GCA_937916485.1 uncultured Paracoccaceae bacterium | reverse complement strand
TAACGGCATCTTATATTGACACAAGGTTCAATTGAGCGCTCAAATAAGTTTTAGAAATATAAACCAAAAAAAGGCCCTAAATGCGCGATCCCAGACATGATATCTTGTTCGAACCCCTTCAGATCGGACCTGTCACGGCCAAAAACCGATTCTATCAAGTGCCGCATTGCACTGGCATGGGCTGGAGACGGCCTAATGCGCTGGCGGCGATGCGTGGGATAAAGGCTGAGGGCGGCTGGGGTGTCGTGAATACGGAATACTGCTCGGTGCATCCGACATCAGACAACGAGGCGTTCCCCAATGCAGCACTTTGGGACGATGATGATATCCGCGCCAACGCATTGATGGTAGATGCGGTTCACGCACATGGGGCCCTTGCCGGTGTCGAACTTTGGTTGGCTGGAGGTATGGTCACAAACCTGTCCACGCGTTTGCCGCAAATGGGGCTGCGCAATAGACCCCAAACGGACTATGGCGAAGTCACTCAAGGGCAAGCGCGCAAGATCGACAAAACCGACATTCGAGATTTGCGTCGTTGGCATCGGGATGCAGCTGTTCGTGCCGTCGAGGCTGGCTTTGACATTGTCTATGTCTATGCAACCCATGGCTATCTTTTGTCGGAATTTCTGGACCCCGATACGAACACCCGCACAGATGAATACGGTGGCAGTCTGGAAAACCGGGTACGGCTGATCCGCGAATTGATCGAAGAAACGCATGAGGCTGTGGCCGGACGCGCCGCCGTTGCCACCCGGTTTACTGTCGATTTAAATGAGCCTGAATCCTACGATGCTTTTGGTCTTTTGGCAGACCTGCCAGATCTGTGGGATTTGACGGTTGGCAATTATGATATTGAAATGGGCCATTCGCGGTTTGTGAAAGAGGGCGCGCTGGTGTCTGACGTGGCCCGCGCCAAAGAGATAACGACCAAGCCTGTCGTTGCGGTGGGCCGGTTTACGTCGCCCGATACGATGGCGCAGGTAATCCGTTCAGGCACCCAAGATATGATCGGCGCGGCGCGCCCATCCATTGCTGATCCGTTCATTCCCAATAAAATCAATGAAGGACGCGCCGAAGATATCCGCGAATGCATCGGCTGCAATATTTGCTACGCCACAGATAGCCTGCACGTGCCGATCCGCTGCACCCAAAACCCGACAATGGGCGAGGAATGGCGGTTGGGCTGGCACCCTGAACACATCCCCGCAGATCCCGAACCTGCGTCGGTTTTGGTTGTTGGTGCTGGCCCATCCGGGCTGGAAGCGGCGCGCGTTTTGGGGATGCGCGGTCACCAAGTCATGTTGGCTGAGGCCACCCGTGACTTGGGCGGGCGCGTAACGCGCGAGGCGCGATTGCCCGGCTTGTCTGAATGGGCGCGTGTGCGCGACTGGCGCACCGGACAAATTGAAAAACTGGACAACGTCGAAGTGTTCCGCGAAAGCCGGATGGAAGTCGCAGATGTGCTGTGCCTTGGCGTTGACCATGTGTTGGTCGCAACAGGTGCGCGCTGGACGACAGATGGTATCGGGCGCCATAGCGGCACAGGGTTTGAAGATGCGGATTGCTCCGGGCTGCTGAGCGCTGAAACCGTGCTCAATGGCGATCAAACGCCAAATGGTCATATCGTGATCTACGACGATGATCACTACTATCTGGGTCCAGTCATTGCGCTTGAGCTTGTCAAACGGGGCAATATGGTGACCCTCGTCACCCCTCAGGGCCGAGCCTGCGCTTTTGGCGATTTCACCCAAGAACAGGCACAAACAATAGCCGCGCTGCTAAAGGCCGGCGTTGTCATTCGCGCAAATCAGATGATTAGAACTGTAAAGCAGGGCCAAGCAACACTGACCTGTGTCTTCTCGGGTCAAGAAACGCAGCTTGCCTGCGATGCTGTCTTACCGTTGACCCGCCGAGTGCCCGTAAACGATCTTTACGATGCCTTGCAATGCCACCCAGACATTCACCGCATCCAGTCCGTAACACGTATCGGCGATGCCGAAGCACCGTCGATCATTGCGGCAGCCGTCTACTCAGGTCACCGCGCAGCAATGGACGTGGGAAAATCGATTGATCTCGCCGCGCGCTATGGCAAGCGCGAGCATCCGAAATTAGG
>CALFSV010000082.1 GCA_937916485.1 uncultured Paracoccaceae bacterium | reverse complement strand
GTAGAAAGCATTGTCTCCAATTAGTGGGCAACGAAACCATCATTGCCTAGTCGCGGACATTCGTGACCCAGAGTCAATTTGGACGCTATGAATAAATATAAGCTTTCTATGTCATGGGGTTGTCAGGTAGATCGGGCTTGTCCACGCTACATGTCCATCTTCGAAAGTCACGCGTAGATAGAGGCAGCGCTCTTCTCCTTTGATCAGCGGTAGGCGAAGGTGGTCTTGAATTGTTGCGACAAGCTGTTCGTCAGGCAGACGCGTGATCCGAATAGCTTTGCCGAGGCCGCCGAGATCGTAGACCATATCCTCTGTGCCCAACTCCGCCATATCTACTTGGAATTCAGAATCGTTGTTGCGCAGCTGCAAAAAGCCGCCTGTTGTGTCATCCAGCCAGACATCGACTGCGTGAAACCCTCCAGTGGTGACATTCTCCCAATGAACGGTGTTGCCGTCGACCTCAACGGTGCTGTCAGGATTCCAAAAATTGATCGGCGATACTTTCTGAACGGCGGCCGACACTGCTGTTACTGTCATGTTCCAATTGACCAGACGCCCCCGGCCCCTGTACTCGGCGCCTTCGCACTGGATCCGAAGGCGCCGCCCGGCCCTTCGTTTTTCGGGCTCAGTCAGAATGCGTTTCAGAAGGTGCACACCATCCCTGATATCGATCCGTTCGATCCCGACATGGGCAGAAATATCAAACTGCAGTTCGGCCTCGGAGTTGGAGCAGGTGACGATGTCGCCGATTTGCGCTGTCGTGACCGTTTCACTTTCAGCATCCGAAATCCGCACGATGGCATCGGTCAGATGCGGGACGCTAACGTCGATAAAAGGACGGCAGCCTGTGGATGCGTAATGGCGGCGGCGGCGGAAGGCAGCAAACAGACTGTCACGGTCAAGCGACGGCATAAGGTGACAGGTCAGTCCTCCCATCGAGCCGAATTTTCCCGCGCCGGGATAGCTTGCGCCAATACGTCCCTTGTGCCCGTCCGACGCGGCAACAATGCCGACACGGTAGCCAGCCTTGAGTGCATCTTCAAAGATCCAGTCGAATGTTCCCCAAGCGGAGTGCACTTCGACCGAAGGTTCCAGTTTGGCATCATGGGCAAAGGAAATATCGGCATAGCGCCCGCCGACGTGAGCGACAACCAGAGCGTCTTCGTCTTTGAGATGAGCGAACAGAGCCTTGGCGTCGAGGCAGACATTTTTGTCTGTTGAATCTTCCATGACAAGTGAACGTTGTGCGCGGTAAATCGGTCTTCCTTCGGTTCGATACCAGACATTATGATCGCCTCCGACAGATGTGTTGCCTGACCACTCATAGCCCGGCACGGCCAAATAACGGCCCGGTTCATCAAATTCTGCGGTAAGCTGGTTCAACTCCGCCCAGAACGTGTCGGTGATCTGAAAATCATTGCCTTGATGCCCACAAATGTCGATCAGGGCCTTATCGCGGCCAAAAGCGAAATACTGTCGCGCAGTGTTAGTGCCCACTGTCTCGCCGCTTTGACCGTGCATATCCGACCAATAGTGCCGCATTTCGCCATGATCCGTACTGCGTAAAGTGTTTGAGCGGGCGACGACCGTGCCTCTGTCATCAATCATCTCGACAAACAACTCTCCCGCGCTTGCCACATTTAGCCCGTCAAGGCGAAGTACGCCTTCTGTGCTATCGGCCATCGAAATACGCTCAGGTAAGCCTTTGACCGGGCGCGATGGGTGCAGCCTGTAACTGGCATTATCTGCCTCGGTTGGGTTGCCCCAGCGGTCCTCAGCTTTCAGCCCAAGTGCAAACATATCGTTCACGGTGCGTAGGGTAGGCAGAATCGCAACATGCCTCGCGGCTAGGCCGGGAATCAGTTCAATCTTCGGCTGCTGCTCGTACGGCAGGACAACAAAATCATATGTTGCGAAAGCATCCACATGGAACCGATATTCATGAGAAAATTCACGAAAGGTCTGCATCCGAAGGCCCGGCGACCCTTGAGATCGATCCCCCAACTGGACGGTGATAGTATCCCCCGCCGACAGAAAGTTGAGGCATTGGATATGCAGTGTGTTACCCCATGGCCGGATGTTGCTGTTCTTGCGATACGACACATTCAGCCGCGCCCCGTTCGACGCAGTGATCGTTGTGTATCCAGGGGCTTTGGGGTCGTCGAATTGGGGTGACGTTTCGTCAGAGGCTGAACGGATCGAAATCTTCAAGCTACCCAGATCATCAATGCCGAAATGCCCGGCGGTATAAGTCAAGTTCAATGTAGCCCATTCGCCACACACCAACGGTCGGTCTACATTCACGGTGGCTGTGCCCATCAAATCGGGGCGGTAAGTGCTAAACGGCATATCGAGGCTCTTTCTTACGCAATGTTTTCAGACCGAAACAGGCACGCAAAGTCAGTTTACGCCGCGTAACCATGTACCGGATGCCTTGAAACTAGACTATTAAAGAGATTCAAGAAAATCGAATTATGCAAACTATAATCCCGTAAATTAGAAGGATATAGGTGTGGTGGCTAAGATGGATAAGATGCTATGATGTGGGAGTTGAGCCGATTTTGGTGCACTTACATGCAATACAAATCGGCGATACCATTCTTCGAATAAATGCAAGATATAATCGAATAATTCTACTTTTGAGGACATAACTTCACTGCTACTCTTCAAAAATAGTGCAGAGCGGTCGATTCCGAGCGCTCTGGAGTTTGGAGAAAATTATGCATAGCCCTAAACTAAGAATCGCCCTTGCAGCGTTTGCCATTTCATTGGCGGGATTCATGCCGGTGGCGCCAGCTTTCGCAGACAAATCCGACGACACTCTCAGAGTGGCCCTACAGATCGAAATAGCCAACCTTGACACGTATTACGACTCGGCTGGTTCAGTTTCTTTGTTGAGCCGACATATATGGGACAGCCTGGCCTATATAGATCCGGCCACCAGCGAACTGGTTCCGTTATTGGCGGAGTCCTACAGCTTTCCCAATGACAAGACCCTCGATCTGACCCTGCGCCAAGGTGTTACTTTTCATGACGGCAGCGCGTTTGATGCAGATGATGTGGTTTACACGCTCAACTGGATTACCAACCCTGACAGCAAAGTCAAAACCATTGCAGATCGCAAATGGATTGGGTCAGTCGAGAAGATTGACGCAAACCATGTGCGTATTCACATGACAGCGCCGAACGCGATGGCGCTACGTTTTCTGACCAGCTTCCCGATCTATCCATCTGGCATCTATGATGTTGATGGCGTCGCAGCGATGAATATCCACCCTATCGGCACGGGCCCCTATAAAGTCGCCAGCATGGAAACGGGCAACGAGTATGTGCTCGAACGCAACAATGCTTATTTCGCAGGCGGTCCCAAGGCCACGCCAGCGATCAAGACCCTGCTGGTGCGTATAATCCCAGACGGCTCAACCCAAATCGCAGAGATTCTGAGTGGAGGTCTGGATTGGATTTATAAAGTTCCCGCAGATCAAGCGTCTGAAATGGCTGGCTATAATGGCCTTGTTGTTTCAAGCGAGGCCACCTCGCGCCTGTTCTACATGCTTATGGATGCAGCCGGTCGCAACGGTGAGGATTCACCTTACAAAAACATTTTGGTCCGTCAGGCTATTGCGCATGCTATTGATCGTCAGGCCATGGTCGATGCCTTTGTTAAAGGTTCGGCGCAGGTGCAAGACGCTTTCTGCTTCTCTGGCGATTTTGGTTGCCCGCAAGATACGGTTCGCTACGATTACGATCCAGCAAAGGCGCGCACCTTGCTGGCCGAGGCTGGCTATCCAGATGGTTTTGAAACCAACCTATCGGGCTGGCGCGACCGACCCTATGTCGAGGCCATCATGAACTTCCTTGGCGAAGTGGGCATCAAAGCTGAAATCAACTACGTCAAGCTTGCGCCGCTCAAGGAGGAGTGGTTCGCTGGTCAGCGTCCACTGATTTATGGCTCGATTGGCTCACAAGTCGCAGATGTCGGCAATTTCGTGCCTGCATTCTTTGGTTTGACCTCGCGTGATCTGGCCCAGGACAGCGAAGTCGCTGGGTGGATTAAACAGGCCAACATGACTACTGATGTTGAGGCACGCCGTGAACTGCTGCATATGGCGCTGCGTAAGGTTGCGGCCGAGGCCTATGCGCTGCCGCTGTTCTCGGACAACATGAACTATGCAGCGTCTGGCGATCTGGAATTCGTAACTGACGCGGGCGGTAACCCACATTTCTATCTGGCGCATTGGAAGTAAGCCCATAAGCGTAGAATAATAGCGGCGCCGGTCATTCTGGCGCCGTCTTGCGTTCCGCATCCTGCGGCCGCACCATCATGCAACGGAGGTTGCCGTGCAATTCGCAGTTGAGATACAAGAGAATACAGAGGCGCAGATGCGCGATGGCACCACCCTTCGCGCCGATGTGTTCCGTCCGGCTGCCGACGAGAAATTCCCGGTTCTGATCAGCCGCACCCCCTATGACAAGACCAGACCGATCTACCAACGCGTGGCCCGTTTTATGGCTACGCAAGGCTATATCTGCGTCTTGCAGGACATCCGTGGACGGTATCGTTCAGATGGCAGCTTTCATATGGCGCGCAATGGTCGCCACATGACAAAGGATGCTGAAGATGGTTTTGACTCAATCGAATGGGCGGCGGGACTGCCCGGCTCTGACGGCAAGGTCTGCATCTGGGGGCATTCCTATTCGTCTTGGTCGAGCTGGATGGCGGCCCCGACTAAGCCACCGCATCTTGTCTCACTATTTGGCTCTGGCATGGCCGCGCGCATTCTCGACAACACCCGCGGTATTCTCGAAACCGGTCGGCGGCTGCACTGGATGTATCAGCAGGCTGCCGATACCCGCCGACGGGACGGCGACCTGAGCGGCCCTGAAAATCGCGATGAGGCGGATCTGCTTTGGTACGATGTCGAGCGGTACAAATGGATCTGGTTTCTGCCTCTGGGTGACATCCCCGATCATGCCTTTTCATCGCTAACGCCGCAGTTGAAAGATTACATGCGGATACAGGACCAAGAGACCTGGGGTTTTGACGAAATCCACCCAGATGTGGAGGTGCCAACCTGTTCCTTGACTGGCTGGTATGACCGGATAATCGGCGCGATCGAGCAGTATGAGGGGATGGAGGCCAATGGCCCTGAGCATCTGCGTGGCCAGCACCAGCTGATCGTCGGGCCTTGGGGGCACGGCATGGGAGCGTTGAAACGGCAGCAGGGCGTTATGGATTTCGGGCCCGAGGCTGAAACGCTTTACGAGGAATTGCTGCTTGAGTGGTGCGATCTGACATTGAAGAGGCTACAACCTGCGCCGAAACCGCCAGTGCGCGTTTTCATCATGGGTGAAAACCGCTGGCATTATGAACAGGAATGGCCGCCGAAACGCGCGGTTTATACCGAATACTTCCTGCATAGCGCCGGCACCGCCAATACCCTTTCAGGTGACGGGGTGCTTTCGGTCGTCACCCCCGAGGACGAGGTCGCCGATAGCTACGCCTACGATCCGCGCGACCCAGTGATGAGCTTGATGAGCAAAGACGTCCAGATGGAACCGCGTTGGCAGACACCCAACGACCATCGGCAAGACGTGTTGGTTTACCAAACCCCGCCGCTGGAGAAGGACATCCAGGTGACAGGCCCGGTGCGCTTGATCCTTTGGGCTGGCAGCGATGCGCCGGATACCGATTTCACCGCCAAACTGATTGACGTCGATCCAGAAGGACGGGCGGTCAATGTTACCTATGGCATATTGCGTTGTCGTTTTCGCAACGGGTTTGACACGCCCGCGTCCGCGCTTCAACCCGGCGAAAGCTACGAGTTAAATATTGCGCTTAATCCTACGGGGATCTTGTTTCGCGAGGGGCATCGCATCCGACTGGATGTGTCGAGCAGTGATTTCCCTAATTTCGATCGTAACCACAATACCGGGCGTGACTTTTGGTCAGACGTCGAATTACTGCCCGCCCAGCAGACCGTTTTCCACGATAAAACACGCCCGTCGCGGTTAATTCTGCCGGTTATTCCGCGCTGAACGGGCGAATAGACATAGAAGCAAACGTCGGATACACATTTCCAATAACGCAAAGGTGCGACCCTAACGCCGAGAAATTCCAACTATGAACCTCAAAAGCCTCCGCGTCTTTGTCAATGTTCTGGAGGAAGGCACGCTTGCCCAGGCCGCGGCAAAGATGAACCTAAGCCAGTCTGCGGCCAGCCGCCTGATACAGATTCTAGAGGATGAGTATCGCGTTACTCTATTTCACCGTCATAAAAAACGCCTTGAGCCCACCATAGAGGGAGAGCAGTTTTACCCTGAGGCTCTGCGCCTACTGTCATCCATCGATGAGATCCCGGCGATGTTCCGGCAAATGAAAACCGAGAACATCACACCGCTGCGGATTATTTGCCACCCGCGACTCGTCAATGGTCTGGTTGTGCCCGCGATGATCCGTTTCGCCGGACTGGAACCCGAAGTGCGAATGAAACTGGAGGTGCATCCGCGTCGGCATCTTGGCCGCCGCATTCTGCACGATCTTTACGACATTGGCGTCTCCGCTTTGCCGCTGCCAGTAGATAGCATGCAACCGCATCACCTTGCCGAACTGGATGTCCAAGTGGTAATGAACAAAAATCACAGGCTCGCAGGGCGGCAGGATCTTTCGGCAGAAGACCTTGAAGATGAAAACTATATAGCGCTGGATGAAACGACATTGCTACGCAAAATGGTCGATGATGAGTTGACAAAGAACGGAAATTCTTTGTCTGTCATGCACGAAGTCTCGAGCAGTTCTGCTGCGTTGCGCCTGGTAATGGCTGGTTTTGGCTTCACGCTGACTGACCAGATCGCATTAGATCAAAATATGGTCGACCGCCTTGCATTCATTCCTTTGAAGCCGAATATTCGTGAGAAACTAGGGTATTTCGTTTCGCGGACGGCGAAACCGCACGCGTCACGCGATTTGTTTACGCGTTGCCTCAAAGAAGTCTGTACGGAGCTTGGTCTTTAAGGCGTAACCACATCAACAATTCGAATTTTCCGAAGTGATAATTGCATAATTCAGCTTTCCAAATTTAACGACCCTAGCTTAATAAGAATGTAAGCAAATGAATAGTAAACCATGTCGTACGAGCGGAGTGTCGGAATTGGATCAACGTATAGCGATTTTTTTAGGTACGGTGGCCGCTGACTTGGGAAGTGCAGGTTTATTGCTATGTTAAAATTCCTGATCCGGCGTGTCCTTCTTGCGATGGCAGTAGCGCTTTGCGTCTCAATGCTCACCTTCGGTTTGCTGCATGTCGCAACCGATCCGGCAATCGCCATCGCGGGAGAGGATGCTTCGGCCGAGGAAATTGAAGTGCTGCGTGTGGCCTATGGGTTCGACCGGCCACTTTATGTGCAATATGCCGACTGGCTGTCCAATGCGGTGCAAGGGGATTTTGGCAAAAGCCCCTATTTCGGTTTAGAAGTTCGTACGCTCATAGCGGAGCGCTTGCCTGTGACGGCCAAACTTGGTATATTATCTATTGTTTTTGCGCTTGTGCTTGGTATCCCGCTTGGCGTTATAGCCGCGGTTTACCCCAATACCTTGACCGATCGGCTAGCGCTGTCAGTGGCGGTCTTCGGGCAAGCGATCCCGAACTTCTGGTTTGGCCTTCTGCTCATCTATGTTTTATCCGTGCAGTTCCGGCTTTTGCCTGCCTCAGGTACCGAAGGGTTCGTCTCCTTCATCATGCCGATGATCGTTCTGGGAACCAATGCGGTGCCGGCGATCATGCGTCTGACGCGAACCGGAATGCTTGAGGTGTTGGGCTCTGACTACATTCGTACGGCCTGGGCCAAAGGCATGCTTCCACGACAAGTCTACGTCAAACATGCCCTGCGAAATGCCGTGGTGCCCGTGGTCTCGGTTGCTGCGATCCAGGCCGCTCATATGCTTGGCGGATCGATTGTGGTCGAGGCAGTTTTTGCGTTGCACGGGTTGGGTAGCCTTGCCTACGAGTCCATCCTGCGGTCCGATATTCCGACAATGCAGGCAATCATCATCCTGTTTTCTGGATTTTTCATAGTCTTCGCCGCTCTGTCGGACATCATCAATGCCTATATCGACCCTCGGATAAGGATCTCCTGATATGTCCCCACACACAGATATAATAAGCGAAACGGTCCGAGAACCCGGGCCGTGGCGTTTGCTGGCAGGGCGGATGCTTGGACACAAAGGTGTAGTGATTGGCGGGGCTATCCTGATCCTAGTGATTCTGGCCGCACTATTCGCGCCGCTGCTAGCCCAACACGGTCCATTCCAGCAATCCTTAGCCGACCGCTTGCAGCCACCTTTCTGGATGAGGGGCGGCAGCGCTGACTATATTCTTGGCACTGACCACTTAGGCCGCGATTACTTTAGCCGGCTGCTGTACGGCGCGCGCGTGTCGCTGTTGATCGGTTTTACAACTGCGCTGATTTCCGGCACCATAGGCACTTTCCTTGGCATAATTGCAGGCTATTTTGGTGGCCGCACCGACTCGGTCGTAATGTTTCTAGTGACAATCAAGCTTTCGATCCCGACGATCCTTGTGGCTCTCGCGATAGTGCAGCTTGTCGGTGGATCATTGCAGACAGTGATCCTCGTCCTCGGTTTTCTCCTGTGGCATCAATTTGCCGTGGTTACCCGCGCAACTACCATGCAAATCCGAGGTATGGATTTTATCACCGCCGCCGAAACTGTCGGCTGCTCCACGCCCCGAATTCTAGCGACTGAAGTACTGCCCAATGTACTAAATCAGGTCATCGTTGTGCTAACGCTGACAATGGCCTCAGCGATCCTGATCGAAGCGGCACTTTCGTTTCTCGGCGTTGGGGTCCAGCCACCGACGCCATCATGGGGGATTATGATAGCCGAGGGCAAACAGCACCTCTTTTTCAAACCTTGGCTGGTAATGATCCCCGGCGTTGCCCTGTTACTGGTGGTATTGGCGATCAATCTTCTTGGCGACGGTCTGCGTGACGTAACCGCGCCAGAGAAGAGGTGACCGATATGAGCGTAGAACCATTCGTTCAGGTCGAGAGCCTAAACATCGAATTTGCCACAGCAAGGGGCACAATCAAGGCGGTTCGCGACGTCAGCTTCAGCGTTGAGCAGGGCAAAACGCTTTGCATCGTTGGCGAATCCGGCTCTGGCAAGTCCATCACGTCGCTTGGACTTATGGGGCTGCTGCCGCCAACAGCAAAGCGCAACGCGACCCGGCTTCGTGTGGGAGGAACCGACCTTTTGTCGCTCGACCGTCGCGCAATGGCTGATGTGCGCGGAAGCCGCATGGCCATGATCTTTCAAGAACCGATGACCTCGCTAAATCCCAGTCTGACAATCGGCGAACAGATGGCCGAAATGCTAACCCGCCATCGTGGGTCATCACGCAAACAGGCGCTGGAAAAAGCGGCCTTCTGGCTGGAAAAGGTGGGTATTCCAGCGGCCACTAACCGCTTGAGGCAGTATCCCCATCACTTATCAGGCGGGCTACGCCAGCGGGTGATGATTGCGATGATGCTGATGTGTGAACCCGAATTCATTATAGCCGATGAACCGACCACGGCACTTGACGTCAGCATTCAAGCGCAAATCCTGTTCTTGCTGTCATCGCTGCAACGCGAATTGGGCATGACAATGATTTTTATCACCCATGACCTTGGCGTCGTTTCCCGGATCGCAGACCATGTGGCGGTGATGTACGGCGGCCAGCTTGTCGAACTGGCCCCGACGGCTGATCTTTTTGCGCGCCCACAGCACCCTTATACACGTGGTCTGATCAACTGCATCCCGATCCCCGGCAAAACTAAACCGGGCGCACATTTGGGTTCGATCCCCGGTTCAATTCCATCTTTAGCGGGCAAGCTGCAGGGTTGTGCTTTTGCACCGCGTTGCGATTTCGCCACTGCCAATTGCCGCACCGATACGCTTGCCCTAAGGGAAACAGGCTCCGATAGGGCCGTGCGCTGCCTCTACCCGATTAAGCCTAATGCATCGCCAGATGTCGCTTTAGAGGGCACACAATGAAAACTGATGCACTTCTTGAACTCCGAGATGTGTCTCGTAGCTTCATCGTTCGAAACGGACTCTTTGCCCCAAAAAAACAATTGCAGGCTGTTCGCGGTGTCTCGCTAAAGTTGATGCCTGGCGATGTACTGGCGCTCGTCGGTGAATCCGGCTGTGGCAAGACCACGCTGGCGAAGATGCTGCTGGATACTTTGCCTCCAAGCTCGGGTCAGATTTTACGCGGAGGCAGCGCCGCCAATGCGCGCAATCGTCGAGAGCGGACACGCCAATTGCAGGCGGTTTTCCAAGATCCATATTCCTCTCTTAATCCGCGCAAGACTATTGGAAATATTGTCTCGCTGCCGTTGCGTGTACACCAACAAGGCAACCCAGCCGAAATACGAGCCACGGTCGATCGGATCATGAACCTGGTTGGATTGCCACCGCGGTTCTATAACAGCTATCCAAACCAACTCTCTGGCGGTCAGCGGCAACGTGTGGCAATTGCCCGAGCACTGGTGCTGCGCCCCGAGATTATCATTTGCGATGAGCCAACCTCGGCCCTCGACGTTTCGGTTCAGTCGCAGATCCTGAACCTGTTGATTGACCTGCGTGCCGAACTCGGACTGAGCTATCTGTTCATTAGTCATGACCTTGCGGTGGTCGAACATTTGGCCAGCAAGGTTGCAGTCATGTATCTTGGCAGGATTGTGGAATCTGGGACTGCGCGAACGATTTTTGACAATCCGCGCCATCCTTATACGCGCGCCCTTTTAGCCTCGGTCCTAACGCCGGACCCCGGCAAGGGCGTGCCTGATATCCAACTTGGAGCAACATTTCCCAATCCACTTGCTCCGCCTTCAGGCTGTGCCTTTCACCCACGCTGCCCGCTGGCCCGGCCCGAGTGCAGGATCGAGGCCCCACCAAATGTCGTGGACGAAACTGGCGCAGTAGAGTGCCATCTCTACAAAGAGCCGATTTTGTAGCCGTCGATATTGTTTGGCCCCAGCTGCAAAAAAATCAGAACTCGCATCGGAT
>CALFSV010000081.1 GCA_937916485.1 uncultured Paracoccaceae bacterium | reverse complement strand
CGGCCGTTGCGGTGGTTACATGATCACTGTCGTGGGAACGGCAGGTGTCGCCTCGCGCGACGTGCCAGATGAAGGTCAATGGACATGCATGGAAACCCCGGCCCGGATCACAGCATAGCCGGTGGCCCGCTCGGGCAGATCCGGAGCGGTTTGATCGTGTCCTGCCAGCCGGTCGTGGATGGCCCGCTGGACCGGCCCGATATCGTGGCGGCTCTCGCGTTGGCCGCACTCGACGGCGGCGCCGCGGGCCTGCGGATCGAGGGGCTGGCCAACCTGCGCGCGGTACGGGCCGTGACCGAGGCCCCGATCATCGGACTGATCAAGCGCGACATGGAGGGCTATGCCCCGCGCATCACCCCCACGCTTGAAGATGTCGACGGGCTGATCGCCGAAGGGGCCGATATCGTGGCCGTCGATGCCACCGACCTGACACGGCCCTTGCCCGTGGCCGATCTGATCGCCGCGATCCTCTCGGCAGGGCGGATCGCCATGGCCGATTGCGCAACGCTGGAGGATGCGGTCGCGGCCCGCGATGCGGGCGCGCAGGTCACCGGCAGCACCATGTCAGGATATACCGGAGGACCGATCCCCGATGCCCCCGATCTCGATCTCGTGCGCGGCATGGCCGGCCTTGGCGGGTTTGTCATCGCGGAGGGGCGCTATCACAGGCCCGAACAGGCGGCGGACGCCTTACGGGCCGGCGCGGATGCGGTCGTCGTCGGTTCGGCGATCACCCGGCCCGAGCATGTGACCGGCTGGTTCGCCGGGGCGATGCGCGAGGCCCGGCGCTGATGCCTGTCCTCGCCATTGATCTGGGCGGGACAAAGACGCTTGCCGCACTCGTGGACGGGGCCGATATCGTCGCGCGGCGCGAGGTTGCCACGGATCGGAACACCGGGCCCGCGGCATAGGTCGCGGGCATGGCCGATCTGGCGCATGACTGGCGCGGGCGGTACGACGGGATCGGCCTCACGGTGACGGGGCTGGTCGCCCAGGGGCTGTGGCGGCCTCTCAATCCCGAGACGCTGCCCTTGCCGGCGGAGGAGTTTCCCCTTGCCCGCGAGGCCGAGGCCGCCCTTGGCGGGCCGGCGGTCATCCGCAATGACGCGCAAGCCGCGGCGTGGGGAGAATATCTTCACGGTGCGGTGCAGGGGCGCGATATGGTCTTTCTGACCGTCTCGACCGGGATCGGAGCGGGCATCGTACTGAACGGCCAGCTGGTCGAGGGGCGGTTCGGGCTCGCGGGCCATGCGGGACAGATGATCGCCCTGCCCGACGGGGACGATGCCCCCTTCGAAGACATGGCTTCGGGTCGCTGGATCGCCCGGAAGGCCGGTCGCCCTGATGCGCGCGCCGTCTTTGCCGGGGCTGACGATCCGGCTTGTGCCGAGGCGATCGAGACGTCGGCTCAGCGCGTTGCACGGCTGTGCCGGAACCTGCAATTCCTTCTTGCGCCCGAGGTGATCGTGATCGGCGGCGGGATCGGGCTGGCGCCCGGTTACCTGCCGCGGGTGCGCGCGATCCTTGCACCGCTTGATCCGATCCGGCACCCGGTGATCGAACCCGCGGCACTTGGTGGCGATGCTGGGGTCATCGGGATCGCGGCGCTTGCCGCCGCGCAGGCGCGGGCGGGGCATTGACCAAAGATCATGTTGGCATGATAATGTTATGAGGTGCGACGGGTTGTGACCTGACCGACCCGCATTCAATCGGGAGCTGACATGACGTCGACTGTCTTGATGGCGGGCCTGTTCCACGAAACCCATACCTTTCTGGCGCAAACCACGACGCTTGCGGATTTCCGGGCAGGTGTCTTTGCCGAAGGGGCCGAGATGCTGATGCAGGCCCGCGGCAACGGCTCTCCGATGGATGGGGCGCTCGAGGTGGCCGATGATCGGGGCTGGCAGGTCGTGCCTTCGATCCAGATGTCTGCCATGCCGGGCGGCATGGTGACGGCCGAGGCGGTCGACCGATTCGAGGCGCGGTTCTTTGCCGATCTCGAGGCCAATCTGGCGCGGCTCGATGCCATTTTTCTCATCCTGCACGGGGCCATGGTCAGCGAGGGCTGCGACGATGTCGAGGGCCATCTGCTGGCGCGGATTGCCCGGACGCTGCGCGCCGCCGGGCGCGAGATACCGGTCGTGGGGGTTCTCGACCTGCATGCCAATGTCTCGCAGGCGATGATCGACAATTCCACGCTGCTTGTCGCCTATCGCGAGAACCCGCACAGCGACGCGCGCGAAACAGCGGTCCGCGCGGCACGGCTGCTGGATGATCTTCTGGTGAAATCACGCGCGGTGCATCAGCTGCATTTTCCGACACCTTACGTTCTGCCACCGACCGGCGTCGGGTCGGCGGCAAACCCGATGCGGGCGGTTCTTGATCGGGCCCGCGCGATCGAGGCCGAGGATCCTGACGTCATCGGCATCAACGTCATGGCGGGCTATTCCTATGCCGATATCCCCGATTGCGGGTTCAGCCTGAACGCCGCGACCACGGGCGATCCGTCGCGCGCGCGCGTCTATCTCGAGGAACTCGCGACCCTGCTTGAAGCGCATCTGGCCGATGGCTATCCGTCGGAGGCAAGGCTCGACGATGTTCTGGCCCGGATCGACGCGCTCCCGCCCGGGAAGGGGCCGGTCCTGCTGGTCGAGGCCGCAGACAATATCGGGGGCGGCTCGCCCGGCGACGCGACCGATATCCTCGGGCCCCTGCTGCAGACCGACAGAACCGGGATCGTCGCCGCGATCAACGATCCCGAGGCGGTGAACGCCTGCAAGGATGCGGGCCTCGGTGCCGAAGTGACGCTGAGCATCGGCGGCAAGACCGATAATCAACACGGAGCGCCGGTTCAGGTCACGGGCCGGGTGCGGCACCTGTCGGACGGTGTCTTCGATCTTGAGAATCCGAAATCCCATCTTGCCTCCATGCGCGGCACCCGGATCGACATGGGGCCCTCGGCGGTGATCGTCACGCCACAGTGCGAGATCCTGCTGACCACCCACAAGACCGCGCCGATGGACCTTGGTCACCTGCATTCGCAGGGCATCCGGCCAGAAGACGCCGATCTGGTGATCGTCAAGGCGGCGGTTTCGCACAAGGCGGCGTATGATCCCATCGTGTGCGCCTCGTTCAACGTCGACAGTGCGGGCCTGTGCACCAGCAACCTGACGCGGCTGCCCTACAGGAAACTGCGCGGCAAACAGATCGCGCTTGATGGAACACGGGCGGAACAGGCAGATGCGCATCACACCTGACGGCGAGGTCACGATCTATGCCAATCCGGCGCCCCTGCTTCTGAGCCGGCAGGCGGTGTTCCCGGGCGTGGTGCAATTGCCCGGGGGCGAGCTGATGGCGATGTTCTCCATCGGGCAGGCCTTCGATGCCGCCGATATGCGGGCCGTTGTCTCGCGCAGCACTGACGGCGGACAGACATGGTCGCCGCCACAGGCGCTGCACGAGGGCGCCGAACTTGCCTCCGAAAGCTTCAAGCCGGTGGTGCTGCCCGACGGTCGGGTGCTTGCCACGGGCTATGTCTTCCTCAGGCCCGACATGGAAACCCCCATCGTCGACGGCGGAACCATGGAAACGCTTCCCCTGCGCAACAGGCTGTCGGTCTCGGAGGATCGGGGGCAAAGCTGGTCGATGCCGGCCGATTTCTCGGTCGAGGGCGCGCCGCTGGAGTTGTCAGGCCCCGCGATCGTCCTGCCATCGGGTCGCATTCTGGCAGCCGCGGCCCCGTTTCATCTGCGGCCCTCGGGGCATGAGGGCTGGATCATCGCCAGCGATGACAACGGCGGGTCATGGCGCAAGCTGTCGGTCTTCTACCGCTCCGACGGCGGGCAGATCGCGCCTTGGGAATGCCGCCTGTGCCATATGGGCGATGGCCGCGTCGCGGTGATCTTCTGGGCCTATGATCTGGCCCGGCAGGTCAACCTCGACAATCATATCGGGATCTCGAACGATGGCGGCGAGAGCTTTGATCAGGTTCTGCCGACCGGGATCATGGGGCAGGCCTCCAACATCATGGCGCTGGATCATGACCGGCTGCTGAGCATCCATTGCCACCGCGACGCGCCCGTCAGCCTGACCGTGCGGGCGCTCCGCCTGACCGGTGACGGGATCGCGGTCGAGTTGGAAACCGCGATCTTCGGCGCGCAGGATCAGGGCAGGGCGACTGACGGCATCGTCAATCAATTCGCCAGCCTGCGGTTCGGGCAACCCGCGCTCTTACGGCTCGACGTCGATCGGGTGCTTGCCACCTGCTGGAAGGTCGAAGACTGCCAGCATGTGATCAAGGGCTACCATCTGCGGATCGGGCCAGAGGGGTGACTGGGCAGGTGGCATCCCGGGGGCAGAGCGATTACGACAAGCTGCGCCGGTTGCCATGGCTCTATGGCTCCACGGTGATGACGGCGATGGCCGTTCTGTGCACCGTCACCGCGCCGCTGACCCTTTTCGCCGCCGAACTGGGGCTGGGGGAGGACCGCATCGGCCTTCTGTCCGGGATCATGCCGTTCTTTCAGGCGCTTGGTGTTCTGGCCCTGCCGCTGATCCTGAAATTCGGAAGCCGCCGGGTCGCCGCGACGGCCCTGTCGATGCGGTATCTGTTCCTGATCCTGTTTCTCGTGGCGCCGGCCTATGCCGCCAGTCGCGACGCCGTCTTTGCGATCCTGCTTGCCGCGATGCTGGGATTTGCGATCTGCCGCAGCCTTGCCGAGGCGGCCCTTGTCCCCTGGAGCCAGGAATTCATGCCCCGGTTCGTCCGGGGTCGGATCACGGGCCGCATGGCGCTGATCTATGTGCCGGTCGCGCTGGGCGTGTCATGGGCGATCCAGTCGTGGCTGGATGCGCAGACCGGGCTCGATCGGTTCATGCCGGTCTTTGTGGTGGGCATCGTCGTGGGGCTTGTGGGGGCGCTGATGCTCCTTGGTCTGCGCGGCGGCCATCCGGGCGAGGCAGGCCAAGCGCCGCGCGGCCGCCTGACAGAGCCGCTGCGGGACCGGAACTTCGCCCTATTCCTGTTCGCCTCGGCCTTGCAGGCGCTGGTGGCGACCGCCATCGGGCTGTTCCTGATTCTGTTTTTTCGCGAACGGTTGGGGCTGAGTTCGGGCGCGCTTGTCCTTCAGGTCGCGCTGATCCCGGTGGGCTCGGCTGCCGGCAACGTGGCGGCCGGCTGGTTCGTCGATCGCTATGGCACCCGCGCGATCCGGACGGCGCTGCAGGTGGGGCAGATCCTTCTGCTGCTGGCGCTGCCGTTTCTGGGACTGCAGGTCTCGGGACTAGCGTGGCTCGTGCCGGCGGCCTTCTTCTTTTTCGGGTTCCTGTTTCAGGCGGGGATCGCGGTTGCGCATGTCTATATGCTCAACGTCATCCCGCCCGCCTCGAAAGAGGCCTATACCGCGCTTCACTACAGTATCGACGGGATGACAGCGGGGCTTGCCACGGTCGCGGCGGGCTATCTTCTGGTCTGGCTCGGCCCCGGCGAGACGGTTCTCTTCGGGCTGGGCCTCGGCAATTTCGAGGTCTTGTTCGTGCTGGCCGCCTGCGTGACCGCGATCTCCATCCTCGCCTTCAGCAGGCTGCAGGAAGAGGGCGCCCTGTCGGTGCGCGAATTCGTGGGCCACTTTACCACCGGCAATCCGATGAAGGCGCTGTGGGGGATCAACCGCTATGCCAGCCGCACCTCCGAAGACAGGCGGCGCGATCTGGCGTTCCGGTTCTCCGGCCTCGGAAGCCCGCTGGCCAAGGAAGAGCTGATCGCGGCGCTGCGCGATCCCAGTTTCGATGTCCGGCAGGAGGCGATCAGCGCGCTTGGCCATATCGGGCGGCATCCGGCGGTCGTGCGCGCGCTGGAAGAGGTGCTGGAGTATCAGGGCCTGGTCGAACTGCGCTACGAGGCGCTTCGGTCGCTGGGCCGTCTCAGTGCAATCGGCAGCGCGCCGCGCGTGGCCGCCCTGCTGGACGACGCACACCCCATGCTTCGCGCAAGCGCGGCACGGGCGCTGGGTGAAATGGGCCATGCGCAAAGCCTGCCCCGCATCCGCGAGATGCTGGCCGGTGACGACGAACTGGATTGCAGGCTTGCCGCCGCCTCGGCGCTGGGCAAGCTGAAGGATCGCGAAAGCCTGACGGGTCTGGTCGCGCTCTACCTGTCGCAGGCCGCCGACATCGAGACCCCGGTGGCCGAGCCGCGCGGCAAGGTGGTCCTGCTGGCGATCACCAAGATCCTGCGCTGCGAAGAGGACTTCGCCCATCAATGGCGGCGCGAAGAGGCGCAGCCGGGGCTTGCGGTGCCGGGGCTCCTGCTTCAGCTGGGCCGCCTGCCCACCAGCGCATCGCGGGAGTTGCGCGCGCTGGCCCCCGAATATGATCCTCATGAGACGGGCGCCGCGCTCAGGGTCCTGACCCGGCTTGCCCCCGATCTCGATGCCTTGGCGCGGCCGGATGCGCAGGCTGCGGCCCGGGTCCTGCGGCAGGTCGGTGATCTTCGCGATCCACATCCCGCCCTTGTCGTGGCGCTTGGCGTTATCGCTCTGCGGGTTCTGGGTCGATGAGCCGGGCCCAGTGAATGTCCATCCTCTCGGGCGTGCCGGCATACCACAGGATCAGCACCGCGCCGCCCGGCAGGACCTCGGCCGAAGGCAGGCCATAGCTCCATTGCGACATCTGGCTCAGGGTTTCCTCCCCGGCGGACGCGGTATCCGTTTGGGCCTCCTGCCGATGCAAAACGATGGGGGCGCCGAAGTCCCCGTCCGGCCGGTGGGCGACGCGCGCGCAGATTTGCCCCGCGCCGAACCGGTCGACGTAAGGCAGCACTAGCCGGTCATCGGGCAGGATCGCCGGTCGCCCCGGCTGATCCGCGAAGCCAAGCGGGACGGGTTCCGTGACATCGCTTGCGTCCGCGGTCGCGGTTCTGCGGTGGATATCCAGATAGGCCCCGGCACTCGTGTCATAGGTCCAGGCAAAGGTCTCGATCCGGCCATCAGGCCGCAAGGCACAACGCATATCCCAGTTGAACAGCCGCCCCGAGGGATCACGCGCCACCGTTCGTGGCTCCGACCATGTGGTCCCGCCATCTCCGGAACCCAGGAATACGGCCCGCTGGTCCCATGGTCCAGCATCGGCATAGGTCTTGTTCGTCTCGATGCTCATGACAAGGCCGCCATCGGGCAACGCAAGGATCGGGGCGGTCAGGCTTGGCGGGCCAAGCCGGGCGGGCAGGGGCACTCTTTGCCACGGGCCCCAGCTCTGGCCATCATCATCGCTGCGGGCCAGCACGATCTCCATGGGCAGGCAGCCATCCGTCTCGGTGTTGAACAAGGGTGCGCCAGGATGGCTTTGGCGGTCAACCCACATCGCCGCGGCCAGAAGCGATCCGGGCATCGTTTCGGTCAGGTAGCAAAGCTTGAGGCTGCCGGCCTTACCGTCGATATGGGGTGCGGGCAGGACGGCCACCGGGCCTGACCATGCGTCCCCTCGGGACGCCGCGCGATGGATCTCGATCCGTTCGCCGGCATCGTCCTTGGTTGCGCCCGCGCGCAGCGTGGCGATCAGACTGCCGGAGGCCAGCGCGGTCACGGATGGAAAGGTCAGCATCGCGCGGTCGGTCCCCGCCTCGGCGTGGGACAGGATGCCGCGCGCGGCGATGATCACGCGGGGCCTGCGCGGAACCGCTCGACCCCGTCGATATAGGTCGCGCGCACCGCGTGGGTAATCGGATCGAGAACCGCGAAATCGGCCAGCTTGCCGGGCGCGATGCTGCCCATATCCGCCTCGCGCCCGATGACGCGGGCGGGGACAAGACTGGTGGCATGACTAGTGCGGACCAGATCGGCCCCGCCAAGGGTCATGAAATTCCCCATCGCCTCGTCGGGTGTCAGCGACGATCCGCACAGGCCGCCGTTCTCGTCATGGACGGCATTTCCCTTGACGCTGCGGACGCGGTAGCCGGGATAGAATTCGAACTCCATATCCTCGGCGCCCGCATATTTCATCGCGTCGGTTTCGAGGAAGACACGGGTGTCGGGCAATTGCGCCAAAAGCCGGATGAAGCCCGGATCGGTGTGAATGCCATCACAAATCAGCCCTACCGCGACATCGCGCTCTGCCAGCAGCGCATCGGGCAGGGAATAGGGATGGATGCCCATCCCGCCATAGGGTTTTGGCGGCATGGCGTTGAAGATATGCGTCGCCGCGTCGATCCCCCACGACACATAGCGCGGCACGTCATGAGGCTCGGCGAAGGAATGGCCCAGATGGATCGAGACGCCATGCGCCTTGAGCCTTCGGATGAAATCCTCGGCGCCTGGGCGTTCGGGGGCAAGCGTCACGCCCAGAAGCATACCGTCTGCCGCCTCGAGCATTGCCTCGGCCAGCGGGATCGACGGGTCCACGATGTTCTCGGGGTTGTGTGCGCCGGGATCGGCGAAGCAGGGCCCCTCGCTGTGAACACCCAGAGCACGCGCGCCGGTCGCGCCCCGGCACTGGGCCGCCAGTTCGGCCAGAACCTCCATCATGCGCGGCGATTTGGTGCAGCCGAAGGAAGGCAGAAAGGCCGTGGCCCCGCACGACAGCAGGAATTGCGAGGCCTCGTCGACCGCGCCGGGTTCGGCATCGCCGTAAAGGTGGCGGAACATCCCGTGCTGAAGCAGGTCGATGATCCCGGGAAAAAGGACCGCGCCGTCCCCGTCGATCATCCGCCAGTCCGCGCTGCCGGGCTCGCCCCGATCGGCAAAGCCTGCGAAGCGGTCGCCCTCGATCATGACGTCTTTGGACAGGATGCCGCCCGGCGTTACGACCGAGACATTCGACCAGCGTTGATTGACACTCATCGCAAAATCCATATTACCATGTTATTATATTAACAGGTTAATCTGATGGAACAAGACTCCTCTCTTCGCGTCCCGAGGCGCGTTTGCGTGACGGGCGCGACGCAGGGCATCGGGCTTGCCATCGCCCGGGCCTTTGCTGCGGATGGGGCACGGGTCGTGATCAACAGCCACGAACGGCAGGACGGCGGGGCTTTGGCCCAGATGCCTGAGGGGGCAGAATGCCATTATGTGCAGGCTGATCTGTCGACATTGGACGGGCCGGCGGCGCTCGTAGCGGGAGCCATGGATGCGCTGGGCGGGATCGATACGCTGATCTGCAACGCAGGCAGTTTCTATGACACCGCCTTTGCCGATCTGACCGCCGACCGGATCGACCGGACCTATAACCTCAATGTCCGGGGGGCGATGCTTACCGCACAGGCCTTTGCCGCACAGGTGACGGAGGCGCAGGACAACCCGTCGATCGTCTGCACCGGTTCGACGAATTCCCGGGCCGCCGAAAAGGACAGTGTCGCCTATGACACCTCGAAAGGGGCGGTTCTGATGATGATCCGCTCGCTGGCGGTCACGCTGGCCGGGCGCGGCATCCGGGTCAACGGGATCGGCCCCGGCCTTGTCGACACGCCGCTGACGGCCGGGGGGCTGGCCGTTCCCGGCGTCCGCGATAAGGTGATCACGCAAATCCCGCTGGGCCGGATCGGGCGGCCCGAGGATATCGCGGGTGCCGCGGTTTTCCTTGCCTCGCCGCAGGCCGCTTACATTACCGGCCAGATGCTTTATGTGGACGGCGGAATTCTGGCCCAGCAGATGTCATGGAAGCCCGCGACGTGAAGACCGAACTCGTTCCACGCCACCTGCAACTCAGGGAGACGCTGTTTCACCGCTGGAAGGCCAATGGTCTGCGCACCGGCGACCGCATCGAATCCCAGAACGAGATTTCGCGCTTCTGCGACTTTTCCCTGATCACGGTGATCAAGACGCTCAAGGACCTAAAGGCCGAGGGTATCATCCGCCGGCAAGTCGGCCGGGGGTCGTTTCTGGAACGCACGCCCTGGGCCGAGGCGCATCACAGGGTCGGGTTCTTCTATAACCGCGACGTGGTGGGCGGCGGCATCTTCGACAACGATTTCTACACCCGCCTTGTGGTCGGGCTGGAACGGTCGGTGGTGTCGGACGGTCACGAATTCATCCTGGGCAGTTTCACGAACACGAAGATGCCGATGGCCGTCTGGGACGCGCTCGACGTGATCGTGCTGACCTCGATCACCGGGGATACGCAGCTGGATTTCCTCGATCAGACGGCCAGCCAGATCAGCGTGATCGACCAGACGCTGATCCATCCCAAGGTGCACAGCTACCGGCTCGATTTCACGCGGGCCTTTCAGGACATGTTCAAGAGCCTGAACGGCGAGGCGCTGCGGGTCCTGTATCTCGACAGTGCGATTTCCTCGAACGAACAGCGGCTCAGGCGTGATGCCTTTACCCAGGCGGCGGCCGAATTCGGGCCCGACTGCGTGCCCAGCTTTGCCAAGGTGAACCAGGAAGACGTGGAGGGTGGCCTTGCGCCCGTGCTTGATGCGATGCGCGCGCATGATCCGGACCTTGTCGTGGGCTATGCCAATTCCGGCTGGCTGGCCGCGATCCGGGCTGCTGTGCGCCCCGAGACGCAGGTCTATCCCTATGGCCTCGATGCGACGGGGCCAGGCTTCGTCGTCAGTTCGACGGAATGGATGCAATCCGTTCTGCCCATCATCTACAGCAACCTCGCGGACCGGAAGGCCCGGGGTGCCATTCACGATTTCAAGGTCCGGTTCGTGCCGGCCGGAACATGATCAGGAAAGGGTCCATCACATGCTGAAGATCGTCGACAAGGGGGCACGCTCCAATCTGCCGTTCAGCCCGGCCATCGTGGCCGGCGACCTCGTCTTTGTCTCGGGTCAGGCGTCGGTCGATCGCGAGGACGGCCACATCATCAACGGAACCTTCGAAGGAGAGATGCGCCGCTCGATCGAGAACATGGAGGTTATCCTTCGGGCCGAAGGGCTGAGCCTCGATCATGTGATCAACGTGCGGTGCTATCTTGGCAGCCCCGATGACGTGGCCGAACACAACCGCATCTATGCCGAGTATTTCTCCGAACCGCGCCCCACCCGCACGACCATCACCGGCGTGCTGGGCACCATGCTGAAATACGAGCTGGATTGCGTGGCCTATGCCCCGACCCGCAGGCAGGACGCGGCCCGCAGCTAGAATTCGGTCAGCACACCGCTCGTCACGTCGTAGTTGTCGCTTACCACCGGCAGGAACCGCCATTTGTCAAAGGCGGTGCAGGGATGCGAGATGCCCGACCCGATCATGTCGCCCACCGCCCAGTCGCTGCCCTCGGGCAGCCTGACAAATGCGTGCTGGTCGTTCATGGCAAAGATCTCGGCATCTCCGACAGGGGCCGGGCCGGTGCCGGGGACGTGGCGCGCAAAGGGGACGGGCAGGCCCGCATCATAGGGGGCGTCGCGCTTGCCCATCGTCAGAAGGGCAAGGCCCGGTTCGGGGCGCGACTGTACATAGGCCCAGATTTCCAGCGCGGGTTTCAGCTGTGATTTCCAGCCCCGCGCGGGGTCTTTCCGCGCGGCCTCCTGCGCGGTGAAATAGGCGCCGGAATCGTTGGTGACATAGCATCCGCTGCGCAGGACGATCCGGATCGGGATCGGAAGTTTCAGGGTGGCGAAAGTGTCTGCCATGATGTCGAAATGGCCCGATCCGCCGCCCGTCAGGACGAATTCCTCCAGCCCTTCGAGCAATGAGCCGGGCAGGGCCTGCGCGATATCGGTGACCATCTCCGCATAGTCCCGGACCGGCGCGTCACTGTCGGCGATACCGGGCACGACGCCTTCGAAGGCCGCGACACCGCCAAAGCGGATGTGGCGCATGTCGGCGGCGGCGATCGCATGGGCCAGCGCCTGCGCCTCGGCCCGTGTCCGAACACCCGTCCGGCCACCGGCGACGCCCACCTCCAACAGGACGCGGATCGGCCGGGGGGGCGGGTCGGCGGCAAGGTGCCGGGCCACGATGTCCAGCTGTGCGATCGAATCGACAAAGCAATAGAAGTCGAGCGCCGGTGCCTCGCGCAGCATCGCCACGACGCCCGCCACGGCCGCGCGGCCGATCAGCTGGTTGGCCATGATGATGCGGTCCACGCCGTGATGTTGCATGACGCGCGCCTGCTGCACCGTGGCCGCCGTGATCCCCCATGCGCCGGACTTGAGCTGTTCGTCGAAGATCTGCGGTGACATCGTCGTCTTGCCATGCGGCGCAAGCGACAGGTCGTTGGCCGCGAGATACTCTTCGAAGACGCGGGCATTGTGATCGAGGTTCGACCGGCGGAGCAGCATCAGAGGCAGGGGCATGTCCTCGGCCATGACATTCCAGCCCTGCGCCGCGATATCGCCAAGCCGGAACGGCGCTGCATTGGCCGGAATGCCCTTGGTCCGTCCGTCGAGGATCGTGTCTGACAGCGCCGCGATATCCACTAGAGATCCCCGAAAGCGGCCATTGCGGCGTCGGCGTAATTGACCAGCGCGATCACGTCGGCACCCACGTTGAGGAAGTTGTAGCCCATATCAGCATAGCTCTGGATATTGGCCTGCGAACAGACGGTGGCCGCGATCTTGCAGTTCTTGCGCGCGACGGTGGCGACCCGTTCGCGAACGGCCTGCACGTCGGGATGGTCGATCTGCCCCGGAATGCCCAGTGCGACCGAGTAATCCCCCGGCCCGAAGAACAGGCAATCGACGCCGTCGATCTCGGCGATGGCTTCGAGGTCATCCAGCGCCTCCGGGTCCTCGATCTGGTGGCAGACGAAACGCTCGGCATTGGCCTGCGTCATGTAGTCCAGCAGGCCCACCCGGGTGAAGCCCGCATCGGCGTTGCCGCCATCGACCGCGCGACGGCCGAGCGGCGCGAATTTCGTGTAATCGCGCACCGTCGTGGCGTCGGCCGCACTCATCACATGGGGCACGATCAGCCCCGTCGCATCGAGTTCCAACCCGCGGATATAATCGCTGTAGCTGCCCCGCGCGACGCGCAGGACGGTATCCACGTCATGGATGCGGGCCGCGCGGATCTGGTGTTCGATATCCGACCAGCTGGCGCCCACATGCTCCATGCAGAGCCAGATCGCGTCGGGCTGGGCGCTGGCAAAGATTTCGGCAACCTTGGGGTCGGTCGTGTTGAGTTTCAGGACGCGGGCCACCTTGCCCTCGCGGATGCGCCGCAAGACGCGGCTGGGCCGCAGGGCAGGGGCACCGGAAGAGGTGGCGGCATAGGGGTCGGCCATCGGAAAAATCCTTGCTTATTTGGCGGTATAGCCGCCGTCGACGGGGATATTCGCGCCGGTGATGTAGACCGACGCGTCGGAGGCCAGAAAGACGATGATGCCCTTGAGGTCCGTCTCATTGGCCATCCGGCCAAGTTGCGTGCGCTGCGAATAGGCGGCGACAAAGGGCGCGGGCTGGCCGGTGAAAAAGCCGCCGGGCGCCACGCAATTGACCCGGATGCCATGCGGGCCTAGGATGCTGGCCGCCCAGCGGGAGAAATTCTGCATCCCGCCCTTTTCATAGAAGTACAGGGGGGAGGGATTGTCGTGCATGTTGGTGCCCGCGTAATTCGCAGGCTCCACCCCCACGGTGCCCATCATCGAGCCGATATTGATGATCGAGCCCGCGCCTCGGGTTTTCATGTCTTCGGAAAAGAGGTGGGTGAGGTAGAACAGGGCCGAGGCATTGATCCGCAGCGCCGTGTCATAGGCATCCATCGGGCCGCCCCAGAGGGCCTCGGGGTTTCGCGTGACGGCATTGTTGACGAGGATATCGCAGCCTCCCGTCTCATCTGCGATGCGCGCGTGCAGCGCGTTGATCGACGCCTGGTCCACCAGATCGAGCGGCAGGGCGCGGACATCGTAACCTCTGCCCCGCTCCTCGGCGGCGACAGCCTCCAGCGCCTCGATCCCGCGCGAGGCGATGAAGGTCGTGGCCCCTGCTTCGGCAAGTGCGGCGACGATCTGCCGGCCGTAAAGACCGGCGCCGCCCGTCACCAGCGCGACCTTGCCGGAGAGCGACAGGGTGTCCATCACGTTGCTCATTGGGTGACCTCGATTTCATTGATGTGGATGACCTTGCCGCCCTGTTCGCGGCTTTCGATCCCGCAGATGACCAGTTTCATCAATTCCTGCGTCTCGGGCCACGGAACGGGTGGCGTGCCCGTGCGCAGCCATGACACGACCCCTTCGAGCTGTGTCTTGAAGGCGTGGTAGGTGTCCTGCGAGCGCAGTTGAACGCCGCCCTGCGTGCCCGCGATCGTCAGGAAGCCGGCGCCGCCGATCTGGTCCTTGATCACCGAGATCGTCACGTCGATCCCGTCGCGGTGTGTCAGATGCACGATGTTGCGTTCGGCGGTGCCGGTATTGCGGATCGTCTCGAACCCCGGGCCGGTGATCGGCAGGATCGTCTCGAGCGCGTGGATTCCGTAGGTTTCCCACTTCTTGGCCATCGTCATGTTAATATGCCGAAGCGCGCCGAATTCGTGGGTCCGCCGGTGATAGGGCGCGAATTCCTTGGCATAGCGCATGGCCGAACTGCTGAGGATCGGATGCCCCGCCGTGACCCAATCGGAAAACTGAGCCAGATCGGCGCGGTTGTCACACAGCGGCTTGTCGATGAAGACGGGGAGGCCTGCCTCGACAAAGGGCCGGGCGCGGTCCACGTGCTGGTGGCCGATATCGGTGGCGATCAGCACGGCGTCGACCTCTCCGATCACGTCCTCGGCCCGTCCGGCGATGTTGGGAATATGGGCGACGGCGGCGACCTGAACCGCATCGGCGGGATCGTCGGTCCAGACATGGGTGACTTGGGCCCCCGCGATCCCCAGTGTCTCGGGCGGTTGTTTGGCGATGTAGTCGCGGATCACGGCATAGGGACAGCGGGCCAGCGCGTCGGCGTCATAAGAGCCATTGACGATGATGCTCCATGAATAGGGATGGCCGTTGCCTTCGGTCATGCCCAGCATGGCGAGTTTCAGGGGGCGATCGCCCAGGGGAAAGGTCACCATGCTGTCCAGCCTCCGTCGACGCCAAGGATCTGACCGGTGATGTAGCTGGCCGCTTCCGACAGAAGAAACACCACCGCGCCCGCGGTTTCATGGCGCCGCCCCATACGACCCATCATCGTGTCGCGGGTCAGGTTGGCGATGAATTCGGGGTGCACGTCCTGCACGGCCTGCGGCGGAAAGGGGCCCGGCGTGATCGCGTTCACGCGGATGCCTCTGCGCCCGAAATGACCGGCCACGTAGCGCGCCATCTGGCTGATCCCGGCCTTGCCCGCCCCGTAATCCACCGGGTTGGGCGGCATGTCGCCGGGATAATTCGCGGGATCGGGAGCCACGGTGCCATACATCGACGAATAGAACACCATTGCGCCCCCCTCGGTCATCTTTGACGCCGCGGCCCGGGCAAGCACGAAGGTGCCCGTCAGGTTGATCCGGTTCGAGCGGTCGTATTCCTCGGCGGTCAGCTTGTCGAAATGGGTATTGCTCGACCCGGCGGTAGCCATGACCAGCCCGTGGAGCGTCCCGCAGCTGTCGACACAGGCCAGGATCGAGCTCTCGTCGGCCATGTCGACGTGGCACGTCGTGACCTCTCCCGCGCCGGGCTGCCCGGCAAGCGTCGCCTGCGCCTCGGCCAGCCGGCCCGGATGGTGATCGCCGATCACGACCGACGCGCCCTGCGCACGCAACGCCTCGCAGACCGGAAGGCCCAGATAGCCCGCCCCGCCCACGATCAGGACGGTCTTGCCGTCCATGGAAAAAAGGTTTTGCACAATCACTCCAATTCGATGAACCGCCGCTCGATCCAGGATCGTTTCGCGGCGAGGGCGAGACCGAGGTTGACCCTTGCGTCCTGTAGCGTGGCCAGAGGATCGGCTAGGCCGTCGAGCGCGTCAAGCATGGCCTCTGCCTGCAAGGTGAAACGCGCCTGATGGGCCTCCATCGGGACCATGCCTTCCATGAAGTCGCGCGATTCCGACCAATGACCGCTGTCGTCATCGGCAAAGCTGAGCCGGGCGTGATCGAGTTTCAGATTGCCCTTCGTGCCGATGAATTCGGCATTGGCCACGTTGCGTTTCTGGAACTGGTTGATCGTCAGGTTGGCCATCGCGCCGCTTTCGAACCGGATCGAGACGAGGCAGGTATCCTCCGTTTCGGTCCCTTCGAGGGCGAGCCTGTCATACATCGCACCCACGGTGACGGGCCGCCCCATGATCGAGATCAGCATATCGAAACTGTGGCTGGCCGCATCGAGGATCGCGCCGCCGCCCATCTCGGGGCGGGCATAATAGGTGCGCTGGAAATCAGGCCTGTACTTCGGGAATTCCTGCGAGGAATTCAGATAGGCCAGCTTGAGCGTGCCGATCTTGCCCTTGTCGATCTGCTTGCGCAGGTTGATGATCTCGGGCGCGATGCGCCGGATATATCCGACCCGGGCCAGAAGGTTCGCCCTCTCGACCTCGGCGATGACCTCGTCGACCCCGTCCTCGGTCACGGCAAGGGGTTTCTCGACCAGAAACGGCAGCCCCGCCTCGGCGCAGGCCCGCATGAGCGGGACGTGATGGTTGGCGGGCGCACAGATCACCGCAAGATCGTGGGCGGCGGGGTCCGCCTCGGCCAGATCGGCGCATGCGGCCTCGGGGGCGAACTCGGAAACGATTGCATCCCGCTTGGCGCTGTCGGGCTCGAGGATCGTCAGGCGGGCGCGACCGGTCTGGCGGTAGCCGATGATATGGCGCCGTCCGATCCCTCCGGCCCCGATGATCAGGACGCTGCGCATTTGAGAAGTCATCTGTCCCCCGGTATGGCCTGCGCGGCTGTGAAGGCCGGGCTCTGACCGGCATTTCGGCGGGTACAAGAGCCTTGACTCAGCGCAAAATGCCATGTTGTTATGTTAATAGGATATCTT
>CALFSV010000080.1 GCA_937916485.1 uncultured Paracoccaceae bacterium | reverse complement strand
CCGCCGAGACGATGGAGCGGCGCAACAGGTTTGTGGAGATGATCCGGCGTGGGGCATTCGATGTAGCCTTCCAGCCGATCTGCGACATGCAATCCCGGCGCCCTCACCATTTCGAGGCGCTGGTGCGTTTCGATCATGAGAATTTTGAGGCTTCCCCTTTTGAATTCATCACCTTTGCTGAAGAAGTGGGGATCATCTGTGAATTTGATCTGGCGATGTGCCGGAAGGTTCTGAATTGGCTCGAGTCTACCAATGGGCAGGGCTATCGCTACATGACGGCGGTCAATCTGTCGGGGCGTTCTCTCAGCACGCCGCGTTTCGTGAAAGACCTGATGGCGCTTCTGGATGAATTTTCAGATGCCAGAGAACATATTCTGTTCGAGGTGACGGAATCTGCAAAGTTGCATGATCTGGAGGAAGCAAACCGTATCATTCAAACACTACGTCAGGCAGGCCATATCGTTTGTCTCGATGATTTTGGGGCCGGTGCTGCAGCCTTTCAGTATTTGAGTGCGCTGGATGTTGATGTGGTGAAAATCGATGGTGCCTATGTGATCGATGCCATCAAGAATCGAAGACATCGCGCGCTTCTCAAGGCGATGGCCAGCATGTGCCGTGAGCTTGATATCAAAACCGTTGCCGAGATGATCGAAGATGAGGAAGCGGCCGAGCTCGTGCGCGAATGTGGCATCGATTATGGTCAGGGGTATCTGTTTGGCCGCCCAAGCAAACTGATTTCGGCCTTTGAGAGCCCGCGCCCCAAGTCGTTCCCACGTGAAAAGACGGCGGCATGAATACGATGCTGCGATCCATAGACCAGGACAATATGGCTGATGCGCAACGTGTTGCCAGTTTGTGGAGCTCTTTGCCCGCGCCGGAGTTCGGTGGCGCGGTTCATGCGCTCTTAAGCTGGCCGGGCGCGGTGATTGAGTTTGGCGCAGACGGTGAGGTCGCGGCTGCGAACGAACTCGGGACACAACTCGTGCGTGCGGCGTCGGGTATGCCGGGGGCGTCGCTTCAGGGCGTCGTGGCGCTCACACGTCAGGCAAGGGGCGGCGTATGTGACCGCATTGAGGTCGTCCTCGACGATGTTGCCCGCTGGTTCGAGTGCACGGCTTTGCCGTCGGAAAATGGTAAAGTGATCGTGCTGGTTCGTGATCAGACCTACGACATTAATATTCGTCAGGCCCTTTTCGATTCCCGTCAGCGTTATCGCGACCTCGTGACGATCTCGAGTGATTTCGCCTTTGAGACTGATCTAAGTGGAAAATTCGTCTTTGTGTCCCCGCATGGAGCGCTCGGGTATTCGCCGGAGGACATGATCGGTCGCCATCCGCGAGATTTTCTGGTCGAGGGCGATGTCGATGTCGATGATCCTGACCTTCCCTTCCATACCCGAACAGCGATGGGACACACGCAAATCTGGTTGCGAAACGCTGACGGACAGGAGACCTGTCTGCTTGCCTCTGCTGTTCCTGTCGTCGATCAGGAGGGGCGTTGGCGCGGCGCACGCGGTTTGTGTCGTGACGTTACACATGAGCGTTTGCGGGATAGTGAATTGGCACAGGCCAAGGTGCGCGAACAGGTTGTCGCCTATGTCGTAAACCAGATTCGTGAGGAAGCCCGGCCGAGAGCCATGCTGGAATCGGCTGCTTCCATGCTGGGGCGTGCCACATCTGCGGCATCGGCAGTGTTGAGTTTTTCCCATGATGAGGGTTGGCAGCTGTCCGCAAGCTATGGTGACTGGCCCGAAGATGTCGATGTGTCTGCGCTGGCAGAAAGTCTCGCAAAGACTCAGGGCGTTTCGGAAGAGACTGTCGGTGGGCGCGGATTACTGGGTCGTGCAACCTGGTATCACGGCGCGGTCAATGGGACGGTCTTGTTGTTGCGCGAGAAGTCGCAGCGCGCTTGGAATGATGATGAACATGCAATGTTGGAAGCGGTCGCCGGACAGCTTGCAATCGGAATGCGACAGATTGCGGACCAGAAAGAGCTCGAGCGCCTTTCAACCACAGATGCCCTGACAGGCTTGATGAATCGCCGCGCGTTTCACGAAAGGCTCGATGAGGCACTGGATCGTGCGGATCGTACCGCATCGAATGGGGTGCTTCTGTTTGTTGATCTCGACAATTTCAAACAGATTAATGACACCAGCGGCCACGATGTTGGTGACAAAGTGTTGTGCGAAATTTCCGAACTGCTCAGGCAGCACAATCGGAAGTATGACCTGTTGTCCCGACTGGGGGGTGATGAGTTCGCGATTTGGCTGGATGCTGTCGGGGTCAATCCTGCCGTTGATCGGGCGGGGCAAGTTGTCGAAGCCATTGGTCTGCTTGGTGAGCAATTCTCTGACCCCATGAACCCATTAGGCGCCTCGATCGGGCTGGCAGAGTTCGAGGTTGGCTCGGGAGAGACACTCCGCGAACTCCTTATCAGGGGCGATGAGGCAATGTACGCCGCCAAGCGTGCGGGCAAGAATGGCTGGGTGGTTGCACCGAGTTATGTTTACGGTCCGGACCGGCTTGCCGGACGACCAATAGAAATTTCCGTTGAAACTCGCGATGAAGACCAGAACGATGACCAACGCACAGATTGAATCTGTCGATTCCGAATCGATCTCTTATGAAGATCAGAAACGCATGGCGCGAGAAGGCGATCACGGCGCGCGTTGTGATCTAGCTGGACGCGGCGATGTGCG
>CALFSV010000079.1 GCA_937916485.1 uncultured Paracoccaceae bacterium | reverse complement strand
CTAATCTCGCGAGGGAGCCTGTCTAATCTAAGGCTTTAAACGATTTTAGAGAAACGCCGTGACCGCTATCAATACAAATGTTGGCGCATTAACTGCCCGCACATATGCCCTCAAGGCTAATGTGGCGATGCAGCAATCTATGGAGCGTTTGTCGTCCGGACTTCGTATTAATTCGGCTGCTGACGATGCAGCCGGTTTGGCAGTTGCAAATAAAATGGCAAGCCAGCTGCGCGACGCTGTGGAGTTGCTTTAGTGAACGGACAACTGCAGACCTTCGGGCAAGGTGACGCTAACGGTAAGTTAGAGCCCAATTCAACCGATGCTGCGCTAAGTGCGAATGGCTGCTATCAGCATGATGCCGCATCTCTAAAACCAACTACCGCCCTCTTGAAGACGGACTAGATCGCGGTCTGGTTCACGCGCTTGATCAATGCCTCGCCTGTTTCCTTGCGCTCACTGTAGCGTTCGACCAAATAATCAGACCGCCCCCTCGTCAGGAGCGTGAATTTAAACAACTCTTCCATGACATCGACCATGCGGTCGTAGTTTGGGGAGGGCTTCATCCGGTCGTTGTCGTCAAACTCCAGAAACGCTTTGGGCGTAGAAGACTGGTTAGGAATTGTTAACAGTCGCATCCAGCGTCCAAGGGTGCGCAACTGGTTCACCGTGTTAAAACTTTGCGAGCCGCCATTTACCTGCATGACGGCAAGCGTTTTTCCTTGGGTCGGACGAACGGCCCCCAATGACAAAGGTATCCAGTCGATCTGGGATTTCATAATGCCAGTCATCGCCCCGTGACGTTCGGGAGAACACCAAACCATACCTTCAGTCCATGCGACCAGATCGCGCAATTCCTGCACCTTGGGATGGTCGGCATCCGTGTCGTCGGGCAAGGGTAAGCCACTGGGATTGAACGTTTTCGTTTCGGCCCCAAAGCGGTTCAGCACCCGTGCGGCTTCTTGTGTCATCAACCGGCTAAAAGACCGGTCACGAAGCGAGCCGTACAGCAACAGGATGCGCGGCGGATGGCCCAGACGTCCACCCGACAACAGACGGTCTTCGTCTATGTCACGAAAGTGGTTGTCGTCGATATTGGGTGTGTCGGTCATTTTGATGCGTCTCTTGTTGTTGAAATTGCATGAACAAGGCGATCCAGCGCCTTTTCCAATCGCGCGCGTGGACACGCGATGTTTAGCCGCCCAAACCCTGCGCCGCTGTCCCCGAAGGCGATACCGCGGGTTATGGCCCATCCGGCCTCGCTGCGCAGGAATTGGGTCAGTTCGTGCGGCTGCAGACCCAAATTCCGAAAATCTAACCACAGCAAGAAAGTGCCCTCGGGTTCAATCAACGAAACCTCAGGGATGTCAGACAGACACGCGCGCACCAAGGACAGGTTCCCCTCGATATAGGTGATAGCCGAGTCCAACCACGGCCCGCCATCTTTGTAGGCTGCCTCCATCGCCACGCTAGCGAAAGCGTTATTCTTGTTCACTGTCAGACGACTATTTTCAGCCTTAAGGGCGTTTCGCCGACTCTCATCAGAAACGACTGCAAAGGCACTGCAACACGCCGCGATGTTGAAGCTCTTTGCTGGGGAAAGACAGGTGATGCTGTTTTGCGCATCAGCGTCTGAGATACTGGCGAACGGCGTATAGGTGTGATCTTGAAAAGTGATATCCGCGTGGATTTCATCCGAAACTACAATAACCTCGTTTTTCCTGCAGATAGCCCCAAGTTGAGCCAGCTCAGTCTTAGTCCAGACACGGCCCACTGGATTATGCGGATTGCACAAGAACAACATCTTTGTGCGCGGATCAGCTGCGCAAGTTTCCAGACCGTCAAAGTCCATCTCATAGCGGTCAGAAGAAAGCACCAAGGGGTTTTCAACCATGCGGCGTCCGTTTTCCGCAATGATATCCGCAAAATCAAAAAACACGGGCGGCTGGACAATGATGCAGTCACCCGGCTCCGTAAACAGATTGGTGGCCATCGAAAGACTGTTCAGTACGTTGGGCGCACGCAGAATATGATCGGGGTGAATATCCCAAGCATGCCGCTGTTCCATCCATGCAATGAGCGCAGGCATAAGGCCATCGGGTACTGTCTCATAGCCAAAGACACCATGGCCCAG
>CALFSV010000078.1 GCA_937916485.1 uncultured Paracoccaceae bacterium | reverse complement strand
GCTGAACCGAGCTGCTGTTCTCGCTGAGTGGTGCCAATTATTGAGCGCATAGATTTAGGCTGTGGCAGCAATCTGATGCTTGTTCTCATTTGTTTGACAGGTGCCAGCCGTTGCATCTGCAGAATGTTGATCTAGAAGTGTGCGCAAGAGAAAATTGGATATCAAAGCAAATCAGCCACTCTGGTCTCGTGCGAGGCACGCTGCTGGGGTAACGCTGGTTAGATTTTGCCGAAGGGAGTCGGGTATGAGCAATTTGGAAGCGAAGTTCGCAGGCCTGGGGGCCGAAAACGCGCCCGGCCAAGAGGTGCGGCAAAACGCGGATGACTTGAAATCTGTGGTGCGCGGTGACGTGATCCCCGGTCGTGCGGTTGATTTTTCCCATGGTGACGTGGATGCCTTTGCGCCCACGCCCGGCGCGCGCGAGGCTTGGGAGGCGGGTTATGATCTGGGTGGCGCGCAGGCCTATACCGAATATCGCGGCGCTGCCGAGATCCGCGCGGATGTGGCCAAAAGCCTTGCAGGTTTTACCGGCGCTCCGGTCGATCCTGCGGACGAGTTGATCATTACACCAGGCACACAGGGCGCGCTGTTTCTGGCGCTTGGCGCTGTTGTGGATCAGGGCACCAAGGTGGCTATCATCGAGCCGGATTACTTCGCCAACCGCAAATTGGTGCGGTTCTTTGGCGGAGAGATCCTGCCGATTCCGCTGCGGTATCACGACACCCCCGACCAGAATGGCCCCAATCTTGATGCGCTGGAGGCCGCGTGCAAGGCGGGGGCAGAGGTGTTTGTCTTTTCGACACCGAACAATCCGACGGGTCAGGTTTTTGGCGAGACCGCTATCACGCGGATCGCAGATCTTGCGGCGCAATATGGTCTGACCCTGATCGTGGATCAGCTGTATTCGCGGCTGCTTTATAGTGGCGAAGGCTATACCCATTTGCGGGCCTGTGCGACGCGGCCCGACAAACTGGTCACCATCATGGGCCCGTCCAAGACGGAATCCCTTAGCGGCTTTCGCCTTGGCGTGGCCTTTGGATCTGCCGCGCTGATCGACCGGATGGAAAAGCTGCAAGCCATCGTTTCCCTGCGCGCCGCGGGCTACAGTCAGGCCGCGCTCAAGACGTGGTTTCACGAACCCGAGGGCTGGATGGACGCGCGCATCGCACAGCACGAGGCGATCCGCGATGATCTGCTGGCTGTGTTCCGCGCGGCGGGCTTTCGCACAGCCACATCGCAGGCGGGCAGCTATGTGTTTCCCGAATTACCCGAACTGGCGGTGTCGCCTGAGGTTTTCGTACGTCTGTTGCGCCTGCAAGCCGGGATCACGGTGACGCCTGGCTCTGAATTTTCGCCGCACACAACGTCCAGCATCCGCCTGAACTTTTCGCAGGATCACACGGCGGCTGTGGCGGCTGCACATCGGATTGTCGAAATGGTCAAGAGGTACTGCGCATGAAAATCGGGATCGCTGGAATGGGTGCAATTGGCTTGCGCGTTGCACAAGAGTTGGATCAGGGAGGCATCCCTGGCTGCACGCTGGTCGGGTTTTCTGCCCGCTCCGCGCCGCGCGCGGCAGAAGCAAATGCGCAGTTGTCGACCCCCGTGCCCTGCTATGAACTGGGCGAGATTGCCAATCGCTGTGATCTGGTGATCGAAACCCTGCCGCCCGCCCTTTTCAACGATTTGGCCGTGCCGGTTCTGACGGCGGGCAAGACGCTGATGGTGCTGTCGGCCAGCCAATTGCTGGGGCGGCAGGACCTGCTGGATCTGGCCGAAAAGGCTGGCGGCAAGATCGTCATCCCCTCTGGAGCGATGCTGGGGCTTGATGCGATCAAGGGCGTTGGGGTCGGCACAATCAACTCTGTGGTGATCGAAACACGCAAGCCTGTCGCAGGGCTGATCAAGGCGCCTTATGTGACACAGATGGATATTGATCTGAATAAGATAACGGAGCCTTACTTGATCATGGAAGGTTCTGTCACCGAGGTGGCCCAGGCATTTCCCGCCAATGTGAATGTGGCAGCCGCTGTCAGTCTTGCCGGGCTTGGCCCCGATAAAACCCGGATGGAGGTCTGGGCCGATCCCGCGCTGGAGCGCAACCTGCACACAGTGCGCGTCACCTCGGACAGTTCTGATTTTACCATGTCGATCCAGAACCGCCCAAGCGTCGAAAATCCCGCAACGGGCAAGATCACAGCCCTGAGCGTGATTGCCCTTCTGCGTCAGAAAACCGCCGTTTTGCAGGTGGGCACCTAAAGGCGGGGACCTGAACCGGACGGCTGCGAGCCATCTCGCGACCAAAACGACAGCCGGTCCTCCCCCTTTAGAAACGGGGGAACGGCCCAAGATCAAAATCATAGTGTGGCGGCGGTGGCGGGGGTGGTTTGGGAGTGACTGCAATTGCACGACGCCCGCACGGGCACGCCGGACCGGGCGACAGCCTTGTCCAGTTGCAACTTGATATGCGCGGCTTCGATGGTGTCCCCGCGTCGGGTCATACATCCGTGCAAACCGTGAAGGCTCCAGACATTGCGGGA
>CALFSV010000077.1 GCA_937916485.1 uncultured Paracoccaceae bacterium | reverse complement strand
GACACCGGCGATGGTGTCGTCGTGGTCACGGATATGTTTGGCGGGTCGCCCAGTAACCTTAGCCTGCGGGCCTGTGCGCCCTCGAATCGCAAAATCCTCTATGGTGCCAATCTTCCTATGCTGGTCAAACTGACGAAATCACGCCATCTTGACGTGAAGGACGCCGTCAGTTCCGCGCTTAATGCGGGCCGCAAATACATCGACAGCAGCGACGGCGCGGTCGATTGAGGGATAGAATATGACTGCATCTACGATGCGTGTGCTGAAAATCGTTAACGAAAAGGGGCTCCATGCGCGGGCTTCGGCCAAGCTGGTCGAAGTGGTCGAGGCACATGAAGCCACGGCAACCGTCGCGCGCGACGGATTGGACGCCTCTGGCGACAGTATTATGGGCCTTTTGATGTTGGCAGCTTCGAAAGGAACCTCTATTGAGGTGCGAACCGAAGGCCCGGACGCAGAACGACTTGCAGATGCGCTAGAGGCTTTGGTTGCGGATCGCTTCGGCGAAGAAATGTAGCAGCATAGTCCCTGAGGGAGGCGGTTAGCATTGGTCGATAGCAGCGCGCAACAGCGTCCGGCGATGATTCAACGGCGCGAGTCCGCCGATGAAACTGTCGTATCTGCGACCATAGATCCGTCAAATGAGGTTGGACAAAAGAACTATGACCGCCGCGCTCTGACCTATGCGAACACGTTTGAAAACGTGTGGAAGGCGAACATCATTCGCGCGCTGGAATGGTTGACGGGCAAGGTCCGAATCATCCTGATGCTGCGCGAATTCAAGAACCGCCCCAAAACACGGACGACGATGTGGCGACACGCGCTGGATGTGATGGGGGTCAAGATCCTGACCCCGCCAGAACAGATTGCCCGTATTCCCAAGACTGGCCCGGTGATCTTTGTGGCCAACCACCCGCATGGGTTGGTCGATGGGATGGTCATTGCAGAGCTTATCGTCAACGTGCGCTCTGATTTCAAGATTTTGACCCGCGGTATCCTCACTCATATTGATGATGTTGCGGCCAGTTTTATGATCTCTGTGCCGTTCCCGCATGAGGCAGACTCGCAGCGCAAGGGGATAGAGATGCGCACGGCCACGATGAAAACCTTGGCCGATGGCGGCGCGATCGCCCTTTTTCCATCTGGGGTCGTCGCTTCGTCCGAGACGATGTTCGGGCCCGCGATAGAGCGGGAATGGAACGTCTTTACCGCCAAGATGATCCGCCGGTCCGGCGCACAGGTTATTCCGCTGTTCTTTCCGGGGTCCAATTCCCGCTGGTATCAGATCGCCAACCGGATTTCTGCGACGCTGCGTCAGGGACTGTTGCTGCACGAGATTGTGGCGGCCTGTCGCAAGCCGCAGTCGCCTGTCGTTGGCAAGCCGATCCCGCCCGAAGAGATCGCGGCCCGCATTGAGGATCCGCGCGAGTTCATGACGTGGTTGCGCGCGCATACCCTGTCATTGAAAGACGATCCCGATAAGTTTTAGCGTGTCGGAACCGGCACTTCGCCGCGATAATCGTAAAACCCGCGCTGTGTCTTGCGACCCAGCCACCCGGCCTCGACATATTTCGTCAGCAGCGGGCAGGGGCGGTATTTCGTATCGGCCAGCCCATCGTGCAGCACGTTCATAATCGCAAGGCAGGTATCGAGCCCGATGAAATCGGCCAGTTCCAGCGGCCCCATGGGGTGATTTGTGCCCAGCTTCATCGCAGAATCGATAGAGGCGACGTTTCCGACACCTTCGTACAAGGTATAGACCGCCTCGTTGATCATCGGCATCAGGATGCGGTTGACGATGAAGGCGGGAAAATCCTCTGACATGGCGGCGGTTTTGCCAAGTTTGTTCACCACGGCAAGACAGGAGGCATAGGTCGGCTCGTCCGTGGCGATACCGCGAATCAACTCGACCAGCTGCATCACGGGCACGGGGTTCATAAAGTGAAAGCCCATGAATTTTTCGGGCCGATCGGTGCGCGCGGCCAGCCGAGTTATCGAAATGGACGAAGTGTTCGAGGTCAAAATCGTATGAGGGGCCAGATGGGGGGCCAAGGCCTCAAAAATGGCTTGTTTGGCTGTTTCGCGTTCGGTCGCAGCTTCTATCACCAAATCACATTGCCCTACAAACTCCAGATCAAGCGCGGGCTTAATCAAGTCTAGAGCTGCTGATTTTTCTCCGGGGGTGGTTTTGCCTTTGGCAACTTGGCGTTCGATGTTGCGCTCAATCAGGCCCATGGCTTGATCCAATTGCTTTTGTCTGACGTCGTTTAAAACGACCTGAAAACCTGCCATCGCAAAGACCTGGGCAATGCCGCTGCCCATTTGCCCTGCACCAATCACACCAACGCTTTTTAAATTCATCACTGTCTCCGATATTTAGCTCATCTTATGGGCTTGTAAAGGGCAGAGCAAGTCTGGCCACATGCGATGGCATGCACGGTGCCATTACCTTTTTTAAGACCCCTGCGCTTAAGGTTAGGGGGTGAGTTTAAAGGGTGTGCCATGAGTTTTGTATTTCAAAATGACGATTTAATTAATTATTACTTTGAGGGTGTGGCACCTCAAAAGCCGTAGTTTGGGGCCTGCGTCCATGGTTTTACTGGCCTAAAACTATTTTGAAATTATCAGATTCTTGTGAAGTGGTTCCTGCCCCGAAAGATCTACCTATCTCTGGTTTGAGCGTTGCCTTCGTAACCAATGGCAAGACCGCACTGCTGTTGAACGAAGATATCCATTAAACTGTTACCCTCGGGGTCGCCCCCGTTTTGTAAGATGTGTTGGAGTTTGGCGTTAAAAATGGAGGCCAAGTCACGCTTTGGTCACTTGGCCCTGCGCTCATAGTTTTTCAATCATCTCGGGAACGGCGCTAAAGAGATCGGCCACGAGACCATAATCGGCCACTTGGAAAATAGGGGCTTCTTCGTCTTTGTTGATCGCCACAATCACTTTACTGTCTTTCATGCCGGCTAAATGTTGAATAGCCCCGGAAATACCAACCGCGATGTAAAGGTCAGGGGCTACAACTTTGCCCGTCTGGCCCACTTGCCAATCATTGGGCGCATAGCCCGAATCAACTGCTGCGCGGCTTGCGCCGACTGCTGCACCCAAAGCGTCTGCCAGTTTTTCGATCAGCGCAAAGTCATCTTTTGATCCAACGCCGCGCCCGCCAGACACAACAATACCCGCCGAGATCAGCTCGGGGCGATCCGACGCTGCGACCCGATCAGCCACCCATGACGACAAGGTGCCAGAACCTGCTACAGCCAAGTTTTCAATCGCCGTTGCCGCACCATTTGGGGCCGCCTCGAATGAGGCGGTACGTACGGTGCCGATTTTCGTAGGGTCACTGGATTTCACCAATTGAATGGCGTTGCCCGCATATATTGGTCGCTCAAAACAGTCGGCATCGATAATGGCGGTGATGTCAGTGATGATCATCACATCCATCAAAGCCGCAACGCGCGGCAGAACGTTTTTGGCGCTGGCTGTCGCTGGGGCCAAGATATGGGAATAATGCGCAGCCAAGCTCACTAGCAAGTCCGCCATCGGTTCTGCCAAACCATTGGCATAGGCGGCATCATCCGCAACCAAGACCTTGGTCGCTCCGCTCAACTCAGCGGCAGCTTTTGCGGCATCGGCTACATTCGCGCCGGCAACCAAAATATGCACATCGCCCAATGATTTAACGGCCGTTAGGGTTTTGGCAGTGCTATCCGCACCCAAAATGCCGTTCACGACATCCGCAATCAACAAAACAGCCATTAAAGAACCCCCGCTTCATCTTTAAGTTTTTCGATCAGCTCTGCCACCGACCCCACTTTGACGCCCGCTTTTCGCCCTTGAGGTTCTGTAGTTTTTAAAATGCTAAGACGCGGTGTCACATCCACCCCGTACTCAGCGGCAGTTTTTTCATCAAGCTGCTTTTTCTTGGCCTTCATAATATTTGGAAGGCTGGCATAACGGGGTTCATTCAACCGCAGATCCACCGTCACAATGGTTGGCATTTGTACGCGAATGGTTTGCATGCCTCCGTCAATTTCACGGGTCACCACAGCATGATCGCCTTCGACAGCCAATTCCGACGCAAAGGTCGCTTGCGACCAACCCAGTAAAGCCGACAGCATTTGACCGGTTGCGTTCATGTCATTGTCGATGGCTTGTTTGCCACAGATTACAAGGCCTGGCCCCTCATCTTTGACAACGGCGGCCAGAAGTTTGGCCACGGCCAAAGGCTCGATATCGGTGTGCACATCGTCGCAAGCCTCGATCAAGATGGCGCGGTCTGCCCCCATCGCCAAAGCGGTGCGCAGGGTTTCTTGCGATTGTTTGACGCCGATGGATACAACGATCACCTCATCGGCTTTGCCTGCTTCTTTTAGGCGGATCGCCTCTTCCACGGCAATTTCGTCGAAAGGGTTCATCGACATTTTGACATTGGCCAGATCAACGCCCGAACCGTCAGCCTTCACGCGGACTTTTACGTTATAATCGATTACGCGTTTGACAGGGACCAGCACCTTCATCTTTACGCTTCTCCTTCGTTATATATTATGCCCACCTTGGGGCTATTTCTCTTGGTTTAGTAGCTGAAAACGCGCGCAGAAAACAAGCCAAAACCGACTTTACGATGCGGTTACGCGCCTTGGATCTGTGGTCTTGTGAGGCCAGGCACCCATAAAACGTCAGACCGCCCATCGTCATTTGCGATGCGGCCTGCGACAAAAAACCAATCTGACAAACGGTTCAGATAGATCACCGCTTGTGGATTGATATCTTCTACTTGGGCCAATTCCACGGTCAAACGCTCTGCTCGGCGCGAGGTGGTGCGACACAGGTGCATGTGCGCAGCCAATGCACTGCCCCCCGGCAAAATAAAACTGCGCAAAGGTTCAAGGTCGGCGTTCATCACGTCGATTTCCGCCTCCAACCTTGCGACTTGGGCCGCGATGATGCGCAGCGGTGTATAGCCTGCTTCGGTGTCGCGGGCCATGTCGGGACGGCACAGATCAGCTCCCAAATCAAACAGGTCATTTTGAATCCGCTGCAGGGCGCTGTCCACCTGTCCCGTCGCGTGCAGGCGCGCCATACCCAAAGTCGCGTTAGTTTCGTCAACTGTGCCATAGGCGCTGACGCGCAAAGAATGTTTGGCCACGCGCACGCCATTTCCCAAAGCGGTTTCGCCCGCGTCACCTGTTTTCGTATAGATTTTTGATAAAACGACCATCAGTTCCCCCCGGAGCGTAGCCAAGCAAACAACACAATCAACAAGACCGCAAAAGCTTGCGCGCCAACACGGTAGCGCATAAGGCGGTTGGAATGTTTCAACGCAAAGTCCCCCCCTTTGCCAAAAGTGCCAATGCCAGCCATCAATATAACCAAAACCACCAAGACGCTGATCGTAACGATAATTGCAAACGGGTCAGATAACATCATGCGTTCCTTTATAATCCATTGCCCATGTAGCGCTTTGACAGGAAATTGCGATAGAAAAAACCAAAAGCACAAAAGCAGATGCAAGTGTCAGGTGGGTTTTAGCTTTTTTTAAGCAGCCAATCTAAGGCATTTGTCGTTAAAATGCGGCGTGCAACATTCATCAGATAGGTTGGGGTCGTGACAAAATACCGCGCTTTGGGGTTTGGGGCTTCTAGGGCATGGGCCAATTTTTTGCTGACGGCGCGTGCGGGTAGCTCAAACCTGTCGGGTCCTGTGTCACGATAAAGCCGT
>CALFSV010000076.1 GCA_937916485.1 uncultured Paracoccaceae bacterium | reverse complement strand
TTCCCCACAGGCAATTCTTGATCAGTTTGCACTGCTTTTAGCGGGATTTCGAAGGAAAACGTACTCCCAATCCCCAGCGCGCTCTCAAGTTTTATTTCCCCACCCAGTTTGCGGACACCTGCTTGGGCGATCGGCAACCCGAGGCCCGTACTCGAGGGTTGCTCCACCGATTGGTCTAGGTCGCCAATGGCGAACTGTTTGAAAAAACGTACCTGATTGTCGGGAGAAATACCGACGCCATCGTCCTTAACGATAACGCAAAGTCTTGGTTCGGTTGAATGTCGTGTCGAAAAGGCGAGGTTGACTGTTATCGTTCCATTTTCTGTAAACTTTATGGCATTGCCGACCAAGTTGTAGATGATGCGTGCAAACGTATGCGGATAGCCCATCCAAACACCCTCTGACGAGGCGCCGGTAACATTCAGGAACAAGTGATTTTTTTTGTTCAAAGCCGAAGCGTGAAGTTCGTCAATGATGGCAGAAACCGTTTGCGCTGGGACAAAAGGCGACGGCGACTCCTCCGCTTTGCTAATTCGGGTCAATTCCAGCACATCGTTTATCTGATCTAGGGTGCGCAACCCACATTGACGCGCGATTTTTATCAGATTCAGATTAGGATCATCGATGTCGTCGTCAACAATCAAATCCAGCGATGCAAGAAGGCCGTGCAGGGGCGTGCGCATTTCATGGCTCATAGTAGCCAAGAACATCGTTTTGGCAGCCGCATTTTCCTGCGCCTCATCGCGGGCAAAACGGAGTTCTTTTTCATAGGTTATCTGCTCGGAAATATCGCGAATGAACGCGATAAAAATTATCCGACCAAGCTCATCAGTTTCTGACGTTATTGACAACTCGACCGGGAACTTTGTTCCGTCGCGGTGAAGCAAAGTAGTTCGTTTTAAGCCTTGACCAACAAAAGCTGCCTTACCGGTTTCGCGGAAGCGTCGCATATTTTGTTGGTGGCGCGCCAAACGATGATGGGGAATCATAATTTCTGCAATGTTGCGGCCCTGAGCTTCGGCCTGTGAGTATCCAAAGGTCCGTTCTGCTGCCGTGTTGAACATCTGAATGTGGCCCGTGCTGTCGGTCACCACTGCAGCCGACAGGGACGCCTCATAGACAAGTTTCAATTTGGTTTTTTGAGCTTTGATTTGGGCAAGCTGTCTGTCTAATTGGCGATGCAGCGCGAAGGCGATACACAAGGCTGCACCCATAGTGACCACTAACGCGACCGATTTAATAAAGAATCTCGTCCAAATCTCTTTTTCGTGTTTCCGCGAGGCCTCAGCCTTGGATACAAAAAATGCGAGCGCCTTCAATACGACGCGCCTGTTTGTTGTTTTAAGATCCAAAACAGCAGCTTCAAAATTTAAGAGTTGCGTGGGGTCAGTTGGATCAATGTTGTCAAAAATGTCAGCCAGTTGGCTGCGTTCTTTAATCAGTGTTGCTACGTCAGAGAGCAGTTCTTCGGAGAAACCTGCCGAGTTGACAACATTTTGAAGCACTTCGATACGACTGTAATAAATATCAAACGCAGTGGAAAGTTGGGCACTCAAATTTTCCCTGTCGATGTCCTGAGCAGCATGATTGGGAGCTGTTTCTTGATGAACCTTGAGGTTCAAAACTGCCAATAGCAGGTTTTGATAATCTACCTCAGCTTGCGATATAACCCAGATCCGGTTGTCAGAAGAAGCGACACGGGTTCTCTCTGACTGCGTCTGAAACTGGATTGCATTCCATGCCAGTAGACCAACCCCGATCACCAACAATAACAGCAGAATATGTGAGCCACCCCAGCGAAAGGCCAAGAGACGATGTACCAGTATTTTATGGTGCCAATTCATTATTGGCACAAAGCCCGCCGCGCCCGCCTCTAACGCTTGCTCTGCGATCTCACGTGTCGCTTGCCCCGACAGCAAGGCCACCCTCTGACCGCCCTTGAGGGTCATCGCATGTTTCAGCCCCTCAAGCCCGTTCATCCCCGGCATATTGAGATCAAGCAGCACCAGATCAAAGCGCTCTTGTGTCTCGATCAGCTTGCAGGCCTCTGACAGATTGGCGGCGATGCTGGTTTCGATACCACCCTGCGCGTCGAGAAACATCACAAGCGTATCCCGCAGCAAATCATGGTCGTCGGCTATCAATACACGCATCACGGTCTCCCTCGCCACCTTGGCACTTTTTACACGTAGTCCGCGATAAAGGCCGTTAAACGACAAAATCCAGCCTCGCTGCACCGCGGGCGATGAATATTTGGGCAGCGTCCCACCCGTTCGGATAGGGTTTGGACCCACAAGTCAAGGATTATTAACCAATGTTCCGCCCGCATGTCCGTCCGCTCAGTTAAGGCAGACGGCCCGTCCGGTCACGTTAAGGGCAACTTCCTGAACCTGAACGGACTGCCCCAATGACCCAGACCTACCGCCCCGCCGATTTCGCTAATGCAACTGCAACGGCTGATATGTTTTACACCCCACGCCCCGCCCTGCCACAGCGCCGGATAGCCGCGCTGAACCTTGATCTGGTAGATGCCACTGCGGCGCAGACGATCGAGACGCTGCTCGCCCCCGGTCGTCGCCGCGCCTTTTTCATGAACGCCCATTGTTGCAACCTGCGCCGCCGCGATCCGGCCTATGCGCAGGCCGTTGCCGCTGCTGATCTGCTGCTGCCCGATGGGATCGGGGTCGAGCTGGCCGCCAAGATGAGCGGCGAAAGACTGACCGCCAATCTCA
>CALFSV010000075.1 GCA_937916485.1 uncultured Paracoccaceae bacterium | reverse complement strand
ATCGAAATACGATGCAAACCGCGGGACGGGTCTTAGGGCGGTCGTTTTGGGCGGAAACCAGACGTTCGCTGCAGGTGCCAAAAAATTCTCAGTTATCCTCGGAAGCAGACATTCAGCTACAAAGTTGATGCGATCGTCCGCTTGATTGCCCAAGTTGAAAAAGGCGGTTCTCGCCGCTGTTAAACTATTGTGGTCGTTTCAAAGATATCTTGACATTCTGCTCCGCGAAACCTGGCTAAAACCACAGTTCAATCGTTTCGATAGCGGATCGAAGCGTGTGGCAATCCGTACTCATTCCTCACAATTGTGACCTTTGCCGACACAGCTTGGCTATTCGAATGCGCTTTACCGCTGCGGCAATGCCACAGCTTGCGGTCGAGGGCGGAGATACCAATACCAGACACGGTAGGCCTCGAGCACGATCAGGGGGCCGAAGTGGACAAGGGCGGGTGCTGCTCCGTTCCAATCATGCAAAGCAGCCCAATGCACCAGCGTCAGCACGGCGGCGGCATAGGTCCACCTTTGCAACCACTTCCACCATGTGCCCATTTTGCGCACGAAGTAATCCATGGACGTCAGAGCCAGTGGCACAAATATGATAAACGCGATCCAGCCGGTCCAGATATAAAGCCGCGGCAATTCCCCGACCACAGTGGCCACAGACGCCTTGTCCAGAAGGTAGAAAATCGTGTGCAGCAGCGCATAGCCAAAAGAAGCAACGCCCAGATAGCGGCGGTTGCGTTTCAACCATTGCGGTCCGCGCCATCCCTTCAGCAGCATCGCCAAAGGGGTCGCCATCATCGTCACAATCAACAGCCTTGCGGAGGTTTCACCAGATGGGTGCACAAGTTGGTTGAAGATCTTCGGATCCGTTGATGTCAGCGCCGTGAAGGTCATCATGACCCCAAGAGAGGCCAATACTGCCCATGTGAAGTATGGTGAGGTTGCTGCAAGGAAACGTTGCATATCGGGGTCCAATCCAATGTGGGTGTTGGGGTGATAGGCCCGAGCCGTTGGTTTCCGTCGCGGCTCGGGCGATATTTTATTTTTTGAGGGCGGGGATCATCCGCGCCAGCGTGCCGTCTTTGCGCACAAACTGGTTGAAAATGGCTGCCGCAGCATGCGCGGTGATCAGGCCAAACAGCACAATATTCAAAAGCCAGTGCACATAGCCCAGATCAGCGACGCCGTTCCATGTCATTCCGCCGGTGATCACCATGGCAATCAACGTGCCATAAAGCGACCAGTGAACAAGAGTGGCAATCTTGGCCTGCGTTTCGGATGTTCCAGGGGCGTGACCCGGCGCACCGTAGCGATTGCGCAGATAGAGCCGTGCGAGCACCGCCAGCAGGATTGTCGATCCAAAGCCGACGTGGACCAAAGCCATGGTCATGTCACCGTCGGCGGGTGTCGCTCCGGTCTGCATGGCCTCGATGGTGCGTTTCATCGGCTCGTTGAACAGCCATTGCACCCAGATGGCCGCGAAAACGACCCAGTGCAAAATGATCTGTGCGGGGCGGTAGGATGTCGGTGCATTTGTCATTGGGCTCTCCTATTTAGCAGCGCGAACGGTCACTGCGACGCCTGCGGGGTCGGTTCCGCGAAAGATATCGCCGTCTTGTTGCAGATGTGGTGAGGCGACGGCATCGCCATGTGTGAACAATTCGTAGTGCACCAACCCAGCCATATTTTGCGGCATAGGCGGGCGGTTTGGCCCGGCCCAGATATTCATGGCCAGACGGTGCGTGTTGGGGGCACCCGCGCCCATATCGGCAAAGCCCCAAGCATCCAGCGTCAGGTGACGCTCAAATCCAAGGGTTTCGAACCAGTCCAGGGCAGGCTCCAGCGCTGCCACTTTGAAGTGCAGATGCGCGAGGTAACTGTCGTCTGCCATCGGTGCCATCAGATCTGCGCCCGCGGCATGAGCCAGTTCGGCCCTCACATCCAGCGGTCCGCGTCCAGAATGGGTGTTGCCGTTAACATCGTACAATGTCAGGCCCTTAGACATATCGCCAAAATGGCTAAACCGTTCTGGTGTCTCATAGGTAATCTCAATTTCCAGACCATCAGGATCATGGAAATATAGCGATTTCGCCATCAAGTGATCCGTCGGCCCGACCTGAATGTTCAGGTGGATCAGACGGGCAAGCATGCGTGAAAATTCGGCCTGACTGCGCACGCCAATTGCGACGTGATACATGCCTGTAAAGGGCGCTTTGACAGGGGTTTCCGCACCGGGATGAAGGACGATCAGCGTGCGCTCTTTTGTTCCAAGTCCAATACCCGGCGCTGAGTGATCGCGTTCGATCAAACCTAAGGCCATGGTCCAAAAGGCAACAGCGCGATCCAGATCGGTCACCTGAAGCTCAACCTGCCCCCAAGACAGGCGGTCAGTTTGCGGGGAAAGGATTGTGTTGGCGGCAAGCACAGAATTGAGCATGGGAAGGCAACCTTTTGCAAAGGAAAGTGCGCCCCGGCATGAGAAACCGAGGCGCATTGGAATGGATTAAGCGCGTGGTGCGATCGGTGCCTTGTTCGTGCGGCCCCAGATCACAAAAGCGGCCAGTGCAAACAGAACCAGGTTAACCGGCACTACCTCGAATTCGCCGCGAACGATGTGTACACCAGCTGCCAACACCATGATGACACACAGGCCAGCTGCAGCCCATTTCGTCAGGTGCGGCATGATGCGTGTGGCGGCAGGTAGGATCAGACCCAGACCGCCTGCGACCTCGGCAAGGCCAATGAATTTAATCAGTAGGAAGGGTGCGTTTTCTGCCCAGCCCATGCCCATCGCGACCAATTCGGCTGATCCGGACATCAGCTTCGTCGCGCCGGCCATCAGGAACATCGCAGCCAAAAGGATCTGGGCGACCCATAGGCCAATAGTCCAGCCTTTGCTGGTCTGTACGGGGTTTGTGTCAATCGTTGTCATGTTGTTCTCTTTCTCAAAGATCGCTTCTGCAGCGTGTTGTGATGAAGACAGTGATAAAGGTTTCCAAAATCGGCATCATTAGGGTATTTGTTGATTTACCATTCACTATGGGTTGATGATGGACACACTGCTAAGCTTGCGCGTTTTCGCCGAAGTCGCTGAGCACAAAAACTTTTCTGTCGTAGCAGAGCGCCTTGGCCTCTCGCCTGCGATGACCAGCAAACACGTCAAACATGTTGAGGCGCGTGTCGGTGCGCGTCTGCTCAATCGCAATAGCCGGAATGTGAGTCTGACCGAGGCAGGCGCGCAGTACCTGCTGACGATCCGCCCTTTACTTGACGGACTGTCTGAGGCCGAAGCGCAATTGACCTCCGACAGCCTTTCGCCGCGAGGCACACTCAGAATGTCGATGCCTGTCTGGATGTCCAATCCAGCCTTTGCGAAAATTCTGGCCGCCTACCATCAGCAGAACCCACATGTGACTTTTGATGTCGACCTGAGTGGCCGCAAAATCAACATGGTCGAAGAAGGCGTTGATTTGGCGCTGCGCGTTGCGTTCAAATTGGACGATGGGCTCATTGCCCGCAAATTGGGAGAGGTGACGTTCCAATTGGTTGCGGCCCCAGCCTTTTTGGACAGCTTTGGGCGCCCAGAATCGCCCGGTGATCTGAATGACGCGCCGATGCTTGCCTATTCTCAAGTTGCCGGAGACGGGAGGATCAAATTCGGAGGGGCGAAAGGGTTAGATGTCAAACTCAGGCCCGTATTGGTCAGCGGCAACGAAAGCATTCTTCATCAGGCAGCAATGGCCGGAATGGGTTTTGCGATGGTGCCAAGCTGGTCTGCACAAAGTGATCTGAACGAAAATCGGTTGGAAGCCGTTCTGCCCAAAGTCGATTGGCCAAAACTGCAATTGCAGGCGATCTATGCCGACCGCAGCTATCTGCCAGCCAAAACACGTAGCTTTTTGGATTTCGTGTCTGGGCCGAATGGCATCACCTCGGCCCTACGGGATTTTTCTTCACCCTGAGGGGCGGTTGGACAGGTTGGCCGTTTCTTGAGGGGCGGAACATTCGTTGGCAGCTGAATGCCACCGACGTCCGCCGTTCTCAGCAAAACGACTTGGCAGTGCCAAGGCTTCCATAAATAAACTGTCAGTTGATTTCGACTATCTTGCCCGGGTTCATGATGTTCTCCGGGTCAATCGCGCGCTTGAGCGTCGCCATCAGTGCATAAGCATCGCCATGCTCTTCCAACATGTATTTCTTTTTACCGGTGCCAACACCATGTTCTCCGGTGACAGTCCCGCCGAAAGACAGGGCAACGCGGTTAACGTCCGACGCAAGCGACTTGGCGCGTACCAATTCCCTTGGATCGTTCGGATCGAACAGGATGAGCAAGTGAAAATTGCCGTCACCAACATGCCCGACGATCGGTGCAATCATCCCCGCCTGTTCTATCAAATCCTTAGAGCGCGCAATACAGTCAGCCAATGCCGAGATCGGGACACAACAGTCTGTTACGACACTGTCGCAGCCTTTCCGTAATGATTTTCCGGCGTAATAGGCATTGTGCCGAGCAGTCCACAAACGATTGCGGTCTTCGACTTTGGTCGCCCATTCAAAACCCGAAACTCCAAACTCCTCTGCGATGCTTTCAAACAGCTCGACCTGTTCCTTCACGCTGGCGTCTGACCCATGGAATTCCAAGAAAAGATGGGGTTTTTCGGGCAGATTCAGGTCGGGGTTGAAAAGGTTCATGCCCTTCATCTGCATCTCGTCCAGCAGTTCGACCCGCGCCAACGGCAGGCCCATTTGAATGGCCATGATTACACTGTTTACGGCATCATCGACCGTTTCATAGGCACAGGTTGCGGCCAGGATTGCGTCGGGCTGACCAAACAAGCGCACGGTAATCTCGGTGATTATTCCTAGCGTTCCTTCAGAGCCAACAAAAAGATGAGTCAGATCATACCCGGCCGAGGATTTCCGGGCGCGCGAGCCCGTATTGATGATCGTGCCGTTGGGCAAGACAACTTCCAGCGCCAGAACATTTTCGCGCATGGTGCCATAGCGAACGGTATTGGTGCCCGAAGCACGCGTTGCGGTCATGCCGCCAATCGTGGCGTCTGCACCCGGATCAACCGTGAACATCAATCCGGTCGCGCGAAGTTCATCGTTGAGCTGCACGCGCGAAACTCCGGGCTGAACAACAGCATCCAAATCGCTTTCGCGAATTTGGAGGACTTTGTTCATCCGGCTGGTATCCACGCTGATCCCGCCATGGATTGGGATAACGTGACCTTCCAATGAGGTGCCAATGCCAAAGGGAACAACGGGCACTTGGTTTTGCGAACAGATTTTCATGATCTGCGAAACTTCTTGCGTGCTTTCGGGAAAAGCGACCGCATCTGGCAATGCCGGTTCGGAATATGCTTCGTCACGACCATGGATTTCCCGAATGCTTTCACCTGTCGAAAGTCGGTCGCCCAACACGTCTTTCAACGCTGAAATGGCTTGATCCACGTTGCCATTTGTCATGTCACTTTCCCCCAATCTTTTTTCCAGTTGCTCTAAATAGCCGAAACCACGGGTTAGGCTTCTCGGCACACCGAGAATTGACCTATGCTTTGAACGTGCATCACCTGAAGGTTCCGGCATACGTCTCGCGCAACACGTTTTTCTGCACTTTCCCCATGGCGTTTCTGGGCAGAGATTCGACAAAGTCGATGCGTTTGGGCTGTTTGAACCGCGCCAGATCATCCTTGATCCCGGCCATGATGTCTGCGGACGAGGTTTCAGCCCCGCTCTGGGCAACAACGACCGCCACCACCGATTCGCCGAAATCCGGGTGCGAGACGCCGATAACGGCGCTTTCGTTGATGCCCTCAAGCTCATCAATCAAAAGCTCAATTTCCTTGGGATAGATGTTGTAGCCGCCCGAGATGATCAGATCCTTTTGGCGCCCGACGATATGAACATACCCATCCTCATCGATGCGCCCGAGGTCGCCCGTGATGAAAAATCCGTTGTCGCGCAACTCCTCGGCGGTTTTCTCGGGCATATCCCAATAGCCTACAAAAACGTTCGGGCCGCGCACCTCGAGCACGCCGGTTTCACCTTTGGGCAAGGGCGCGCCAGTTGCAGGGTCTGTGACCAACACCTCGATCCCCGGCAATGGAAAGCCCACTGTGCCCGCGCACCTGTCGCCGTCATAAGGGTTAGAGGTGTTCATATTGGTTTCGGTCATGCCATAGCGTTCCAGAATGGCGTGCCCGGTCAGGTCGCGCCATTGGTCATGTGTTTCGGCCAGCAATGGAGCCGAACCGGAGACAAAAAGGCGCATGTTGGCAGACGCTTCGGTCAATCCCTTCGAATCGAGCAGGCGCACATAGAACGTCGGCACGCCCATAAGCACCGTGGCTTGCGGCATGTAGGAGACGATGTCATCTGCATTGAAATTGGACATGAAGATACAAGACGATCCAGCCATCAGCGTGATATTTGTCGCGACAAACAGCCCATGCGTGTGAAAGATCGGCAAAGCGTGGATCAAGACGTCATCAGCGCTGAAGCGCCAAGCGTCCTTAAGGGTTTCGGCGTTTGAAGCCAGCGCCTGATGTGTCAGCATGGCCCCTTTGGATCGTCCGGTTGTTCCTGACGTGTACAAGATTGCTGCAAGATCGCCTGGCCCTCTGGAGACGGCTTTGAACCCCGACGCCGCCGCATCGCGCAGTTCAGCCAGTGATCCACTTTCATCGGCCCCGATGGTCAGCACTTTCGCAACTCCGGCTTCTTTTGCCACGGGCGAAAACTGCTCCTCGCGCTCTGCGTCACAGACAAAGACCCGTGGTTCCGCATCGGACAGAAAGTAGCTGATTTCGACGGGAGTGTAGGCCGTGTTGAGCGGCAAAAACACGCCTCCAGCCAAAACCGTCGCGACATATAATTCCAGCATCGCGATAGTCTTTGGGGCCTGTACGGCCACGCGGTCGCCGGGGGAAACGCCGGTCGCAACCAAAACATTTGCCACACGTTCAGCGTTGGCAAAGAACGCTTGATATGTGACGCCTTCACCGGTTTGATGATTGCGCAGGAACAGGCGGCTTCCTGTGCCTACACTGGCAGCACGCAACCTCTCGGCAAGATGGTTCCCTTGATACATGCGACTTCCTCTACGTCTTGGCCAGTGCGGCCACGCCGGGCGATACAGACACGTCGTAATTGCTTGAATAGGCTTGGTGGTTTTGTTCGATCTTGTCGCCGTCATAGAGGTAATTGACCATCACCCCCCATGAGTTGCCGATGCCGCGAGGACTTAGATCCGCGCTTGGATGCACGCCCAAAAGGGTCGCGCCGTTGCCCAGATGGAAATGTGCCACTGGATCAGCTGTCGTTCCGGGCTCCCTTTTTGCCTGAGTTAGAAAGCGCGCGGTGAGCTTGGCGGCAAGGGCATTGTCTGGTCGTTCGGTTTCATCAAGGGAGCTGAGTGCCGCCTTGTCGGAATCGCTTAACAATGGATCGCCGCTCTCCAAGGACTGCGCGATCCACTTTCTAAGGCCCGGCACCGGTGAGAGCGTCACGAACGTCTTTAGGGTCGGACGCAGTTTTTGCAGTTCCGCGACAACCTGTTTGATCAGGAAGTTCCCGAACGAGACCCCACGCAGACCCGCGTGGCAATTGGAGATCGAATAGAAGGTTGCGACGGTTGCGGTCTCGGGATCGGTCAGTTCACGATCGACCGCAAGGATCGGGCCAATTGCATTGGGTATCTCGCTAAGCAAGGCGACCTCGACAAAGATCAGAGGATCATCCGGCATGGCCGGGTGAAAGAAGGCAAAGAGCATACGGTCCGGGTCGCCGACACGCTGGCGCAAATCATCCCAATCGGCGATCTCGTGGACCGCCTCATAAGTGATGATCTTTTCCAGAATCTGTGCTGGCGTTGACCAGTCGATCTGGCGCATCTCCAGAAATCCACGGTTGAACCATGATGCAAAGAGATGCTGAAAATCCGCGTCCAGCCCGCGCAGCTGTGGGGTCTGTTTCGCATGGGTCAGCAGATCGGCGCGCATCGCGACCAGTTCTGCCGTCGCACCAGGGACTCGGTTGATCGTGCGTATCAGCTCTTGCGTCCGTGGCTCAGCCGCAAAATGCAGCGCGCGTGCAGTATCAATGTTTCCAGGTTTCCATGAACTTATAGCGTCACTCAACGCATCTTCATCCGGCCCGAATTCCTGGCTGACAGCAAGAAAGAAGGCTGCGCGCTCATCGCTCTTCGAGGCTGCGTATAGATCAAGAATTTGACGGGATATCATCAATCCCGCAGCCTCACTACGGTCGTGGATTAGCGAATGACACAACGATATCAGCCTGTCAGACACATCCACTGGCGCTTCTGTTAGGCTGCGCCCCTCCCCTGCCACTCTGGCAAGAATCTCACTTAGAAAACTCTGCTGCGCCATCGAGACAAAAAATCCAATGAGTGAACGTTTGGATCAACATGACGGAGATCGGCAATCGCTTTGAACGCCTCTGCCAAATGGCAGGTAATTCAATCAAGTTGAGCAGCCGCATCTTCGGGTGCATCGTCTCCGGCCCACCGCGCAAAAAGGTGAATGAGAATGATAATCATCGACACAGGTACCGCCACAGATATCCATACCATTGGGATGCCAAGGGTATCGGCGGTCAGGCCAGACTGGCGTGCCAGATAGCCCTTTGCGAAACCGCCCTTCAGGCCGATGAAGCAAAAATAGATGACCGGCAGAATAAAGGTCAGCACCGCAGCACTTTGAACTGCTTTTGCGAAGAACGCCAAGACATGAGGTGGATCGGGAAAGACGCTTTGCATCAACACAGCATCCGACTGCGTCTTGAACGACAATGTCGCGCCCAGCAGTCCGGTCCACACCATCGCGTAGCGGGCGACATCTTCGGTCCAGACAGGAGGCGAAGAGAAGACATAGCGCGCGATGATCTGCACAACGACCGTCATGAACATAAGACAGACTGCGAAAACGGCAGTCCGGCGCATCACGAGATGCAAGCGGTCACTGGTGCTGATGATGAAATGGCGCAACTTCAAACTCCGATTTCAAAAGGGGGCGGGCCGCAGGAGACGGCCCGCCCAATTGATTAGCGGTTCTCGTCAGACAGTTTCTTCCACAGCGCGGTATCCTCTGCTGTCATCAGGTCTGAATCGTAGACCGGCAGAGATGCCTCACGGAAGACTGCACGCTCTTCTGGCGTAAGGCGCTGTACTGTCACGCCCTTTTCCTCAAGCGCCAGCAACCCGTTTACCGATGCTGCCGCGAGCCATTCACGTGCGGCTGCATCTGCAGTGACGACAGCGGCATCAACGCTTGCGCGATCTGTATCTGACAGCCCATCATACCAGTCTTTGGAGGCAATAACTGCCCGCAGTGGCCAGATCACATCTGCATCGGCAAAGTTCTTGATGAAATCTGTTTGACCAAACATCACTGGCACGAAGGGCGAATTGAGATAGCCGTCAATAACGCCCGTTTGCAGGCCAGCCGGGACTTCACCCCAAGGCACGATCGTACCGCTGGAGCCCCACGCTTGATACATCGCAATCTGCGCATCGTCCAAGGCGCGCATCCGCAGCGAAGCCATGTCCGCTGGAGAGCGCACAGCTTGGGTTGTGGTAATCACGCCGGACGCAGGTCCAAGCGGTGCCAGTGCCAAGAGGATAGCGTCCTGCTCTGCTAGGTTTTCATTGATGCGGTTGTAAACATCGCCCGCAGCCAAGGCGCGGTCCATGTGCTCGATGTCCGAGAAAATGTAGGGCAGGCGAACCCCGTAGATAAACGGATCAACCTGCGCCACAGCGCGCACATCTGACAGCGAGATTTCCAGCAAGCCAGTCGAGACCTGATCGAATTTCTCGGCCTCATTGCCGACAGAGCCGCGTGGCATTTCACGCACGTCCATACCCGCTTCCTTGAGCGCATTGCCAAAGGCAAATGCCCAGTTGTATGAACCGGATGTTTCCAGATCCGGTGCACTGTCCAGTGCAATTTTGACCTCTGCAGTTGCAGACGTGGCCATTGCGAGCAATGCCGCTAATGTAAGTGCCTTGAGTTTCATTTGTCATCCTCCCTAAGTTTTGGTTAGTTCACAGAAAATCCGAACAGGCGAGGCAATGTGAGGCTAAGTGCCGGCCAATAGACCAACGCAAGCAACAACAGCACCTGTACGAAAATGAAGGGCAGCGAAGCGAATGCCAGCCGCCAGTAGTTGAGGTTTGTCAACGCCGACACAACCACCAGGCATTTGCCCAAGGGCGGCGTAATCAAACCGACGCATAGGTTAAAGCACAAGACGATGCCCAGTTGGATTGGGCTTATGCCTTGCTCCAGGGCTTGTGGTGCAAATAGCGGGATCAACAGGGTCAGGGCTACGGGTGTATCCATGAACATCCCCGCGATCAGGAAGATGCAAACGAGGAAAAACAGGTATTTTGTCCCTGTAAGTCCGAACGAGTCGACCCATGTTGCAAGAGCCTGTGACCAGCCCAGTTGGCCCGCCAGATACCCCAGAACCGAAATAGCGGCGAGAATGATAAAGATCGTGCCCGTCATCTTTGCCGTGGCCTCAACCGCGTCAAAGATCATCTTCCAGTTCAAGCCTTTGTAAAATTGGCCCGCCATGAGCGCGAAAAAGACTGCAATGGCTGACCCTTCCGTCGGCGTCGCCAATCCGAACACTAGTGAGCCAAGGATCACGACAGGCAGACACAGTGCCGGTGCCGCGTTCAGCAGGCTTGGCAAGAATCGCGGCAAATCGTCAGACGCACCGCCAGGGTGCCCTTTGATGTGCGCAATGACTGCATTGAGGATCATTAGCGCTGCCGCAAGCAGCAGTCCGGGGACGACTCCGGCGATGAATAGCGCCGCAACGGATGCCCCTGTCAGACCACCGTAGATGATCATGATTATCGATGGCGGGATGATCGGCCCGATCATCGACGATGCCGCGGTGATGGCACCCGCATAGTAAGGGTCATAACCGCGTGCTTTCATTTCAGGCACGAATGTACGCGACAAAGCGGCACTGTCCGCGATCGCCGATCCTGAGATGCCCGCAAAAAAGACGCTTGTGAGGATATTCACATGTCCCAGGCCGCCACGAAACCGACCCACTATGGCCATCGCAAAATCGATCAGGCTGCGCGTTACTCCGGCACGGCTCATTATCTCTGCTGTCAGGATAAAGAGCGGCATCGCCATGAAGGCGAAGACGTCTAGTTGGGCAAAGATGCGTTGGGGCAAGATCGACAGGAACTGACTTTTGTCGGCCGCGACGAAGGTCACGACAGACACAGCGCCCATCAGATAGGCAAAGGCCGTTCCGCTGATCAGCAGTAAAACAAAGATGATCGGGATCAGCCACATGTTACACCGCCGTCCGTAGAGTGGCGTTTGGGGTCGCAAGGCCTGCGCTCAGATCGGCTGGATGTGTCACAATAGACCGCAGATCGACATCCGAGTGAGGGAGCCTTTCCAAATCAGCCAAAGGCCGGTTCGTCTGTTCTGAGTGCTCAAAAAGGCCTTCCATCGCTTTTGCAGCGCTGAGCAACCCATAATCTCCGCGAATCGGTCCTAAAACCTGAAGGCCGAACGGCATTCCAGCGGCGTCGCGTCCACAAGGCAGCGTGATCGACGGTCCACCCGCCAAGGAGCCCCGATAGCAGAGCGCAAGCCAGCGGTAATAAATGTCCATCTTCTGCCCGTCGATGACGTCGGCATAGGGTTCTGTCCAGGCAAACGGCGAGACTGGCGATGTTGGTAAAACGATCACATCAAACTCTGCCATCAGCGCGTTGAATTTGCGCAAGATCTGGGTTTGTTCGGCATGAGCCCAACCACGATCGGCGAGTGACATGGTTTGCCCAAGGGCAACATTATCCTTGATATGCGCCCCAAAGCTGTCGGGGTCCTGTGCCACGGCCTCGCCGAAGGCCACGCCAAAACTCTCGGCCCGTAGAATATCGAAACAGCGGTCCATGTCACCAAGGTCGAGATCTGCTGCGCGGCATTCCTTGACCTGCGGACGAAGCACTTCAAGGCGCGCGCGGAACGTCTCTCGGATGCTTTGCTCGACCGGCGCGCCACCAAAGTCTTCGCTGAATCCAACGCGCAGGTCTTTTAAGTTTGTGGATGGTAACTCGGCGAAACGGCCGGTGACAGAGGGCGCGGATAGCGGATCATCAGCGTGATATCCCTTACACACGTCCAGCATCAGCGTCAGATCATCAACCGTACGCGCCATTGGGCCAAGTACCGAAATGCCTGACCAACCCAAGGGACGTGTGGGATGGGCGATCACGTCAACAGAGGGCCGGTAGCCCACCACTCCACAAAGTGCGGCAGGCATGCGAAGCGACCCACCCGTGTCCGAACCTGTACACAGTGGCAAGAAGTTGGCCGCAAGTGCCGCGGCAGAGCCACCAGACGAGCCACCCGCAATGAGATTGGCACCAAAGGGATTACCCGTCGCACCCCAAACCCGATTGCGACTGTTTCCGCCAGCCCCCATTTCGGGAACATTTGTCTTTGCCAGAATGATAGCGCCCGCCGCCCGCAGACGCGCAACCATCGGCATATCGCTTTCAGGGATGTATCCCCGCGCCCGGATACTGCCATGGGTGGTCAACAAGCCTTTGGTGTTCTGCAAATCCTTCACGCCAATCGGCAACCCGTCGAGCGGCCCCATCGGGCATCCGTCTTGCCAACGTTGTGTTGCGGCCGTAGCGCAAGCAATGGCGCTCTCGATATCCATTGCGGCAATGGCGTTTATCTTGGGATTGAAGTGCGAAATTTGCTCGAGACAGGCATCCAAGTAAGCACTTGGTGTCAAAGCCCGAGCCTTGAAGGCTGCAAGGACCTCACAGGCAGATCGCGCAAGAAGCGCGTCGCCGCTCAAAGTCTAATACCCGTTATCGCAAATGTTCGAATTGACACCCTAGCCCTCCCAAACCGCGTGTTTGGTTATGGTAAGAGGTGATCCGCCTAGAGAATAGTGAAACCTTCGCCAGAAACATTAACCAAAAGGAATGGTTTTGGAGTCCTCAGTGGTTTGCCGCAGGCACTTGAGGAACAAAGCCAGCGTTGCATTCTGCGAAGCCTTGTCTTTGCGCCAAAAACAGCGCGCTTCTGACAGCAAGTCACGTGTATCAAGGGGCAGGATCACGGTTTCGCCCCGCGCGGCCTGCGCCTGCGCAAGCCGCTGCGGGAGGAATCCAAGCGCAGGCATCGCCCGGAGTAGTTCAAGGTTCAGGGCAATTGACAAAGACGCGACTGTATTATTGGGAGGAGGCAAGCCATTTGCTGCAAAAAGGGCATCCACCGCCTGACGTGCGACTGAATTCGGTTGGGGCAATATCCAAGGATAGCTTGCGACGTCCGCCCATGACACGTCCTCCCCTTGCAAAAGCGGATGATCGCGCCCGGCGACAACAACGATCGGTTCCGAGAACAAGGCCATTTGGTCAATCCCGGCCAATTCCTGAGGCTGCCAAATTCTCGCGATGACCATATCCAGCGCGCCGGCCTCAAGCTGGGGCAATAGTTCAACAAAATGGCCCTCGGAAACGGACACGTTTGCCTGCGGCGTGCTGCGCTTGAACAGCTCAATGGTGCCAGGCAACAGGGTGGGAGCGACTGAACTAACCACGCCGACAGAGACAGAGCCGGACACCCCACTTGTCATCGCCTCAATGTCAAAGGCTGCGCGATCAAGTTGGCCAAGTGCAAGACGTGCATGATCTGCAAGACGGACGCCAACTGGTGTAAGGTAAAGCCTGTTGCGGTCGCGAGTGACAACAGGCATACCGACGATTTTTTCCAACTCGGCAATCTGTTTCGACACGGCTGGCTGCGTCACGCCAAGCGCTTCAGACACACGCGCGACCAATTTCAGATCTGAGAGTGCAACGAGTGCACGCAAGTGCCGAAGTGTGATGCCCTTTTGAAAGCTCTTACCCAGAATGTGTTCCACCTCCACGCAAAGCCAAACCTTTGGCGCGATCGTTCTTCCGAGATTGCCGCGAGTTTGGTTCGTACGCCTCTACACTCAGCCGCGCCTTTTGAAAATGGGTACAAGACAATCACGATTGGCGATTTCTTGGATGATGGTCGTTTCAGGGCGCGTAGAATGCACTACCTCTGGCAACATGGCCTTTGCATCCGCATCATACCCACGGGCCATGCTCAGAAATTCTCTGTCTTAGATTTCGCGGCCCCAAAATCATTCGACTTGCCGTGGAGTTTGGCGTTCGAATTCCTTCCTTTGACCCGAAATTTTACAAGACTTGGCGCGCACATCAAATTGTCCAGCTTAACTGTAGGTG
>CALFSV010000074.1 GCA_937916485.1 uncultured Paracoccaceae bacterium | reverse complement strand
GCGCAAAGGTGACTCAAAACGCGGACTTCGTTCAAGCCATCCGCATTAAAGCGATGAGATATCAACACATTGATGTTGTGAATGGTGCGGTCGAGACGCACCCAGAACCGAACTCACCAGTTTTCACCAGTTATCATTAAGTGCATATTTTCAATGATTGCTGAATTAAATAGCCTCATCCTCTCTTGCCAAGTCTCATGGCATTGCACAGATTATGGGGGAGTAAAAGGAGGAGTGCATGCGCTCTCTGCACAAGCTTCCCAGCAACGCTGTAACCGCCCTAGCCGTCGGCAAACACGAGGATGGCGGCGGACTGCGCCTCGTCAAGGAAAAGACGGGCGGTGGCTACTGGGTATTTCGCTACAGCCTGCATGGACGCCGTCGCGAGATGGGACTCGGGTCAATCCAAGACATATCGCTCAAGCAGGCACGCGAGCAGGCAGCACATTGGCGTTCAAGGAAGGCAATTGGCTTTGACCCGATCTTTGAGCGGGACAGAGAGCTGGCAAATAGACTTGGTGCCCGTCTTAAAGAAGTTGCCCTTGACGCTTTTGAAACCCGCAAGGCCGAGCTAAAAGACAACGGGAAAGCAGGCCGATGGTTTTCCCCACTTGAACACCATATCCTACCCAAGTTAGGCGAGGTCCCGGTTGCGCAGATCACGCAAAGAGACATCCGCGACTGCGTTGGGCCGATTTGGCACAGCAAAGCTGCCACGGCCACCAAGGCGATAGACAGGTTAAACGTCCTAATTAGGCATGCGGCGGCGCTTGGCCTAGATGTTGATCTGCAGGTCGTCGACAAAGCCAAGGCGCTGCTCGGAAAACAACGTCACAAGGTCGAGCACATACCCGCGATGCCATGGCGTGAGGTGCCAGCCTTCTACGCTACGCTTAACGAACCGACGCTTGGCAATCTTGCGCTGAGGCTGCTCATCCTCACCGGCGTCCGCTCTGGCCCAATCCGCAACCTCAAGTTGGAAGACGTCAGCGGCGATATCTGGACCGTCCCGGCCGATGACATGAAAGGCCGCGTTGGGGCTGTCGAGGCTTTCAGAGTTCCGCTCTCCACGGCGGCGTTAGACGTTATAGAAAAGGCCAGACCTCACGCTCGCAATGGCTTTCTGTTTTGGTCGCGCAAAGGCGTAATAAGCGACATGACAATGTCGGCTGTGATGAAGCGGCAAGGCCTTGAAGCACGCCCACACGGCTTTCGCACCAGTGTGCGCGAGTGGTTGGCGGAATGCACCGATGCGCCTCACGAGGTGGCAGAAATGGTACTGGCCCATAAGGCTGACAGTTCAGTTGTACGCGCCTATCGTAGAACGGATTTCTTGGATCAAAGGCGGGCCCTTCTTGAAAAATGGGCAGACTTCATTGTGCGACATCGGTAGGCCGCCCAAAGCAAGATCATCACCAGCGCCCACCGGATCAATCAGGGCCTGTTGCCGGACCTGACCAAGCCCGACGGCGAGAGCGATTTCTATTTTGTTCCTGCTGAAGATCCGGATCAGGCGGTGACGCGCATTCTCGATATGGTCAAGAACAGGATCCCCAAGGGCACGGCCTATCCCGGTGAGCACGACGCGATCATCGACGCCGCACTTTGGGACGACGTCCATGATGTAATTGCGAACAATCGCGTCAAGCGGGTTGCCGTTGCCAAGGAACCCTCACCGGCGCTGCTGCGCGGACTGATCTTCACCGAGACCGGCGTGGCGATGACCCCGCACCACACCAAGAAAGGCACGCGGCGCTATCGTTACTATGTCTCGATGGACGTGATCAAAAAACGACCCAAGGCCGAGATCCGAGGCCCGCAGCGGCTGCCCGGTGGCATGGTCGAGGATGCCGTGGTCAGCGAAATCCGCCGCCTGCTGCGCACCCCCGAGGTCGCCGCGCGGGTATCACGTACCCTGCGCAAGGACCGGCCAGACCTTGGCGAGGCGGACATCAGCGCCTCGCTCACCCAGTTCGACGAGATGTGGAAGGCGCTGATCCCGGCCGAGCAGGCCCGCGTGGTCAGGCTTCTGGTGGCGCGGGTCACCGCCAGCGAGGCCGGGCTGGCAGTCGATCTCAGGCATGAAGGCTTGGGCGCGATTGCCGCGCTGATGGCCCCGGCCAAGCCGGAGGTGGCGTGATGGCAGAGCCAGAAACGCTCCGCATCCAGATCCCGCTCACCCTGCGCAATCGCGGCGGCCGCCCCCGCATCCTGCCGCCCAAGGAGATCGAGGTGGCCATGGAACGCGGCCAGGACGCTCGCTTGCTGCGCGCCATCGGCCGCGCGTGGCACTGGCGGCGCAGGCTGGAGCGCGGCGACGTCACCACCATCGCCGATCTAGCCAGAGAGGAAGGCATCTCCGACCGCTATGTCAGCCGCGTGATCCGGCTGGCATGGCTCTCGCCCTCCGTTCTGGAGCGGCTGGTGCTGCGGCGCGAGCCCACGGTGCTGTCGATCTTCGACCTCTGCGGCGTGGCGGAGTTGCCGTGGGCCGAGCAGCCGGAAAAGGTGTTTGACTGAGTTCAGTGAAAGCTGGCCTGAAAGCTCGTAGCTGTGAGTGACACGTAGGCACCCTGCAGCCCGACCCGCAGTGCTGTCGCTCCCTGGCCTTCGACACGTTTCCGATTGATTGTCTGCAGCACCATAGTAGACATTCAAAAATGATGTCCGGTACCGGCCGATCCCGGCGCGTGCCTCGGAGACGCTGGCATAGGCCCGCAGGTAGACCTCCTCATATTTGATGCTCCGCCACAGACGCTCGATGAAGACGTTGTCACGCCAAGCCCCCTTGGTTCCAACACCGAAACACGACAGGTTTTAGGTGGCAGTGGCCGATCAGTAGCAGATGAAGCGCGGCAGCATTTCCTTGGCGCAAGGGGCTTTTCTGTTGTTGATCTAGCCGACTTGCGGGCAGTTCTTGCAATGGACGCAATCGAGCGCGGGATTATCAAATTCCGTATTTTCGATCCTGATCTGGCAGAAGAAAAACTAGGGCGCCGTCCACCAATGCTTCATGCGAAGCTTTTTGTAGGTGGGGACAAGGCACTTTCGGGAAGTTCCAATTTCTCGATCAACGGTTTGCGCCGCAATCTGGAATTCATGGACGACGCCGATGCCTGGCCCGAACTTGCGACTGCGCGTTGCGCGGCTGCTGAGCAGTATTGGGACATGGGGCGCGATTGGACTGAGACAGCGCTGGAAATCCTGCGAGCGCTGATCCGCCTTGTCTCACCCGAAGAGGCGGTGGCCAGAACGGTGCACGAAGCCACAACCTTCACCCCCTGGCGTGTCGCAGGCGAAACCAGCGCCGGACGTCCGCCTCAACCCTTTCAGGCCGATCTTGTCTATGAGGCTGCAGGGACGGTCTATGAACACGGCTTTGCCTTTGTCGAAGCGCCAACTGGTGCCGGGAAAACCGACATCGGAAAACACCTGGCGACGGTTCTACCGGTCAGCCATGGCCAAACTGTCTTTTCCTGGGGAGAGCGCGCCGATCAACAACGGCTTGGCTCGCTCGCCCTGATACCTGCCAGCGTTCTGAAGAACTGGACAACGAACGCGCCTGCGAACTTCAAACCGATCAAGCACAGTCACCTGTCGCGGCGAGGTAAGGAGGAGACTGCGGAATTGGACGAGATCAACCGGGCGGTCCGTTCGTCTGCATCAATGATCGTCGATGAAAGCCACCGACTGAGCTCGCGATACCTTGCACCTTCTGCACGTTCGCTTGTCTTCGAACGCAGTCCGGCGATCTGGACCGCCTGTTTGTCGGCCACGCTAATGGGAAACCAAGGCCTGGACGGCTTGCTTGCATTCCATGAGAAGCGCGCCTCGATCTATGTGCCTCCGCCCATCACGGAGCAGATCAACCAACACATGGCCAAGGTTCGAAAGCGGGGAGAGCTCGTGCGCCACCTCGACCAGATGAACCGCCGGATCGAAGATCAAAGCGTGCAGGACGACCTGTTCGACAGCGCGGAAGCACTACAGGTCGAAGTCAACAAAGTCGAACGCCAGCTAGAGTCCGGCGGGCTGCAAATCAGTGCGCTTCAGGAAGGATTGGCCGACGCCCTGGCGCCATACGTCGTGCGGCGCCAACGGGATTGCATTGGGGAGAGTGCGGATCGAAAGTCCGGCGCTTTCGTTTACCCAACGATCCGAAGCCACCGAGAGGATACGGCGCTGAGTGATCAGCAGCGCCAAATTATTGAGCGGATCAAGGCATTGGCGGAATGCATTACGACTGGGGTGACCCTTGTTTCTGCTGATCCCCAACGCGCCGCCCACACAGAAATCAAATTCCATGACAAATCGCGTATTCACATCCGGAACTTCCTCGCTTTGCTGCGCGCGTCGATAACCTTTGCACGTGAAGAATGGGCCAGAGAGCGCGACAGCGAAGCCGATCAGCGAGGGCGGGCATCCATCGGAGAAAACCTAAGACGTGCCGAGAAACAGAATGCCCGCGGGATTGCCGTTCCGGATGGAGCGCTGCCCGAGGAAGTCGATGCCGAAGCTGAGGAAAGCGAAACTCCGATTTGCGACCGGATCAGTAGGCTTCTGAATCATCCCAGCCTCGACAGCAGCGATGAAGCCCGGGCCGGCGTCATGCGAGACATCCTTCGAAAGCATGGCCATGCCATCTTCCTTGCTGAGCGGGTCGGCGTGCTCGAGGTCTATGCCAGGCTTCTTGCTGGGCATCGCGGAAGAGGACCCGAAGTCTTCGTGGTCGCACCTGGTGCACGGATCAAGACCGGTAAGAAGCTGCATCACATCCGATCGGGAGCAGATCTGCATCCAATAGGGCGCCACCAGGGCATGGGC
>CALFSV010000073.1 GCA_937916485.1 uncultured Paracoccaceae bacterium | reverse complement strand
TGGAAGCGCCAATCGTCAATGGCTTTGATCTCGTCATCGTTCAACATGATTTGGACTTTTTCGGTCCTCCTGACGACAGAGATAGTCATAGGGTTCGACCTATTTGACAGTAAGCATCCGGCGTAGGCCACGGCGCTGTCAGTGCCCGCAGTCCTGGTCCATTTCGATGAGCTCTTGCAGGTTTTCGATCCCGAACGGAGTGAATGCGATGACGCTGTTGTCGCTGGGGCCGTAGACCCAGATCACGCCATCTTCGGTTTCCATATCGATGGCGAGATCAAAGAGGCGATCGACGGTTTCGCCCAGTTCGGCAGCAACGCGGTCGATGGTCTTGACTGAATGCACCTTGTTGAGTTGCATGATCATGCCGCCTTGGCGAAGGATTGGGATTTCCAATGCCAGGGTAGAAGCTCATGGATGCGCGAGACGGGCATGTCGGGCAGCCGGGCGAGAACGTCGGCGAGCCAAGCCTGTGGGTCGATGTCGTTCATTTTGGCCGTAACAATCAGAGTGTACATAGCGGCCGCTCGCTCACCGCCGCGCTCGGATCCCGCGAAGAGCCACGACTTTCTGCCCAAGGCCACGCCGCGCAGGGCGCGTTCGGCCGCATTATTCGTCAGGCAGATGCGCCCGTCATCAAGGAATGCCGTGAAGGCTTGCCAACGGCCTTGCTTCTCGAACATGTAGTTGATCGCCTTGGCCACCTTGTTGTGTCTGGACAGTTTCGCGCGCTCTTCCTGCAGCCAATCATGGAGGTTATCGACCAGGGGACGGGCGAGTTCCTGACGGGCGGCAAGCCGGGCATCGGCATCTAGCCCACCCAACTCGCGCTCGATGTCGAAGATGGCGTCGATCCGTTTCACCGCCTCTAAGGCGACTGGCGAGATCTGATGGGCAGGTTTGCCCTTGCGGACGTTGCCCGCGATGTCGGCCAGCTCGAAGAACTTCCGGCGCGCATGCGCCCAGCACAGCGCACTGGTCACAGCCCCCGCATCACGGTCGGCGCGATAAAGATCGTTGTATCCTCCATAGGCATCCGCTTGCAGCACGCCTTGCCATCCGGCCAGGTGCTGATTGGGATTGGTTGCCGCACGGTCGCGGGAGAAGTGGAAGACCGCCGCCGGCGGTGCGCCACCATTCCAGGGCCGGTCATCACGCACATAAGTCCAAAGCCGAGCCTTCTTCGCGCCACCGCGCGCCAGAAGCGGCACGGTCGTGTCATCGCCATGCAGGCGGTGAGCGGCACGCACATGGCTCTCGATCAGCGCATGGAGGGGCTGCAGCGCGACAGTCGCGTGCCCGACCAGGTCCGCCAGGGTCGACAGGCTCAACTCCACGCCTTCACGGGCGAACCGCTCGGCCTGCCGGTTCAGTGGCTGGTGCTGACCATATTTCTCGAAGACGAGCATGGCGATCAGGCTAGGCCCGGCCCATCCGCGCGGGATCGCATGGAACGGGGCCGGCGGTTGGCTGATCTTCTCGCAGGCACGGCAAGTGAACTTCTCGCGCACGGTCTGGATCACCTTCCACTGCCGCGGGATCACCTCCAGCGTCTCGGTGACATCTTCGCCCATCTTCACGATCCGGTCAGAGCCACAGCAGGTGCAGGCGGCAGGTGCCTCGACCACAACCCGCTCTCGCGGCAGGTGATCAGGGAACGGCTTACGCACAGGACGGCGGCGCGTGAAGGCGCGCACCGTGCTCGCCTTTTCGGCAGCCTCGCCGGCGGTCAGGACATCTTCGGTTGCCGCCGTCTCCAGTTCTTCAAGCTGCAATTCCAGTTGATCAATCAGCCGGGCGCGTCGTTCCGACGAGATACCGTATTTGTCACGGCGCAGTTTGGCGATCTCGAGCTTGAGCTCCTGGATCATCGCTTCCGAGCAGGAGACAACGGCTCGTGACTGTGCCAGCTCGTTTTCCGCAACCTCCGCGCGGGCCTCGGCGGCGGCTAGGGCAGCGCGTAATTTGGCGAGTTCGGAGGCGGCGTCAGACATGGCCAATATTTATCAGCCACAGCGGAAAAACACCAATAAAAACGGTCTTATCAGCGAAATTTATCCAGCCTTTTCAGGGCGTTGCGTCCAGCGTGGGTTACGCCAGTCAATGCCCTCCAGAAGATAGCCCAACTGTGCCGCCGAGATCTGCACCGCCTCGCCAGACCGGCTCATCGGCCAGATGAACTTACCCGCTTCCAGACGCTTCAGATACAGCGACATGCCCACGCCGTCATGCCACAGGATCTTGACCAAATCGCCCTTACGGCCCCGGAAGCAGAATATCTCACCCGCATGGGGATCGCGGCCGAGCCCCCCCTGCACCTGTAGCGCCAGCGTGTTCATGCCCCGCCGCATATCAGTGACGCCGCCCGCAATCCAAACCTTCACGCCCGCTGGAAACGCGATCATTGTCCGTCCACCGCCGAAAGGATCCGGGCAAGCGCTTCGGGTTCCACACTTACCGGCACGATGACACGGCGCCCGTTCGGCAAGGCTATCTCAACCTGACATTCTGGAGGCTTCCCGGGGTCAACCGAATTGGTCTGCGACGCGGGCGCTTTGGTCACCGTCACCGGCGCGAACGAGACCGGGCGAGAAGACCCAAGCTCACCTTTTCGATACTGCCGGCGCCACGTGGTCAGCAGCGACCGGCAAATACCATGCCGCCGTGCTGTGGCTGCAGCCTGACGGTGGCCGATAAAGCTCTCCTCCACAATGCGCAGTTTGTCATCATCCGACCAATACCGGCGGCGATCACCATCGGCAGTGGACAGAACTTCGATTTGAGGGCGGTTGATAAAGTCGGACATAAGGGCGGACTTACCATCGGAGTGATCCCAAGATCAGACGGCCGCCACCGGAGGCTTACCTTCAAACCAACAGAGTTTCATATTGAGCGTTTCCTTGAAGGCATCGGCCCTGAT
>CALFSV010000072.1 GCA_937916485.1 uncultured Paracoccaceae bacterium | reverse complement strand
GCGTCAATTATTGAGCGCATAGGTTCAGGCTGCGCCAGCAATCTGATGTGAGTTCTCATTAGTCTGACAGGGCCGTTGAGAGTGGCTAAGCTCAACCTGCGCCAAACAGCACCAATCTGATTAATATCTATAAAAATTCCTCGTTTCATCAACACAGAACGGGGATTGCCCAAAATCACTCCGATCCAAGAATAGCTGCTAAATCGTCCTGAGGTGCCTGCCGCGATGTCATGTCAAGGCCGCTCTGAATATGGTTCAAGTGAGATATGAGAAGTTTTTCGGCAAGTTCCGGGTTTCGCAACCGGATCGCCTCCAGAATGTTACTGTGTTCATCATCTGGGCAACTGGCGTTTTCGGATGATCCAAAGAGGCCGACAATGAGTGATGTTCGCGTCACAAGCTCGCGCATCATCCGGAAGACAAATTTGTTTCCCGTCGATTGAGCGAGCTTGGTGTGAAATTCACCGGACAGCCGAATGATCTCGGTTCGCTCATTCATCTTACGCGCAGCATCCTCGAGCGCAATGTGGTCGGTGAGGAGTGTCAGATCAATATTATCTGGGCTTTGCGCCATTTGCCGAACGAGCGGTGGTTCGATCAACATGCGGGCTGCGAAGACATCGTTCGCCTCGGATTCGTCAGGGCAGGCGACATAGGCGCCGCGATTTGATTGTAGCTCGATGATTCCCTGACTTGCGAGGAGAAGAAGGGCGCGCCGAACATGCATGCGACCAACGCCAAATGTCTCGCAGAGGCGGGCCTCGCTCAGTTTTGTTTTCGGTGCCAACCGTTGTTCCATGACCGCTTTATAAATGCGTTCAACAATAATGCCCTCGTCTGAGCGAGATTTTAAATTCGATGAAGCAATGGTGCTTTCTTTTAGTTTGGAAGACACGAGATCACTTTCTATATTGATTGGTTTTTCGTCATTGGCTTTTAGAAACGATTAAACTTCATTCAGTGTAAGTCCAAGCATAAGAATTTGTCGACTGAAATACAAACTATGTTGACAAAGATTGTTAACAATCGTGAAGTGATTGGGCGGCACGCATGGAGATTCCATTTAACTGCCGGTCAATAATGGCGCATAACGCGCAGAAAACGAATTCAACGGGAGTTAAAAATGCAACGTAGAACACTTATGAAAGCGGCTTTAACGGCTGTAACACTGACCGCCCTTCAAGCAACAACCGCCCTCGCAGAAAATACTGTTCTGAAAATTGGCTTTGTTGGAGTGACTAGCGGCCCGGCGGCGGCTTGGGGAATTTCAAATCAACGCTCAATGGAAGCGCGCGCGTCATGGATCAATGAGACTGGCGGCTATACCATCGGCGGAACTACCTATGACATTGAAATAGTGTCTTTTGACGACCAGAAAGATCCTAAGCGTGCCATTGCAGGCATGGAAAAAATGGCTCAGGAAGGCATCCACTATGTTGTTGGTCCGAACGTTGACGACGGCGCGGCAGCTGTGCGTCCTGTGGCTGAAGCCAACGGGATCATGTATTTCCCGTACGCGTTTCCCAAATCACTATATCAAGCGCCAGCCTCCAACGCTGTTCTGGGTATGGTTGCCAACTACCAATCAGGTCCTGCGATCTACAAATACCTGATGGATGAAAAGGGCGTCAAAACCGTCGCCTTCATCGCGGCCAACGAATCTGATCCACTTAGCCAACGTGATGGTGGTGTTGAAGCCGCCACGGCGCTTGGGATGGAAGTGGTTTCGGCAAACGTGACATACCAGGTTGACACGACTGACTTTACGCCAGTTTTGACGCCAGTTATGCGTTCCCGTCCTGATCTGCTGGTACTATCGGGCGTATCGCCTGCGAATGCACCCCAGCTCATTCGCTCAGCGCGCGAATTGGGCTTCCAGGGTGTCATCTCAACAGAAACTGCTCAAGATGCGGGTGTTTTGGCCGAAGGTGCGGGTGATTTAGCAAACGGGTTTATCTCTGTTGGTGGGGCCTCCACGCCAGAGCTTGCATCTCCAATGATGAATGAATTCGTTCAGCGTTACACAGATATGTTTGGCGAGTACAATGACGAGTCCAACACCAAAGTCTATGCGTTGGAGTATATTCTAGAAACGCTGAAAGCCGATCCATCCGCGATCACTGATGTAGATGCATTCCAGGCGACAATGGACACCTTTGAAGCACCAAACCCCTATATGAACGGTGATGCAAAACTACGTTACGTTGGCATGTCATCATTTGGCCAAAAGCGTCAAGTCTCCGTACCATTAGTAGTCAACGTCTATCAGGACGGCGAGTTTGAAACGCTGTTTGTCGCTGAAGTAGACTAATATTTCCTCCCCGCTTTTGGACCTGTCCTGAGTATTTCCTCCCCGCTTTTGGACCTGTCCTGAGCAGAGCTTCCCTGGGCCAAATTGGCCCAGGGTTTTTCTAAGAAAGAAGAAAGCATGGAACAGATACTGGCTAACGGCGTCTATCTGGGGTCCCAATACGCGATGATCGCGCTTGGTCTAACCCTGATCTTCGCTCTCATGAATGTCCTCAATTTTGCTCATGGGCAGATGTATGTAATTGGTGGCTTCGTAACCTATACATTCTATGGCCATTGGGGCGTTCCATTTGTTTTGGCGCTTGTAATGTCCTGTGTGACCTTGGCTATATTGGGGGCATTGATTGAGCGGTATCTCTTTGCACCTGTAATCAAAGGATCATCCCGCGAGGAAAGCACGATGTTGCTCGCGGCTGGGATCGCTTTTTTTCTCGATGCGGTCATTTTACTTGTTTTCGGTGAGAAACAGCGCGGTGTCCCTAAGATTGTTGATGGCGTGTTCAACTGGGATTTCAGGCTGATTATGCCCTATGATCGCATCTTGATTTGTGTGCTCGCGATCTTGTCGATCATCGCGTTCATTGCCTTGATGCAATACACCAAAACCGGCCGTGCCTTGCGCGCCTTGGCGCAAGATCGAACAGCAGCGCAATTGATGGGCGTGAATGTCGACCGGTATTCAATGATCGGATTTGCGCTGGGCGCGATGCTTGCGGGTCTGGTTGGTGGCCTTTTGGTCACGATCACTGGGGTGAACCTTGGAATGGGCGGCGCGACATCCATCAAAGCCTTTATGATGGTCATGATCGGTGGGGCGGGTGTCATATCCGGTGCGATTTGGGGAGGTATCATCCTTGGCTTTATGGAAGCCATTGGCCTCGCGCTGCTCTATCAATACGGTGATATCACCTATCTCGTGATCTTCGTTTCCTTAATGATCTTCCTCGCTGTTAGACCGCAAGGCCTGATGGGCAAGCCGTGGGGTTGATGTGATGCTTGGATTTAACTCAAAACAACTCACGGGCGTCGGAATCTTCTTGTTCATGATCTTCATCGGTGTACCCTTTGCAATTGGCGTTACGGGACGCTGGGATTTTTACTTTACCCTCACCTCTGTGGCTCTCTTGGCCATCGCCAGCGCAGGGGTTTGGTTAACCTTTTACATTGGCCGAATTAATATCGGCCAGGGTGCGTTCGCACTGATAGGTGCGTATGTATCAGCTATTCTGGTGGTCAAAGTAGGCTGGTCATTTTGGATTTCGTTGCCTGCGGCGGGCCTATTCGCAGCAGTGGTGGCGATTTTGATCGGCCTGCCAATCCTACGCCTGCGCGGCGTATATTTCGCAATGATAACGCTTGTTTTAACTCAAGTTGTCACTTTAACAGCATTGGCGTTGCCAATCACCAACGGGGCGCGGGGTATCTCAAACATACCTCTGCCCTCGGGTATCTCTGTGTTTGGCATTCCCATCCTGCCTGACTTCGCCGCGATGGAGAGTACCAAGTTGGCCTTCTATTACACTGCGTGCATTATCATGCTCCTAACCTATGCAGCGCTCTACCGTCTGGTGAATTCCCGCCTCGGGCACCTTTGTCGCTCGATGCAACAGAACGAAGAACTCGCCAGTTCCATTGGGGTAAACATTTCCTACATTCGCATCGTGATCTTTGCCATTTCCAGCTTTTTTGGAGGACTTGGTGGAGCCATGTTCGGATCAATCGCGCAGTCGGTTTATCCGTCCAGCTTCCAAGTGGCGGACTCTGTCAACTTCATGCTGAACTGCTTTCTTGGCGGTCTGGGGTATGTTTTTGGCCCAATGCTGGGCACGCTAGTCCTATACTTCGGATGGGACCTATTGTTTGAATTCGGGAAATATCAGATGCTAATCTATTCTACTATCCTGATAATCATCATTCGCTTCCTACCCAACGGGTTACTGAGTATCCGTTTCAGCAAAGGAGGTGACAAATGAGCCCGCTTCTCCAAGTTAAGAATGTGACCAAGAAATATGGTGGCTTGACCGCGAACAATGCGATCAGCTTTGATGTGGCCGAAAATGAAATACTATCGGTGATTGGTCCAAATGGCGCAGGCAAATCTACACTGTTCAAGATGATTGCGTCTTTTACACCAACCACCTCTGGTGAGGTGATCTATCGGGGCGAGCGCATTTCCAACCTAAAGCCGCATATAGTTGCGCGCAAAGGAGTGGTGCGCACGTTTCAGGAGACTACGATTTTCAAAAGTATGACCGTACGTGAAAGTGTTGTAGTTGCGCAGCATTTGCGCGCTAAAGCTTCGCTTGCGGGATACTTTTGGGGTTCAAAGACGGCCAAGGAGGATGTTGCGGCGTTCGGGAAACATGCAGACGAGTTGCTGGAATTTCTTGGTATGTGGGATATCCGCAATGAACAGGCCAGCAATTTACCGCAGGGTAGTCTGCGTGCATTAGGCATTGCAATTGGCCTTGCGACGGATCCAAAGGTGTTGCTGCTTGATGAGCCCTTTGCGGGCATGAACCACGATGAGACCATGAACATGGTCGATTTGGTGCGCTCTGTGCGGGATGAACGCGATGTCACGGTCATGCTGGTAGAGCACGATATGCCAGCGGTCATGAATATCTCGGATCGGATTGTGGTGCTGAACTTTGGTGAAAAGATAGCAGAGGGTACGCCTTCTGAGATTCAAAACAATGAAAAAGTTATCGAGGCTTATCTAGGCAGCGTCGACGATGAGATCGGGATGTAAATCATGACAGCCATGTTGGATTTCAAAGATGTCGAACTTTATTACGACCATGTGTATGCGCTGAAGGGCGTTTCACTGAGCGTGAGCCAAGGTGAAACCGTAGCCTTGATCGGGGCCAATGGAGCAGGCAAGTCATCAATCTTGCGCACCATCACTGGTTTAGCCAATCCCAAAAGTGGATCTGTTACATTCGAAGGAGAGCGCGTGGACGGCACTGATCCGTCATCGATAGTTAGGCGCGGCATCGCAATGGTGCCCGAAGGACGCCGCGTCTTTCCTTTTATGTCTGTTAAGGACAATCTGATGATGGGGGCCTTCACGCGCGAGGACAAAGCGGACATTCAGAACACTTTGGAAAGCATTCTGACACGCTTCCCTCGCCTGAAAGAGCGTTACAGTCAGGCTGCCGGAACACTTTCGGGTGGCGAGCAACAGATGATGGTGATTGGCCGTGCATTGATGGCAAAACCCAAGCTCTTGCTGCTGGATGAACCAAGCCTTGGGATCGCACCCAAACTGGTACAAGATATTGCCCGTTCAATCGTTGCAATCAATCGCGACGAAGGCGTTTCGGTGTTGCTGGTCGAGCAAAATTCACGCATGGCGCTGAGCATTTCGCACCGGGCTTACGCTATGGCGACAGGAAACATCGTGATCGAGGGTAACTCGAAAGAGCTGTTGCACGATGACCGGATTAAAGCCGCCTATCTGGGTGGGGAAGTTTGAGCTGATATGAAAATACTCGTAATCAACCCCAATACGACCACCTCAATGACCGACAAGATCGCGACAGCGGCGCGGGATATTGCCCGCCCAGATACCGAAATCATTGCCGCTAATTCGCAAGAAGGACCAGCGAGTATTCAGGGGTTTCTGGACGTCGCCACCTGTATTCCCGGCTTGCTAGCTGAAGTTTCGCGGCATCCGGATGTCGATGCGATCGTTATTGCCTGTTTCGATGACACGGGTGTCGATGCGGTGCGGACACTGGTCAAAGTACCCGTGTTGGGTATTGGCGAGGCCGCTTATCACGCAGCCAGTATGGTCGCCAATAAATTTAGTGTCATAACAACACTTTCACGTTCCATACCGGGTTTAGAAAACAACCTTATGCGCTATGGTCTTCACCAAAAATGCGTACGGGTTCGTGCAACAGATATTCCAGTTTTAAAACTGGAAGAGGGCGATCCGGCAACATTGTTTAAAATCAGATCTGAAATCCGCGAGTCAATCGAGCAAGACAATACAGAAGCAATCGTTCTTGGGTGTGCCGGCATGGCGGATCTTATGGCACAGCTCAGCGAGGAATTCGGACTACCCGTTATTGATGGTGTTGCAGCAGGTGTCACCTTTGCTGAGGCGCTCGTGAACAATCGGTTGAGTACTTCAAAAATTGGAGCCTACTCGGCCGATTGAATGATTGCGGCAAAGGGCACTGTCAGACAAAACGAGCTTGAGCCGTGCAGGGCTGTTTCGTAGCCTCGCCGTATGACAAAACACTCCCCATTCAGGTACTTTAA
>CALFSV010000071.1 GCA_937916485.1 uncultured Paracoccaceae bacterium | reverse complement strand
CGCGCACGACCTCCATCATCTCGGGGTTGGCAACGCGGAAGGGGGCAGTAAACCATCGCTCAAGAGCGGCTTCGACCGTGGAACTTGGCCCAATTTCGCGGGCCTGATCCACCCGCCTCAGAATGGCGGTCTGGGCTGCATCACTGCGTTCGTGGGGGGAATGAAGGATGATCAAAGCCAGCGCCCTGTCGGGTGTATCCTGGGCAAAACGACGTGCGATCATGCCACCCAAAGAGAAGCCGCCGATCACAGCACGATTGATGTCGCAGTGATCGAGCAAGCTGGCCAATTGATTTGAAAACAATGACAAGCAGGGCGTTTCAGGCGGCGCGCTGGAGCCTCCATGCCCATATAAGTTATAGGTCAGAACGCGGTAGCTGTCCGTCAGGGCAGGGGTGGTCCACTGCCAGCATTCTTGGTTCAGACCCAGACCGTGGATCAGCACAACAACCGGCGCATCTGCCGGACCGAATAATTCGAATTGCGTGCCGTCTGGTGCCAGCGCCATTATGTATCGCGCCCTATTGGCTTATACGCCATGACCTCAACTTCGACCCGTGCGTCAACTAGTAGATCGCTGACAACGGCGGACCGTGTCGGGGCTTCAATAGGGAAGTATTCACCGTAAACTTCGTTAAAGCCTGGGAAGTCAGAGGGCTCACGCAGCCAGACCATCGCCTTGACCACATCATCACGGGTGCAGCCTGCCTCGGCCAGTGTTGCGGTGATGTCATCCAGCACCGCGCGAGTTTGATCCTGCACGCTGCCATCGGTCATCGGTACGCCATCTCGCATCGGAATTTGCCCCGTTAGAAAGACAAAATCACCCGCACGTATTGCCCGTGACAACGATAGGACCCTGCCGCCAATTTCTAGCGGACCTCCGATGACTTGCTTTTTGTCGACCATCTTGCGGCTCTCCTTTCTATGTACCGTGCCCCGATCCCAAAAAGAGAGTTTCGGATTTTTCGACAACTGATGTCGTTTTTTCCCGAATCCTAATCGAGAAAGCAGCTTTGAATAGGAATCAAATCAAAGAGGGTTTGTGCAATGGGTGACATCAAGAATTATCAGATGCTTATCAACGGCGATTGGGTGGATGCATCTGACGGTGGCACGTTTGACAGTGTGAACCCCAGTACCGGCGAAATCTGGAGCCGCGTGCCGGAAGCGACAGAGGCTGACGTGAACCGCGCGGTAGAGACGGCGCATGAGGCGTTTAACAAAGGCGCTTGGGCTAAAATGACGCCGACTGAGCGCGGAAAATGCCTACGCAAACTGGGTGATTTGCTGGCGGATCAGTCCGAGGGGTTGGGGCGCACGGAGTCCATTGACACGGGCAAGATGCTGAAAGAAACCCGTTGGCAAGCCAAATATATCGCGGAGTTCTTCCACTTTTTCGCAGGCTGTGCGGACAAGGTAAGTGGCGAGACCCTGCCTATCGACAAGCCCGACATGTTCGTTTTTACCAAGCGTGAACCGCTTGGCGTGGTGGCCGCTGTGGTGCCGTGGAACTCGCAGCTTTTCTTGGTGGCCGTTAAACTTGGCCCGGCTTTGGCCGCGGGCAATACCGTGGTGCTCAAAGCCTCGGAACATGCCAGTGCGGCGATGCTGGAGTTCGGCAGGCTGATCGAAGAAGCGGGTATTCCACCCGGTGTTGTCAACATTGTCACGGGTCACGGCGAGCCCTGTGGGCGTGCGCTGACCGGGCATCCTCTTGTGGCACGCGTGTCCTTCACCGGTGGACCAAATGCAGCGCGGCATGTGCTGGAGAATGTGAAACGCAACTTTGCCGAAGTGTCGTTGGAGTTGGGCGGGAAATCCCCGTTCATTGTGTTTGAGGACGCCGATATAGAGAGCGCGGTCAACGCCTCGATTGCGGGGATATTCGGGGCCACGGGGCAAAGCTGTGTCGCGGGCTCGCGTCTTTATCTACACGAAGATATCGCGGATGAATTTTTGGAGAAGATGACGGCGCTTACCCGCCAGATCGTGATCGGCGATCCGCTTGCCGAGGAAACCCAGATGGGGCCGCTCTGCACTATCGGTCAGTTGGAAAACATCCAGCGGGAGGTTGCCTATGCCCAAGAGCAAGGGGCCACGATCCTTGCGGGGGGCAAGCAGCCTGATGGCATGGGGGGCTTGTTTTATGAGCCGACAATTATTGAATGTCCGCGTCAGGATTTGCAGATTGTCGACACCGAATTGTTTGGGCCTGTCCTATCCGTTCAGCGTTTCAAAACCGAAGAAGAGGTGCTGGAATTGGCCAACGATTCAGAACACGGGCTGGCGGCCGGCATCTTCACGCGCGACTCGGCACGATCCTTGCGGATGGCGAATGCAGTGCAAGCGGGCATTGTCTGGGTGAACACCTACCGCGTGGTATCGCCCATCGCGGAATTCGGCGGTGTCAAAGGGTCTGGCTATGGCCGGGAAAGCGGGTTCCAGGCGATCTATGATTACACACGGCCCAAGACGATCTGGGTGAATACTTCGGATGAGCCGATTTCGAACCCGTTTGTGATGCGTTGAGCAGGTCCAAGAGTTGAGTAAGGAGAATTAAGATGAAATTCCAATTGGCCGTGAACATGGAGCGGATCGACGACAGCTATGACATGAAAGACGTCGCCCGTCACACGCTTGAGATGGTGCAGATTGCCGATGAAGGTGGGTTCGATATTGTCTGGTCCGCCGAGCACCACGCGCTTGAGATGACGATTGCACCCAATCCGTTTCAACTGCTGACGTGGTGGTCGAAAGAGACCAGCAATATACGCTTGGGCACTGCAGTGGCCACAGCGGCCTATTGGCATCCGATCAATCTGGCGGGTGAGGCGGCGTTTGTTGATCTGATTAGCGGCGGACGGTTGGAGTTCGGTATCGGCTCTGGCGCCTATCAGCGTGAATTTGACCGCATGAGACCGGGATTGAAACAGTCTGATGCCTGGCGTTATATGCAAGAAATGTTGCCAGCAGTGCGAGCGTTGTGGGGCGGTGATTATGCCCACGACGGCGAGTTTTGGAACTTTCCGACCTCTACGTCGGTCCCCAAGCCAGTGCAGCCGGAGGTGCCTGTTTGGGTTTCGGCCCGCTCTCCGATCACATACGACTATGCGATGCGCGAGAAATGCCACGTGAACTGCTGGCCGCTGACCCGGCCCTTTGCCGAAGCTGAACTTTATATGCAGCAATTGAATGAGGCGATCGTGAAGGCTGACAATGGCTGGCTTCCGCGGTTTGCTTTGATGCGCCATGCCTGTCTTTACGACAATGACGCAGACCGGCAAGAGGCTCTGAATGCCATCCGCAGGTTGCTGAGCCAGTTCGAAAACCTGTTCCGCAATACAGGGGATGTGGTCAACGGTTTCCCAAAATCCATCCCACTGGACGCATTGGAAGGCCGCGAACAATATGACCCTGTGATGTTGGAAGAGAACCTGATGTTCGGCTCGCCCGATACGGTCATTCAAAAGTTGAAGAAATATCAAGCCTTGGGGGTGAACGAGTTCATCTACTACGCATCTATGGGTCTCAGCCACGAAGCGCAGCAACGATCCCTGCGCATGTTCGTGAAAGAAGTCATGCCAGAATTTAAGGAGACACTCTGATGTCGACAGGTGTAACGACCTATCGTGACGGGCATGTGCTTGAGGTGACACTCGAGCGCGGCAAGGTGAATGCCATCGATGTCCCGACCTCACAGGCACTGGCCGCCGCGTTTCAGGAATTGCATGAAGACAAAGACTTGCGGTGCGCCATTCTAACGGGCGGCGGGGACAAGATCTTTTCGGCAGGCTGGGACCTCAAGGCGCTTAACGATGGCGAGATGAGCCTTGATAACTGGTGGGAGGCCGATGAATACGGCTTTGGCGGCTTCACTGGCCTCACCGAGAACTGGGCGCTGAACAAACCAGTGATCGCCGCGATCAACGGGCTTGCGATTGGTGGCGGGTTCGAGATGGCGATGGGTTGTGATCTGCTGATCGCAGCAGACCATGTGGAATTCGGGCTGCCCGAAATGCCCTTGGGAATTGTGCCGGACGCGGGCGCATTGCAACGCCTTCCACGCCGCATTCCCCATAACATCGCGATGGAGATGTTTCTGCTGGGCCGCCGGATGTCCGCCACCGAGGCCGCGCATTACGGGTTGGTCAACAAGGTTGTTCCCAAGGAACAATTGATGGATGCCGCGCGCGAATGGGCGGCGTCAATCGCGTGGTCCGCACCGCTGGCGATGCAAGCCGTCAAGGAAGTGCAGCGCGAGATTGAATGTGTGCCGCTCGAAAAGGCGTTTCACAAAATGCGCACGGATCCCATGCCGACCTACCGCAAGATGCTTAAATCTGAAGATGCTAAAGAAGGCGTTGCCGCTTTTGTCGAGAAACGTGAACCCAATTTCAAAGGTGAATGATGTATCCTGATCCTCAATCCGTGACCCGCGTGACAAGCATTGGCGCCGGCCCCATTGGCGCTGGGTGGACCGCGCATTTTCTCGCACGTGGGTATGACGTTACTGCTTATTTGCATGATGTGGCTGAGGCGGATGCCTTTATGTCGATCCTTAACACGGCCTGGATCAGCTTGACTGATCTGGGGCTGGCGGACGGTGCTTCACGAGACCGGTTGCGCATTGAAACGGATCTGAAAGATGCGCTGGAAGGGGCTGAATTTGTGCAGGAAAGTGGGCCAGAGCGGTTGGGTGTCAAACAAGCGCTTTACGCAAAGATGGGGGTGATCCTGCCGCCTTCAGTTGTCATTGGCTCTTCCACCTCTGGGCTGATGATGAGCGACATTCAGGCCGATTGCCCGACGCCAGAACGCACGGTCATAGGCCATCCGTTTAACCCGCCGTATCTGTTGCCATTGGTCGAGATTGTTGGCGGTAAAAAGACGGCACCCGAAGCGGTGAATTGGGCCGGGGACTTTTACAAGATCGCGGGCAAAGCACCATTGATGATGAAAAAGGAAATCCCCGGTTTTGTCGCGACACGTCTGCAAGAAGCCCTGTGGCGCGAGGCCTTGCATATGGTCGCTAATGGCGAGGCGACGCCCGAGGACATTGATTTCGCGCTGATGAACGGGCCAGCCCCGCGCATGGTGTCCCAAGGGCAATGTATGGCATTTCATGTGGCCTGCGGAGCGGGCGGCATGGCGGCCAATCTGGATCAGTTCGGACCCGCGCTGAAACTGCCTTGGACCCGTCTGGAAGCGCCCGAGCTGACCAAAGAATTGCGCGACCTGATGGTGGATGGCTGCAACGCTGTTGCAGGAGATAGGCACTTTAAAGACATGGCCGCACAGCGCGACCGCGAAATAGTAGGCGTGCTGAATGCCCTGCGTCAGACGCGCACCACCTGAGTTTTGTCTGACTTGCCATTGAGCGTGTTGAGGAAATCTGAAAGCGAGCCGGGCCAGCTTGGTGCAGGTTCGTTTTCTGGCCAAGCCTCACGGTAGTCGGACGGGCGGCGGTCAAAGAATTTACCGAAGGAATAGGCAAAATGTGATAGGGTGTTAAAACCTGAAGCCGTTGCGATCTGGCGGATGCTCAGCTGAGTTGAGATCAGCAAAAGCCGCGCATTTTGCAGCCTCCTGAGCAATCCGAATTGCACAACCGTACACCCTACATGTTTTTTGAACTGCCGCTCCAACTGGCGCTGCGACACATCAAGCAGGTTCGCGATTTCTGGCACGGTCAGCGGTTCTTCGATGTTGTTCTCGATCAATGTCATCGCTTCGCGCACCAGCGGCAACATTGTTTCTGTGCTGCGCCCCATTGTACTGCGTTGCGGCGTTGTGGCATTGCGGATCGGGTGGTGTAACATCTGGTCGGCAATCTCACCGGAAAAACTGCTGCCCTGAAGTTCCTCAATCAAGCGCAACATCAGATCCACACCGGCCAATCCACCCGCGCAGGTCATAACTTTGCTATCAAGCGTAAACAACCCCTCGCGCACATCGACACGGTCGAATGTCTCGCGGAACCCGTTCAGCCATGACCAATGGATCGTCGCAGGCTTGCCGTCCAGCAAACCGGCACGGGCAACGATGTAGCAACCCAACTCGACCCCGCAGATGCGGGTGCCAGCACGGTTACGTTTCCGTAGCCAAGTAATGAGGTGTTTGTTTGCATAGTGTTCCGTCCCCCAACTGCCCAGAACAAAGGCGAATTCGGCGGGCCGCAAGGTGTCATCCGCGACCTCTACGGTGGTTGTCATCCCGTTGCTGGCGGTGATTTTTTTGCCATCAAAGGAGGCGATTTCCCACGAGAATATTGGCGCAGGCGCGAGGTAATTTGCAATTCTCATCGCCTCGATCATGGTGATCAGGGTTGTGATATTAAACCTTGGCACAATGATAAAAACTGCGTGAACCTGCGCTGGTGTCATTTTGGGAGAGATATCAATTTCCACGGTCATTAGCCTTCTGGTTTTGGTGCGATTTTTCGCCATTATAAGCAAAAATATGGCGAATAGTCGACACAATTCTTATCTCTCTGAGCGCCAAATTAAAGAAAAGGGGAGCCTGTCTGAATGAATTACGACGTCGTCCTGACCTGTGCGGTCACCGGGGCCGGGGATACCACCGGTAAAAGTCCGCATGTACCTGTAAAGCCAAAGGAGGTCGCAGATGCAGCGATTGAAGCGGCAAAAGCGGGTGCCTCCATCGCGCATATCCATGCGCGTGATCCTGAAACAGGGCAGGGATCACGTGACCCCAAGTTGTTCAAGGAAATCGTTGACCGGATACGCGATAGCGAAACTGATATTGTGATCAACATCACCGCTGGCATGGGCGGCGATTGGATTTCTGATGCCGATAATCCTGCTATGCCCGGCCTCGGAACCGACATGATTGGCCCCGAAGAACGGCTGGCCCATGTCAAAGAATGTATGCCAGAGATTTGTTCGCTTGACTGCGGTACGCTGAATTTTTCCGATACTGATATGATCTATATCTCGACCCCGCCCAGCCTGCGTAAAATGGCGGCAATGGTGCAGGAATGGGGTGTTAAACCCGAGCTGGAGGTCTTCGATTTGGGCCATATCCGCTTTGCCAAGGCAATGGTGGAAGAAGGGCTGATCAACGCGCCACCCATGTTCCAGCTGTGCCTTGGCATCCCATGGGGTGCAGACCAGACGGTTGAGACAATGGCGGCGATGAAAGCGCAGCTGCCGTTCGGTGCAAGCTGGGCCAGTTTCGGGATCAGCCGAGGCCAGATGCCGATGATGGCGGCCGCCGTCGCCTTAGGTGGTAATGTGCGGGTTGGCCTTGAAGATAACATCTATCTGGATCGGGGCGTGCTGGCGACCAATGGACAGCTTGTTACCCGCGCGCGCGAGATTATTGAACGGATGGGGGCGCGGATCATCACACCGCAAGAAGCACGCAACAAACTGGGTTTGCGGGGCGCAGATGGCTGATCTTGCCAATACCGGCAGTCTGCAAATCCGCGACGTATCGAAAATGTTCGGGACGTTTCGGGCCGTGGACGGTGTCACTCTCGATATTGAAAGGGGTGAATTTCTGACGCTGCTCGGCCCTTCGGGGTCGGGCAAGACGACGTTGCTGATGATGATCGCGGGGTTCTTGGATATTACCCAAGGCGACATCGCGCTGGACGGTGCCTCAATCGCTGATGTGCCCGCAGAAAAGCGCAATTTCGGTATGGTATTTCAGGGCTATGCATTGTTCCCGCATATGTCGGTGCGTGACAATATCGGCTATGCGCTGAGCGTGCGGAAACGCTCCGCGTCCGAGATAAAGGCCCGTGTGGATGAGATGTTGGACCTGGTGCAATTGCAGGAGTTCGCAGATCGTAAGCCTACCCAATTGTCGGGGGGGCAGCAGCAACGGGTAGCCTTGGCGCGTGCCTTGTGTTTTGCACCGCCCGTATTGTTGCTGGATGAACCGCTGGGGGCGTTAGACAAAAAACTGCGGGTTGAGGTGCAGGAGCAACTCAAAGACATCCACCGACGTGTCGGCACGACATTCATCTATGTTACACATGATCAAGAAGAAGCGCTGTCGATGTCGGACCGCATCGTGATCATGCGCGACGGGGCGATCGAACAGGTGGGTACGCCTGTTGAATTGTACGAGCGTCCCGCAACCAAGTTTGCGGCCAGCTTTCTGGGTAAATCAAATTTCATCACGCAAGGCGACAAGACATACGCCCTGCGGCCCGAAAAGATCGACCTGCGTTTGGGGCAAGGTGGGCGCGATGCCCGCGTCAGCGGCACCATCCGCTCCATCACCTATTTTGGCTCAATGCAGCGGATCATCGTCGACAGCGTGCAGGAGGACGAGATTGAGGTCGATATCGACGTTTGGCGCAATCAAGAGGCGCTGACTGAGGGCGCTGAAGTTGACCTGCTCTGGCAGGAGGCCGCTGCTGTCGAATTACACGACACCTAGATTTTACAATAGAGTGCCGCAAAGGCACCTCACCAAACCAGCCGGACAAAAGCCGGCACATCAATAGGAGGACTAAAAATGCAAGACAAACAGTTCATGAAAGAAATGCTTAACGACGGTGCGCATGCTTACAAAGAAGGGCGCATGGATCGCCGTACATTCCTCGCCCTTTGCGGGGCGTCAGGCGTCGCACTAAGCTCTGTGATGGCGGGAGATGCCCAAGCTGCGGCAGATCACGTGGTTATGTGGAACTGGGGTGGCCAGTCCGAGGAATGCCACGGTTCTGCCATTGGTGACGCGTTCACGGCATCCACAGGCAAGGGGCTGAAGTTCGACACCTCTGGCCCGCTGGAGGGCAAGATCAAAGAGATGGTCGACAGCGGCAATGTCACAGCTGACGTGGCGGATGCGGACCTGTTCAATGCGGTATCTTTAGGGCCGACTGGTCACCTTGAGCCGATTGATTATTCCGTTGTTTCCAAGGAAAAAACATTGCCCGGCTATGCGCTTAAATATGGCGTGTCGGTCATCCTTTATGGCTATGCCTTTGTCTATGACACCGAGGCTTACGGTGATAACCCCCCTCAAAACTGGGCTGATTTCTTTGACACGGCCAAGTTCCCCGGAATGCGTTCACTGTATAAATGGGCCAATGGATCACTTGAGGCCGCGTTGATGGCGGACGGTGTGGCAGGTGATGCGCTCTATCCCCTCGATATGGACCGTGCCCTTGCCAAGCTCAAATCCATCAAGGCTGACAGCCTCTATTGGGGATCAGGATCTGAGGCGCATTCGATGTGCGTTAATGGCGAAGTCACCATGGGCATGATATGGCAAAACCGGGGCCGCAACATCGAAAATGACACCGATGGGCGCTTCAAACTGGTCAACAATCAGGCGATTGCGATGCCCGGTGCCTATATCGTGCCCAAGGGAAATCCAGCCGGTGCCGCCGTGATGCAGTTTATCGCAACCGCGCAAGAAGTACCTGCGCAACTTGCGCTTCTTGACTGCCTTGGCATGACGCCTTCCAACCCGGCGGCCTTTGGCGAAATCCCCGAGGATCAGCAGGATTATGCGATCACCTCGGCCAAGAACATCGACAAGATCGTCTACAACGATCCCGATTGGTGGGGCAAAAATGGCGGTGATGCGGTCAACGCATTCCTCGAAGCGATCAGCTAACTGTCCCTGACCTCCCGCCCGACACTTTGGTGTTGGGCGGCTTTTTTCGAAACGAACCCCAAATGCACGCACTGCGCAAACACATACATCCCGGCTGGTTGATCATCGCGCCTCTGTTGGTGCTGGTGGTGGCCCTCTATTTGGGTCCGATCCTGAACATCCTTTGGCTCAGTGTCACAGACCCTGAACCGGGGTTTGGCAACTATGCCAAACTGGGTGAAAGCGACGCATTACTTCGCATCCTCTGGACTACTGTCCGGATCTGCATCATCACCACCCTGTTCAGTGTGACACTGGGCTATTCGATTGCCTACGCCATGGTGCACTGCCACCAGCGCCAGAAGAACTATATGCTGACGTTGCTGCTTGTGTCCTTTTGGATATCCATCCTTGTGCGGACCTTTTCATGGTTGATGCTGCTGGGGCGCAAAGGGCTGGTGAACGTTGCACTTGAGGACATCGGGCTGATTGCCGAACCGATAGCGTTTATGCGCAATGAACTTGGCGTGCTGATTGGCATGATCCACTATATGATCCCTTACGCAGTGTTGCCGCTTTTGGTTTCGATGCAGGCGCTGGACAAGCGCGTGATGGATGCGTCCCGCAATCTGGGTGCCACGGGCGCACAGACGTTCTGGCGGATATATCTGCCGCTGACAACACCCGGGCTGGTGGCCTCGACCTTGCTAGTATTCATCCTCAGCCTTGGATTTTACGTCACGCCAGCCGTGCTGGGCGGCGGCAAGGTGCTGATGGTGGCCGAATATATCTCGGTCCAATTGCTGGTCACGCTAAAATGGGGTACGGCGGCAATGCTGGCCGCGTTGATGCTCTTTGGCGTATTGGCAATGCTCTGGATCATGTCACGGTTTATGAAACTCAGCACCGTCTTCGGGGGGGCAGCGCGATGAAAGTCGGGTTGTTCTCACTTTTCAACCGCGTTGGCGCATGGGTCTTACTGCTGTTCTTGGTGACGCCTGCGTTGATCGCCATCCCAGTTTCGCTGACGCCTAAGCGGTTCCTGTCGATGCCTTCGGGCGAGTTGTCTTTTCGTCATTTTCAAAAGCTGTTCACCAGCGAGGAATGGCTGTCGAGCTTTTTCCAAAGTGGTGTGATCGCTATTTCGACCTCCGTGCTTGCCACAACGCTTGGTACGCTCTGCGCCATTGGTCTTTGGCGCGTCTCGTCGAAATACAGCGAGCTTGTCCGCGCTTTCCTGCTCTTGCCGCTCATCATTCCACAGATCATTTCGGCGATGGCGTTCTACCGCCTTTGGATACCGCTTGGTCTGCTGGACAGTTATGCGGGGCTCATCCTTGCACACACAATTCTCGCCGCCCCGATGGTGTTGATCACCGTCAGCGCATCCCTTGCCACCTTTGATCCTAAGCTGGAACAGGCAAGCAAAAACCTTGGCGCGTCCAACTGGACCACCATGCGCAGGGTGATCCTGCCGTCAATCAAACCGGGCGTCCTTGCGGGCGCGCTGTTCGCCTTCATCCTAAGCTGGGACGAGATTGTTGTGACGCTGTTCATCTCGAAATTCAGCGTCTATACCCTGCCGCGCCGCATGTGGAACGGCATCCGCGAAAACACCGACCCAACCGTGGCAGCTGCGGCAGTGGTACTGATCGCGATCACCTTCATCGCCTTTGTGATCTTTGCTATCCAGTCGCGCCGAAACGCCAGCAATAATGCAACCTAAGTGAGGTTTTTATGAACATGGAAACATCCGTTGAAAGCGACCTGTTGATCAACACGGTCCGCCGCTTTGTCGAAACCGAAATGTTTCCCCACGAGGAACAAGTGGATCGATTGGGCCATGTGCCAGAAGAGATCGGACGCGCGATTGAAGCCAAGTCAAAAGAACTGGGCCTTTACGCCTGCAACCTGCCCGAAGAGGTTGGCGGTGGCGGCTTGGGCATTGCGCAAATGGCGTTGATTGAACGCGAATACGGCAAGACCAGCCATGCGCTGCAAAGCTGGGCGGCGCGGCCCACGGAGCTGCTGATGGCCTGCGACGCAGAGCAACGCGAGCGCTACCTCCTGCCTGCCGTGCGTGGTGAAAAACGCGAGTTGTTTGCCTTGACCGAACCGGATGCGGGATCTGACGTCATGGGCATGAAAACCAATGCGCGGCAAGATGGGGAAGACTGGGTTCTGAACGGTTCAAAACACTTCATCTCTGGTCCCTGCATGCCCGACTTCGCCATTGTCTTTGCGGCGACGGGCGTAGATGAAACACCGCGTGGACCACGCAAAAGGGTGACGGCGTTTTTGGTTGATGTGGGCATGGCGGGGTTTGACTGTCGCGAAGGCACGCGCTGTGTCAGCTATCGCGGGTACAAGACGTTCGAGTTGCATTTCGATAATGTGCGTCTTGGCCCTGAGAAAATTTTGGGCGAAGAGGGGCGCGGGTTGGAATTGTCGGGTAAATGGCTTGGCATGGGACGCATCTGGGTCGGTGCAACCTGCTGCGGCAAGGCGGAGCGTATCTTGAATATGGCGACCGATTGGGCCGCAACGCGCAAGCAATTCGGCAAACCCATCGGGACGTTTCAGGCGACGGGTTTTCGTCTGGCAGATGGAGCGATCAATCTGCGCGCAGCAGACCTGTTGGTAAATGACGCCGTGGCTCGCGCTGAAAAGGGCGTGATGAGCGATGCTGATGCGGCGATGGTCAAAGTATTCTGCGCGGAAATGTTGGGCAAGATCGCCGATGATGCGGTGCAAATCTTCGGCGGCATGGGGTTGATGGAAGAAATGCCTATTCAACGCTTCTGGCGTGATAGCCGTTTGGAACGCATCTGGGACGGCACAAGCGAAATCCAACGCCACATTATCACACGCTCCATCTTGCGGCCGCTTGGTGCATGACCCCTGAACGTCGCGCAAATTTCCAGCGCCTGCTAAGTCCGCGCCATATCGCATTCATCGGCGGGCGCGATGCAACGATCGCGATCAAAGAAGCGCGCAGGCGGGGCTTTCAAGGACAGATGTGGGCTGTGAACACCAAGCGGTCAGAGCTTGCAGGACTGCCCTGCGTCGCTTCGATCAACGATCTGCCCGAAGCACCCGATGCAGTCTATCTCGCTATTCCGGCGGGGCGTGTGGTCGCGGCGTTGCAGACCCTTGCGCAAATGGGCGCGGGCGGCGTGGTGTGTTTCTCGGCCGGCTTCAAGGAAACTGGCGATGCGGCCGCTGAACAAGCATTGATCGACGCCACAGGTGACATGGCGCTGATTGGTCCCAATTGCTACGGGGTAATCAACTACATCGACAATGCCGCCCTGTGGTCGTTTGAACACGGCGGCTGGTCGCCCGGATATGGTGCTGCGATCATCACGCAATCGGGCATGTTTTCGTCAGACATCACAATGAGCCAACGCTCTTTGCCGCTGGCCTATATGGTCTCGGCGGGCAATCAGGCAGTCCTGGGGCAGGAAGATTTTCTAGAAATATTCACCGATGACCCTGCCGTGCGGGCCATTGGCCTGCACATCGAAGGGTTGCAAGACATCCCCTGCTTTGAACGCGCCGCACTCAAGGCGCTGTCCAAGGGCATTCCAGTTGTCGCGCTCAAGACCGGCAGTTCCGAAATCGGGTCTGCATTGACCGTCAGCCATACCGGATCACTGTCTGGCGCGACCGAGCTTTATGAGGCGCTGTTTGCGCGTACTGGCGTGATCAGCGTGACGAACCCCTCGCAGTTTATTGAAACGCTCAAATACCTCTGCGTGGTCGGTGCACCCAAGGGCGCGCGCGTGGCTGGGTTTACCTGCTCGGGCGGGGGGGCCACGATGCTTGCGGATTACGCCGAAAAGATCGGGCTGGTGTTTCCACCTGTTGATCCTGTGGAAGAAACGGCGCTCAAAGCTTTGTTGCCCGAGATCGCAACTGTGTCAAACCCGCTGGATTATACCACGCCAATCTGGGGGCAGGGCGATCTGACCTATCCTGTGTTTGCAAAGGCCATTGCGGCAGTAGGCGCGGATGCTGCTGTCCTTGTTCAGGATTATCCCGCAGCGGGGTTGGATGCCTCCAAAGGGTATTATCAACAGGACGCAGCAGCCTTTGGGCGAGCGGCCAAAGAACAGAGCCTGCCTGCCGCTATTTGCGCGACTTTGCCTGAGAACATGGACCTTGAAACCCGTCAGTTCCTGATCGCTGAGGGGCTTGCCCCGATGCAAGGCATCCATGAGACTTTGAACGCCATTGGCCAGGCTGCCACTTGGGCGCAGACCCGTGCGCGCATTTCCTTGCGGATGCCCGCACCGTTGTTGCCTGCGAGGCAGGTCGGTGCGCTGGAAATGTTAACGGAAGACAAAGGTAAAGACTGGCTGGCCAAACAAGGCGTGGCTGTGCCGCAGGGCAGGGTCGCCACTGCAGAACAACTCAGCGAAATCGCGCATGAAATCGGCTTTCCGGTAGCGCTCAAGATGATGAGCCCACTTCTGGCCCATAAGACCGAAGCAGGAGCAGTAGCGCTGAATTTGAATGACGACGCTGAAGTTTCCAAAGCAGCAGCGCAGATGCGCACGGATGTCACGGAACACAAGCCCGCAGCTGTCTCAGACAGGTTTCTGATCGAGACTATGTCGCCGCCTCCTTTGGCCGAGCTTATCGTCACCCTGCGCAGTGATCCGCAGTTTGGCGCGGCATTGGTGTTGGGCAGCGGCGGCGTTCTGGTTGAGTTGGTGGGCGATGCGGTAACCCTGCTTTTGCCCTCAACCGCTGAAGACATTGAGAAGGCTCTGAAAAGCCTGCGTGTTGCGCGGTTGCTTGGGGGATTTCGGGGTCGACCCAAAGCAGAACTGTCCAAAATTGCAGCCGAAATTGACACTCTTTGTCAGGCCTACCTGCAAGAACGGGCCACGATCGCAGAGATCGAGATCAATCCGCTGTTTGTCTATTCCGACCACGTTTGCGCGGTAGATGCCTTGGTGCACTGCGCAGTCGCGACATGAGCGGTGCGAGGATCATTCCAAACCCCGACCTGACTGTCGGCGCGGACAATAAACAACGTTGGAACCAGCCCGCGCATCGCCGTCATGGGTTTCACAATGCGCATCATTTGTTTCGCCGCACACTGATGGTGCGGTCGCAAAATGTTCTGATGTTGGAACCGTCAAAGGAAGGGCTGCACGATCAACCAGCGGGCTTGCAAGACCTGCTTGATCATCCGGCGTTCTCGGCAATCTGCTGTATTCAAGGCAACCGGATCGTGATGGAAGCTGCGGCGGATGATTTCACAACAACAACACCGCATTCCATTCAATCTGTATCCAAGCTGCACATTCATCTGATTGTCGGGCAACTTCTGGAACAGGGTTTGATATCGTGTGAAGCCAAGGTTGCCGACTATCTGCCAGACATTGGAACGGGGTACGCGCAAGCCACAGTGCAATCGCTTTTGGATATGGCTGTCAGCAACGATTTTTCCGAAGACTACAGCGACCCGCATGCGGACTGTTACACCGAGGAGATTGCTTTGGGCTGGCGTCTGCCCGCGCCCGATCTGGCAGAGACCACTTTGGTGGATTTCACTAATGCGATCACTGGTTTTACACCAACGGATCGGTGCGACCATGCTGATTATAAATCTGCCAATACAGACGTCTTGACCCGCATCGTGGCGGCTGTTTCGCCAAAACCATTGGCGCAGCTCATTGAGGACATCGTAGATGCCGCTGGATATGAGGGAGCGTTTCACATCAGCCTCAGTCCTGACGGCTTCCCGGCCTTTTCCGGCGGTGGGTGTCTGAGTGTGCGTGACCTTGCGCGATTTGGATTGTTGTTTGCCCGTGCAGGCAGCGACATTTCGGGCAAGCCCTTTGCGAATGCAGCTTTCATCGCCCATAGCCTGTCGCGCGAGGCCCCCAAACTCACCCCTCCAAAGGACTGGCTTCGGTATTCAAACCATCTGATGACAGACGGGCGGTTTGTCGGACATGCTGGGTACGGCGGGCAGTTTCTGATGGTCGACACGCTGTCGGGGACATGCTGCGCCTTTCTCAGTGTCTTGGAAAATGAAGCCGGATATGACGATGCCTACATGGGCCTTGTTGCCCAAACCCTGCGAGGGCTCTGTCAGATTAAACTTGCTTGAAGCGGGCAGGGCTTCCTTATAGGTAGTTATCGCAACATGATGTGCTGGACGCCATACAGATTTTGAGGCAGATTATGAGTGTTGAACAGGAAGATTCTGCACTCTGTGCGTTAGAGTTCAGCGCATTTATTAGCGCATCATGATAATAATGTTGTAACAACATGTTTTTATGTGTTTAAATTATATCGCATTTCATCATAATCCGCGTGTCCGGGGTTCAAGTCCCTGTGCCGCTACCAAATTTTCAATATAATCAATGACTTAACTTTTCGGTTGACGCGCTTTGTGCGTAGCACACCTCTAGCACAGTTTTTTCTAGCTTTCTGACTTTTTCTAG
>CALFSV010000070.1 GCA_937916485.1 uncultured Paracoccaceae bacterium | reverse complement strand
TGTGACCCGTATCCTTGATGAATTCCGCAAACTCTGCATTTGTCACAACAGTGGGGCTTATACGAAAGGGTTTCACATTCACATTGCGCAACGGTGTTTCCCCGTCATTCGGAATACCTGCCACGTTGGTTCCAACCAAGGCTTTGCCAACTGAAATCAAAATCGCAGATTTGCTTTGCTCAACGGAGGACACGCGCTTTGCAGTTGCTACAGAAAGCGGCGTTTCCCCACGCGACGGCGTGCAGCATCCCTTTATCGTATCGTCTTTGTTTTCCATTTTTACCACACTTGCGGAGCCAGTTTAATCTGACACCACGATAGTCAAAAAAGAAATGCGCCCCAACCCAAAGTTGGGCACGGCTTGAATGTTTCTTACAGAACGAGATCCCGCCGCGCGTAACTCTACAATGTGAAAGGTTCATTTTGAGACGACAAAATCGGGAGCATCAATCCAAACAGCTCTGCTTGGGATGAAACTTCACACCTTTTGTACAATTGTTTGCGAAAAACTTTTACGGTTTGCGGCGAAATCCCAAGGCGCAGACCGATTGACGTAGACGAATGCCCCTGAAGAACCAAAAGCGCCACTTCTGCCTGTCGATTGGTCAAATTGATATCTTGGGTTTCTGCAATCAAACGGATCATTCGATCAACGACACGTTCTTTGCAATCATCACTGCCAAACCGCAGTTTCGCCCAATTCGCGCAAACAAGGGCTTCCACAATTGGAGACACTTGTTTCGCGGCTAATCTTTCGCGCCTCGAAAATTTTTGGCCAGATCGTTCGTCGCGACCTAGGCAAACGTGGACACCAATTTCTGGTGATGGCCAAACAACAAAAGCAATTTCATCAATCAACGTTGTACGGCGATAGTAGTCGTTAAAATACCGGTTGCGATTGAATTGATCAGGCGCAATCTCTGAAATCCGATAGAGCCCCGCCTCGGCGCCAGAATGGTGCAGTTCATAGAATGGATCCAACAAGTAGGCCCCCCGCAAATATACGGATTCCATGTTGCGGTGTACTTCCGAAGTTTCAGCGTCCGTCATCAGTAAGCGCGGTGTTTGATCGCGAAAGTATGTCAAAATCGTTGTGTTATCTTGATGCACTAGCGCGCGCAGCCAGAGATTTAAATTTTGGGCAAACTGATCTTCGTTCAATGATTTGATCGTCCGCGCCAACAGGATTTCAGACTCTTCTGCGTCCACGAATGTGTACCTCTTTGGGGGTATATACCCCTCGAATTGCACCGAATACGCTTAAGAGTCAATAATTGGGGGTGCAGCCACGTTTGGCTGATTGGAAATAAAGTGCCAGAAAACGACAACATCGCAGTTGATATTCAGAACGTCACCAAAATGTATGGCGCATTCACAGCGTTAAAAGACGTGAATCTCGATATCCGAGACAACGAATTTTTCACGCTGCTTGGCCCATCGGGCTGCGGCAAAACCACTTTGTTGCGTTCCATCGCTGGTTTTGAAGATATCACCAAAGGCGCGATTGTTTTGTACGGCCAAAACATCGCAAATTTATTGCCAAACCAACGGCCAGTTAACACAGTTTTCCAGCAATACGCGCTGTTCCCGCACATGAATGTCACGCAAAATGTGATGTTTGGGTTGCTTCGCCTCGGCCAAGATAAAGCCACGGCCAAGGCCCGTGTCGGAGAGGTGTTGGAGCTCGTACAGCTCACTGCTTTTGCGGATCGCATGCCGAGCCAGCTGTCTGGTGGACAACAACAACGTGTCGCCTTGGCCCGCGCCCTTGCCCCTAGCCCAAAGGTGCTGTTGCTCGATGAACCGCTATCGGCACTAGACCTAAAGCTGCGCCAAGCAGTGCGGCTGGAATTGCAACAGATCCAGCAACAAACCGGCATTACCTTTGTCTTTGTTACCCACGATCAAGAAGAAGCCCTCACCATGTCCGATCGCATCGCGGTGATTGAGGGTGGGCAGGTTCAACAAGTTGGCAGTGCGCGTGAAATTTATGAGGCACCCAAGAACAAATTTGTGGCGGATTTCATTGGCGAAACAAACTTGCTGGATGTGAATGTCACTGATCTCGCTGGCGGAAAAGGCTCCTGTATCCTGCCTAGTGGTGCGCAGATCACGTGTCCCGCCGCCGACGGCGCTCATGCTGGCCCGGGCCATCTGTCTGTGCGTCCTGAACGCATCGCAATCACAACAGCAGGCGGTGGTCTTGTGCAAGGCAACGCATCGCGCCACATCTATCTTGGCACTGACGTCCATGTCGAAGTCACCTTGACCGATGGTGAAAAAGTCACTGTTCGCATGCAAAACTCCACTCAAATTCAAATTCCGGAAGTCGGCCAAGCGGTTGGCCTTGAATTCGAGGCAGACGCCGCACGTCTGTTGGTGGACTGATGGCAGCAGGCCCACAGCCCACACCCAACTCCAACACCAGCACCTATGCTGGCTTTGGCATACCGCTGATCTTACCAGCTTGGGTCATCATCGGATTCTTTCTGGTGGTGCCAGTTTGCGTGATGCTGATTTACTCCTTCCTGACCAAGGAATTTCGCGGAGGTGTAATCTGGGAATTTTCACTGGCCGCTTATGACCAATTTTTCTTTGATCGCGGCCTCTTTGGGGACGAAGCACCCAAGATTGAATGGACCTACATATCCATCTTCTGGCGTTCGATCTGGCAAGCAGCGGTGGCCACGGTGTTCTGCCTTATCATCGGTTTTCCGACAGCATGGTTCATTGCCACTCGCACGGGGCGCAACCGTTCTATCTGGTTGTTCCTTATTACGATTCCCTACTGGGTGAACCTGTTGATCCGCACAATCTCGATGAAATTTCTGATCCGTGACAATGGACCGATGAATGAGCTTATGCTTTCATCAGGATTGATCTCAGAGCCTATCCACATCATCAACACCAATCTGGCTGTCCAACTTGGTTTGTTCTATTCCTATTTGCCGTTCATGGTGCTGCCAATTTACGCCGCCGTTGAACGCTATAATTTCGCACTCAGCGAGGCCGCTGCCGACCTCTATGCCTCGCGCTATGTAACCTTGACCCAAATCATCCTGCCCGCAGTGAAGCCGGGCATAATTGCAGGCTGCATCCTTGTGTTTGTACCCAGCCTCGGCGCCTTTCTTGCGCCCGATCTGTTGGGCGGTGCGAAAAACTTTATGATCGGTTCGCTGATCGAAGAACAATTCAAAGGCGCTGCTGGCAATTGGCCCTTTGGGGCTGCCGCCTCGATGATCCTTCTGTCGATGGTTCTGGTGGTTCTCACGCTTTATGCGCGTCAACAAACACGGGAGCAGGGATAGTGGCTTCTAAAAACCTCGACCTGCGCCGCTTTCCAGGTTTCTTGCCACTGACATATTTATGTCTGTTCCTACTCTATGCGCCGCTGATCATTGTGATGATTTATTCCTTTAACGACAGCGCCTCGATCACCCGTTGGGACAGTATGTCCTTGCGCTGGTACCAAGAAGTATTCTTTGGGGTCGAAGCTCCAAAATTCAGAACCGCCACTTTCAACTCCGTCACGATTGCGCTGATTGCCGCCACATCCGCCACAATCATCGCGACCATGGCGGCCACGGCTATGCTGCGCTCTGGCAAGTTTCGCGGAAAATCCGCCAGCTTTGCGTTGATCAATCTGCCTTTGATGGTACCAGAAATCGTGACCGCCGTTGCTACGCTTATCTTCTTCTCGGCGATCGGCTTTAAGGCTGGTTACCTAACGATCGTACTGGCCCATATCGTGTTCTGCATCCCGTTTGCTTACCTGCCCATCGCGGCACGGATGCAAGGGATCGAGGACACGTTTGAACAAGCCGCTCAAGATCTGTACGCCACGCGATTTCAGACCTTTCGCTTGATCCTTCTTCCGCTCATGACGCCGGGCATCCTGTCGGGCTTCTTGCTGGCATTTATCATTTCGCTGGATGACTTTATTATCACCAACTTTGTCAAAGGTGCAGGCGTCGAAACCCTGCCCACTGCAATCTATGGTGCCGTCAGGCAAGGCATCAAACCCAACATTATGGCAATTTCCACACTGCTGCTTCTGGTATCCGTGGTCTTTGTCACCCTGTCCTATTTCGTCGGTCGGATGGGGGAAAAGAATAAATGACGACGACACTCAACCAAGGGAGACTTAAATTGAAAAAACTACTGAAACTTGGCGTTTCTGCGCTGGCCATTTCACTTGCTGCAAATGCCGTCAGTGCTGAAGGCAAACTGGTAATTTACAACTGGTTTGAATATCTGCCGCAAGACCTGATCGACAAGTTCGCGGCCGAAGCTGGCGTCGAAGTCACAATGGATACATTCGACTCCAACGAAGCCATGTTGGCCTCGCTCAAGGCTGGCAAAATGGGGACCTATGACGTTGCTGTACCGTCAGATTATATGGTCGACATTATGGGCGGCGAAGGCATGCTCGACACATTCACACGCGACGAGATGCCAAACTTTGGCAACATCATGGATCAGCAAATGAACCTTAGCTTTGATCCAGAGCGTAAAAGCTCGGTTCCATACCAATGGGGCTCCACGAGCTTTGCTGTGAACCGTGACGATTACAAAGGCGACATCAATACGCTCGCGATGGTTTTTGATCCGCCAGAGGAAGTTAGAGGCAAGATCAACGTGTTGGACAGCCAAGGCGAACTCCTCGCTCTTGGGTCGATGTATTTGGGTATCCCACAATGTTCCACTGATCGTGAACAGCTCAAGGCGCTGAACGATCTGTTGCTTGCGGCAAAACCACATTGGGCCAGCTTTGGCTCTGACGTGGCAAAAGATGTGCTTGTGTCTGGCGATGCTTCTGTTGGCATGATCTGGTCCGGCTTTTCGGCCAAGGCCCGCGAAGAAGGCGCGAACGTTGAATACGCCTTTCCCAAAGAAGGTTATGTGGTTTGGATGGATAACATCGTTCTGTTGAAAGATGCACCAAACCGCGCCAACGCACTCAAGTTCATGAACTTCATGCTGGAACCAGAAAACGCGGCGGCGCTGACTAATTTTGCGGCCTACACGGCAGGGGTAAATGGTACAGAACCGTTCCTGTCTGATGCAGTGAAAAACTCGCCAGAATCCAATCCACCTGCCACTCCAGTGGGCCAATTGGTTGAAGCTTGCGCGCAAGAAGTTCAGGCGGTGTATGACACAATCTGGACCAACCTGAAAAAGTAGAACCTTTTTGGAGAGCGGCTTATCCCGCTCTCCATTTCACGCAATAGGCCCAAAATGAAAACGATTTTCAGCGAGAACCATCTGCTGCGCGACGCGAAAACCGAGCTGTTCGGTGGCGAATTGGTTGAACCCTTTGAACGCCCATCACGCGCGAAATACATCCACGATCGGTTGACGCAAACCAGTTTCGGCCCGGTCGTCCCGCCCAATGAATACGGCATGGACCCGATCTTGCGCATTCATGACGCAGATTTTGTGCAATTTCTACAAGACGCATGGTCACTTTGGGAGGCAGAAGGATTCAAAGGGGAAGCCATACCAACCTGTTGGCCCGCACGGCGCATGTCTGACAAGAAGCCAAACTTTATCGAGGGCTTGCTTGGATATTACGCGCTCGCCGCTGAAACAGCCCTAACCGCGGGTACATGGCCAGCCGCCTACGCCAGTGCGCAAGTCGCAATCACGAGCGCACATGAAATTCTTGCTGGTAAAAATGCTTTCGCGTTATGCCGCCCCCCTGGTCATCACGCGGCGATTGATATGTACGGCGGCTATTGTTTCTTAAACAACGCTGCAATCGCCGCGCAAACTCTGCGCGACAACGGTATGAAGCGCGTTGCAATTGTTGATGTGGATTTTCACCACGGTAATGGCACGCAGGACATTTTTTACAGACGTGATGACATTATGTTTGCGTCGCTTCACGGCGACCCGATGGACGCCTTCCCGCATTTCCTTGGCCATGCAGATGAAACGGGCGCAGGCGAAGGCGTTGGATTCAATCACAACTACCCGATGCCACCGGGGACCACGTTCGACGTTTGGCGAAGGGCACTGAAAGATGCGCTAGAAAAGGTCGCGGCCTATCAACCTGACGCGCTAGTCATCTCGCTAGGAGTGGACACGTTTGAAACCGATCCGATCAGCTTCTTTAAACTAAAGTCAGAAGATTTCACGACCTATGGAGCAGATATCGCGGCCGTTAACCTGCCGACATTGTTCGTGATGGAAGGTGGCTACGACATCGCAGAAATCGGCTTGAACACTGTCAACGTCCTCACTGGTTTTGAAAGCGTCTAACGCGAAAGGAGGGGCCATGAAAATCGCAGCATACCAAGGCCCATCTCCTGAAGGTGACCTTTTCTATGCCTTCAGAAAAATAGATGAAACACTGGCTCAAGCCGCCAAACAGGGTGCGCAAATGGTTGTGTTTCCAGAACTTTACCTGCTGGGGTACAATCAAATGCACCGCCACGCAGAGCTGGCCCAATCCGTCGGCGGCGATTGGGAAATGCGCTGCGCCACCCTTGCCCAAAAACACAAATGCGGTCTGACAATCGGCTGGGCGGAACGGGACGGCGGAATTCTTTACAACAGCGCCAGCACTTTTGATGCAAACGGAACCAAACTCGGCCGTTACCGCAAAATCCAACTTTGGGGATCAGTCGAGCCTTCCGTCTTTGCCTTTGGCGATAGCTACACCACCTTCACCCTAAACGGCGTGAAAACCGCAATCCTTATCTGCTATGACGTGGAATTTGCACAGCACTGCCGCGCCCTTGCAGATATGGCGGTCAAACGCATTCTAGTCCCCACCGCAAACCCCGCCGATTTCAGCCTTGTGTGCAACACACTTGTTCCAGCGCGCGCGACTGAAAACAACCAAACGATCGTCTATGCCAATTATTGCGGCGCAGACAACGGCCTGTCGTTTTGCGGCCAATCCATCATTGCAGGCCCCGCCGAAACAATCCTGACCCAAGCCACCCGCGACGCGGAAATCCTCCTCATCGCTGACCTGAATGAAACAGATCAAATCGAACCGTCCCAACTGTCTACACAGCAAGCGGATTACAGAAAGGTATCTCCATGACACTCGACATTCCAACAGGCACAGATGATATCCTTACATCCGATAGCCACCTGATCCAATCCTTCGCCAATCTGCATGGCCTGAAACAACAAGACGCGCGCACAGCCATCGTTGGCGCAAAGGGCGCGATGGTCACGGACAGCGAGGGCAACGAGCTGATTGACGGCATCGGCGGCCTTTGGTGTGTGAATGTCGGCCATGGCCGCACAGAAATTATCGACGCAATCACAGAACAGCTGAAAACGCTGGACTACTATTCAACCTTTTACAACTTCACTCACCCCGCGGCGGCTGAATTGGCAAAAAAGGTCACGTCATTGGCGCCTGATAGTCTGAACCACGTCTATTTTGCCAACTCTGGGTCGGTGGCTAACGACACGGCAGTGCGAATGCTACACCACTACAATAACCTGAAAGGACGTCCGAACAAAAAGCAGATCTTGTCACGTGTTGGGGCGTATCACGGCTCCACTTACCTCGCGATGGCCTTAACAACGCCCGCTTATTCCGAGGACTGGGACACGGCCGCAAACGGGCTCGTGCATCACCTCCGCTCGCCTTACCAGTATCGCGAAGGCGAGGACGGTATGACAGAGGCAGAGTTCCTTGAGGTGCTGGCCAAAGACATGACCGATACAATTGAACGTGTTGGCGCAGACAATATCGCAGGCTTTTTTGCAGAGCCGATCATGGGCGCTGGTGGCGTGCTGGTCGCGCCAAAAGGCTACCACAAACGGATGCATGAAATTACCAAACAGCACGACATCATGTACGTCGCCGACGAAGTGGTAACCGCTTGGGGGCGGCTTGGCGAAATGTTCTCGTCCGAAGCGATTTTCGGAATGGTGCCAGATATTATTTGTACGGCCAAAGGCATCACGTCCGGCTATCAACCGCTGTCGGCGACGATCATTTCAGATGAAATTTACGACGTGATTTCGGGGCCAGATGCGATGTTCTTGCACGGTATGACCTATTCCAGCCATCCAGCCGCTTGCGCTGCTGGCCTTGCGAACATCAAAATTCTTGAGGACGAGGATATTCCCGGTCGTGTAAAAACCACCGGCAAGATTTTCGAAAATGCGCTGCGCGGTTTGATGGACATCGACATCGTCGGCGACGTGCGGGGCAGCCACTTTATGATGGGGCTGGAGTTCGTGTCTGACAAGGAAACCAAAGAGACGTTCTCGGACGAGGTAAACATCGGTCTGCAGTTGGCCAAGGCCTGTCAAAGGCGCGGTTTGATTGCACGGCCCTTGGGAAATATTCTGATCCTGTCACCGACGTTGATTATGGACGAGAAAATGATCATGGATATCGAGGGCATTCTGCGCGAAAGCATTGTTGAAACTGCTGCAAAGTTAAGGGCGCAAACGCCGTAACACTTGCTTTTCAAAAACTGCATCTCATACTGAAGCCCACCAGATAAGCCGAGCTCTCTTGTAGTGTAAGATGCCATCGGGTCCAGAATCCTGACGACAATTCTTACACACGGAGACCTCAACATGAGCATGTCACGGACACTTCTCAGCGGCGACCAGATTGCCAAAGTTAGGGTACCGCCAGAGGAAACATCGTGGTTGCCGAATAAGGCATTTACGTCGCCTCAGGTCATTGATCTCAAAGTCGATAAAATATTCACGAAAACGTGGATAAGTTCTGGTTTTGAGGCGGATATTGCTACGGTTGGCGCGGACACCAAGTTTGTGCTGCATAGCGATTACCATCCTGATCAGCATCATTTTTCTGTCATACTCGAACTTGGCAACCCACAAAGCCCTCTGTCAAAAACGATTTGTCAAATCATTACAAAAAGGAACACATGATGTCAGCGAAACAAGCGTGTTTGATAATCGGTGCGGGGGACGACACGGGATCAGCCGTTGCACGCGCCTTTGCGCAAGAAGGTATGGTTGTGTGTTTGGTGCGCCGCCCGCGACACGCTGATGCGCTTGAAACATTGGCGCAATCCATTCGAGACAGCGGCGGCGAAGCCATTGCAATGCCTGCTGATGCGCGCGACGAAGACGCGATGATCGCCCTGATTGAGCACATTGAAAAGGATGTAGCCCCTATCGAGGTCGCAGTTTTTAACATCGGCGCAAATGTGCGGTTCTCCATTACTGAGACAACATCGCGCGTCTACCGCAAGGTTTGGGAAATGGCCTGTTTCGCAGGGTTTCTTATGGGGCGTGAAGTGGCAGGCAAGATGCTGACCCGTGGGCACGGAACGATCATCTTTACAGGAGCATCCGCTAGCATGCGCGGACGCGACGGTTTTTCTGCGTTCTCGGGTGCTAAACATGCACTGCGCGCATTAGCACAATCAATGGCACGCGAGTTGGGGCCAAAGAACATCCATGTGGCCCATACCGTGATTGATGGCGCGATAGATTCAAACTTCATTCGTGAAAATGTCCCAAACGTGGATGAGTTGCGCGAAAAAGATGCGCTTTTGAATCCTGACGCAATCGCGCAAAATTATGTCATGCCGCACAGCCAACCTAACCCGGCACCCCGTCTGAATAGCGCCTTAACCGAGCCACA
>CALFSV010000069.1 GCA_937916485.1 uncultured Paracoccaceae bacterium | reverse complement strand
GCGCAAGGCAACTTTCCACTTTATTTACAACGACATAAAGAAAAGTGATGGCGGAGACGAAGGGATTCGAACCCTCGAGACGGTTTCCCGCCTGCACCCTTAGCAGGGGTGTGCCTTCGACCACTCGGCCACATCTCCGCAGACCGGTCTAAACGCAGGTAAGCGGGCCGACAAGGGGGGTCGTGGGCTCCGGTTGCTGCAAGGTGGCCGTTTTTCGATATGGACTTGAACGTGTGACGAGAACATTATGGCAACATCTGAGGGTTGACCCCAGATTCCATAGCGAGGGCCCGCCTTTCACCATGAAGTCGATGTCGAAATCCCTCCATTCGAATACCATGGAGGAGGCCGACGCCCCTCTTGCCGTCGTGCCTGCGGCCCATGTCGTTCATTTGCCACCATATGGTGTTGATGCTGCGTGGCGAGTGGCGGCGCGAAGGCTGCTGTTGGCGGGTGTCGTGCCCGACACAGTTGCATGGCAGATCAGCCCTGAGGCTTCGGCGCATGGTAGTGAGGCCACCGTTCGGCTTCGCGTGCCCCAGACCTTTCTGGTCCTTGCCAACACGGTTGTGTGGCACCGCCGACCAGAGCGTTTCGACCTTTTGTACCGTCTCTTGTGGAGATTGCGGCGCGAACCCGCACTGCTTGAACAAGGCATTGACCCTGCGATCGCAGAATTGCGAGGGATGGAGCGAAGCGTTCAAAAGTGCCTTGCGGCGTGCAAACGACATTTGCGCCTGAACGCGGTCGAACCCCGCCAGTTCGAAGGCCACCTTGCCCCTCGTCACCTAACACTGGAACCTTTGGCCAGGCAAATCGCCAGCCGCTATGCCGGCCTCAACTGGCGAATTCTGACCCCGGACGGCACAGCCGATCATCGGGACGGAGAGTTAACCCTTTCCGCCGAAATCCACCAAGGTTTTGAACGCGTAACGACGCAGACACCCAGTCGCGATTTGCCCGTCAGGCCCGTTGACCTGTTTAGCGTTGCCGGCCTGTCCGTTTCATCATGCTTGGTGGACCCAGAGTAGCCGACCCAGGGTCCAGAGGCCGCATGATCAGGTATTGAACAGGAAGTGCAGGACGTCGCCGTCCTTGACGGTATAGGTCTTGCCCTCGGACCGCATCTTGCCCGCTTCTTTCGCCGGGCCTTCACCGCCAAGTTTGACGAAATCATCAAAGGCGATGGTTTCGGCCCGGATAAAGCCACGTTCAAAATCCCCATGGATCATACCGGCGGCCTGTGGCGCCAGAGTTCCTGCGGCGATCGTCCATGCGCGGGCCTCTTTGGGGCCTACTGTGAAATAGGTCTGAAGGTGCAAAAGCTCGTAACCAGCCCGGATCAGCCGGTCGAGGCCGGCTTCCTCAAGCCCCATTTCCTCAAGGAACATGGCAGCTTCGTCCTGGTCCAGCTGGCTGATCTCTTCTTCGATCTGGGCCGAAATGACGACGTGAGAGTTGCCTTCTGCGGCGGCCATCTCAGCGACTTTGGCAGACAGAGCATTTCCGCTGGCGGCGGACGACTCCTCGACGTTGCAGACATAAAGCACGGGTTTGGAGGTCAGCAGCTGCAGCATCCGCCATTGCTTGGCGTCTTCTTCGGCGACATCCACCGTCCGGGCTGGCTGGCCCTGCTCCAACACAGCCTGGGCGGCCTTGAGCAGGCGTTCCTGCTCAACCGCTTCCTTGTCGCCACCGCGCACCTTGCGCACGATGTTTGCCAGTCGCCGCTCGATCGAATCGAGATCGGCCAGCATCAATTCGGTTTCGATGGTCGCGGCGTCCGCGACGGGGTCGACACGGCCGTCGACATGGACGACGTCACCATCCTCAAAACAGCGCAGGACATGGGCAATCGCGTCAACTTCGCGGATGTTGGCCAGGAACTGGTTGCCAAGCCCCTCCCCCTTGCTGGCCCCTTTGACAAGGCCCGCGATGTCCACAAAGGTCATCCGGGTCGGAATGATCTGCTTGCTTTTCGCGATTTCGGCCAGTTTATCAAGCCGGGCATCAGGCACCGCCACGTCGCCGACATTCGGTTCTATCGTGCAAAACGGAAAGTTGGCCGCCTGTGCCGCCGCCGTCCGCGTCAGCGCGTTGAAAAGCGTCGATTTGCCGACGTTCGGCAGACCTACGATACCCATGCGAAAGCCCATGCGTCCCTCCATCAGATGACGGGGCCTTCTAGGCCGGGCCGAAGGCCACCGCAAGCGCGGGGTGGTCGATTGCGTCTGGAGCGGTGAGATAGCACCCGGTCAGCCAGTGCTCGCCGTCAGGCCGGGATCGCGACCGGCCGGCCCCCTTGCCTACTGCGCAGCAAAAGGCCGAGCATGATGGCCATGTTCATCAGGTTCCAGGCGATGCCGTTCAGGAAGGCCATCTGGTAGGATCCGGTCACATCGTAGATCCAACCCGACATCCAGCCGCCCAGCGCCATCCCGATGATCGTCGCCATAATGACAAAACCGACACGGGCCCCCGCCTCTTTGGCAGGCAGGTATTCCCGGACGATCAGGGCGTAGGACGGGACGATGCCCCCCTGGCTTAGCCCGAAGATCAGGCTGACGACGTAAAGCGAAACCATCCCGTCAAAGGGCAGGTAGAGGAACAGGGCGAGGCATTGCAGGGTCGACCCGATCAGCAGCGTCCTCACCCCGCCCAGCCGGTCGGCGATGAACCCCGACACCAGCCGCGACGCGACCCCACCCATCAGCATCACCGACAACATCTGCGTGCCCACCGCCGGGCCAAAACCCAGGTCAACGCACATCGACACAAGGTGCACCTGCGGCATCGACATGGCCACGCAGCACCCCAGCCCTGCGAGGACAAGAAGCCCCTGCAAGAGGCGGGGCGACATCTTGGCCCGGTCCGCATTGGCCTGTGACACGGCATTGGCCCGGGCAGTCGCCGACGCTGGCACCCGGCGGCGTAGCATCAGGGCCAGGGGAAAGACCCCTACAACAACTATCACCGCCAGGTAGAAATAGACCGCCCGCCAGCCTTGCTGCTCCAGCACGCCAGACAACAGAACCGGCCAGATGGCACCGGCCAGGTAGTTGCCACTTGCCGCAACCGCGATTGCTATGCCCCGCCGCTTGCCAAACCAGTGCGAAATATCAGCGATCAGGGGGCCAAAGCTGGCCGCCGCCCCAAGGCCGACAAAGAACTGAAGCGCGCTGAGCACACCAAGGGACGGGCTAACGGCCGCAAGGCCGTAGGCCACACCGATCAAAAGGGAGGCCCCGATCAGCGCCGATGTGATCCCGAATCGGTCGACGGCCCGACCGATCAGCAGGTTGCCCAGCGCAAAACCCAGCATCGTCAGTGTATAGGGAAAGGACGCGCCCGCGCGGTCAATGCCGAATTCGGCCTGAACAGCAGGCATGATCGTGATGATCGACCAGATCCCGACAGAGCCAAGCACACCAACGGCCAGCGTGGCGGCAAGCCTGCCCCAGGAATAACGACTGTCAAGGATATCGGAGCTGTCCATTATCCGGACGCTAATATTGAGCGAAGGCAAAGTCACGCCATGCGCTTGATTTTCCCCGCCCCATGACGCACACCGCTTCAGATCGCTGAACGGGGACCGACATGACACGCATCGACGCCAAATTCGCAGACCTCCGCGCCCAGGGGCGTAAGGCCTTTGTGGCATATGTGATGGCGGGTGACCCTGACTATGACAAAAGCCGCGAGATCATCCTGGGCTTGCCGGGCGCCGGCGTAGACGTGATCGAACTGGGCATGCCCTTCACCGACCCGATGGCGGACGGCGAAACGATCCAGCTGGCCGGTCAGCGGGCGCTGGAAGGCGGCCAGACCCTGGCCAAGACCCTGCAGATCGCCCGTGACCTGCGCGCGACGGACGACACCACGCCAATTGTCATGATGGGCTACTACAACCCGATCTATTCGCGCGGCGTCGACCGGTTCCTGGCCGAAGCAAAAGAGGCTGGCATCGACGGTCTCATCGTCGTCGACCTGCCGCCCGAAGAAGATGACGAGCTGTGCATTCCGGCCCAGAAGATGGGCCTGAACTTCATCCGGCTTGCCACCCCGACAACCGACGACGCCCGCTTGCCCAAGGTGCTGACCAATACGTCGGGTTTCGTTTACTACGTCTCCATCACCGGGATCACCGGCGCCGCCAATGCCGAGGCCACGAACGTCGGCCCGGAGGTTGCCCGGATCAAGGCTCAGACAGACCTTCCCATCATTGTGGGCTTTGGTATCAAGACCCCCGAGGCGGCCGAGGCGATCGCTTCAGTCGCGGACGGCGCGGTTGTGGGATCGGCCATCGTGGCCGAGATCGCGGCAGGCAAGCCAGTGGCAGAGGTTCTGGCATTCGTCAAATCGCTGGCCGATGGGGCCCACAGGGCCTAGCCTTCCCCAACGACCCTGTCGAGGCCGCCCTGGATCAATTGTCGGCTTCGCTGTTCGATAAACTCCACCTCGTTGATTGGGGCGAATAAGGTGGCCTTGGCCTCAGGCGGCAATCATTGCCTTCGCATCGCGCCGTCAAAGTCGCCGTGTTCCGTTTCGTGTGTTGGCTTTGCCCATTTCCTGCGACCCAACAGGCCATAGCCGAGACACGATGTGCAATTGCGACAAGGCGACGCTGTTGATAAGCGTTCCAAAGCAACACGCACCAGAAGGCCCAACCATGCCCGTGATCACCTGCATCGACGACCTCAAAGCCATTCACAAGCGCAAGACGCCAAAGATGTTCTTTGACTATTGCGAAAGCGGCAGCTGGACCGAGCAGACGTTTCGGGAAAACACATCGGACTTTGACAAGATCCGCCTGCGACAGCGGGTGGCCGTCGACATGACGAGCCGGACCACGGCGACGACGATGATCGGACGCGAGGTGACAATGCCCGTCGCCCTTGCCCCCGTTGGCATGACCGGCATGCAGACCGCCGACGGCGAGATCAAGGCGGCCCGCGCCGCAGAGAAGTTCGGGGTGCCCTATACCCTCTCTACAATGTCGATCTGCTCCATCGAAGATGTGGCGCGGGCAACCAAAGCCCCCTTCTGGTTCCAGCTATACGTCATGCGCGACGAAGAGTTCGTCGACAATATCATTGAGCGGGCGCGCAATGCCGGTTGCGACGCGCTTGTCCTGACCCTGGACCTGCAAATCTTGGGCCAGCGGCACAAGGACCTCAAGAATGACCTGTCCGCCCCGCCCCGGCTTTCGCTGAAGAACGTTATCGACATCGGCCTGCCGACCCGTTGGGAATGGGCCTTGGGGATGCTCGGCACGCCGCGCCGAACATTCCGTAACATCGTCGGTCATGCCAAGGGTGTCGGGAACCTTGGATCGCTGATGTCCTGGACCAACGAACAGTTCGACCCCCAGCTTGATTGGGGCAAGGTTGCCCGGATCAAGGAGAAATGGGGCGGTAAGCTGATCCTGAAGGGCATCCTGGACGCCGAAGACGCCAAGCTGGCCGCCGCGGCAGGAGCCGATGCCATCATCGTCAGCAACCATGGCGGCCGCCAACTGGACGGGGCCCTGTCCTCGATCCGGGTGCTGCCCTCAATCGTGGCGGCTGTAGGCGACCAGACCGAAGTCTGGCTCGACAGCGGCATCCGCTCGGGTCAGGACATCCTCAAAGCGATGGCCATGGGGGCCAAGGGCACGATGATCGGTCGGGCCTATATCTATGGCCTCGGCGCGATGGGTCAGAAGGGGGTCACGAAGGCGCTCGAGATCCTGCACAAAGAGATGGACGTCTCGATGGCGCTGTGCGGCAAAAAGGACCTGAGCAGGGTCGACCGGGACATTCTGCTGGTGCCCAAAGGGTTTGAAGGCGACTGGCAATAGTCAAACCTGTTTCAAACGCAACCTCGCTGCCATAATGCTGAAAGCGGGCGCCTGATGCGCCCCTTTCGCCGAGGACAAAATGCCCCCAACGACCAAAGCCCCGCGCAAAAGCTCCCCCACCGCCAAACGGGCACCAAAGGCCGCCGCAGCAACGGGTGTCAGCGACGACCGCCTGTTTGAGCTGCGTTGGCAACGGGGGCGTCGCGACCTAATCGGGCCCTTGTCGCGGCTCTACGGGGACACGACAGCGATAGAACCGCTGATGGACCGCCTGCGTGGCCTTCTGGACCAGCATTGGCAGGAGAGGCCCGCCGATCTTCGGCTCCTGGACCTTGAGCGTGACCTGACGCCCGACTGGTTTCTATCCGAAGAGATGGTCGCCTATGTCTTCTACATCGACAAGTTCGCCGGGCGGGTGGCCAATATCGCCGGACACATCCCCTACCTGAAGGACCTTGGGGTCACCTATGCCCACATGATGCCCTGCCTCAAACCGCGCCCCGGCGCGTCGGACGGCGGTTATGCGGTGATGGATTACCGCGAGATCAACCCCGACCTTGGCACGATGGCCGACTTCCAGATGGCGACCCTTCAATTGCGGGCCTCGGGCATTTCGACCTGCATCGACATGGTGCTGAACCATACCGCCAAAGAACACGAATGGGCGGTGAAGGCACGCGCAGGCGATCCCTTCTACCAAGCCTTCTACCGGATGTTTGACGACGACACGCTGCCTAAGGCCTACGAGGCGACCCTGCTTGAGATCTTTCCCGATCAGGCGCCGGGCAACTTTACCTTCTACCCGGACATCGGGCCGAAGGGGAAATGGGTCTGGACGACGTTCAACGAGTATCAATGGGACCTGAACTGGGCCAACCCAGAGGTGTTCCTAGCGATCGTCGACACCATGCTGTTCCTTGCCAATAAGGGAGTAGAGGTGTTCCGCCTCGATGCCGTGGCCTTCATGTGGAAGAAGATGGGCACACAGTGCCAGAACCTGCCAGAGGTCCACGATATCCTTCAGGCTCTGGTACAGGCGATCCGGGTGACAGCCCCGGCGGTCATCCATAAGGCCGAGGCGATCGTCGGACCCGCCGACCTCGTCCCCTATCTTGGGACCGGCAGCCACGCCGGCAAGGTGTCAAACCTTGCCTACCAAAACAGCCTGATGGTGCAATTCTGGTCCTCGCTTGCAGCGCGGGACACCCGGCTGATGACCTACGTCATGAAAAACCACTTTCCCGAAAGCTTTCGCCATGCTTGCTGGGCCACCTATATCCGTTGCCACGACGACATCGGCTGGGCGATTACCGAGGATGACACAGCCCATGTTCCGATGATGACCGGGCCGGGGCACCGCAAGTTCCTGGCCGACTTCTACACCGGCAACTTCCCGATGAGCTTTGCCCGGGGCGCCGACTTTCAGGTCAACGAAGAAACCGGCGACCGGCGGACCAATGGCAGCTTCGCCTCGCTCGCCGGGTTGGAACAGGCCTGCGAGACGGGCGACAATGTCGCCGTGTCGCTGGCGATTGCCCGGATCCTGATGGGCAACGCCCTGATCGCCTCTTACGGGGGAGTGCCCCTGCTATACATGGGGGACGAGATCGGACTGACCAATGACTATGCCTATGCAGACATCCCCGAGCAGGCCGGGGACAGTCGCTGGATGCAGCGTCCCGCGATGGACTGGGATGCGCTGAACACCGCCAACCGGATCGACGAGCCCGGCCCGCGCATTCACGCCGGGGTCCGACACATCATCGCGGTCCGCAAGGCCACGACGCAACTGGCCTCGGATGTGCCGACGCGGGTGCGCGACCTCGGAAACCCAGCACTTTTCGTCTTTGATCGCGAAGGCGGCGATTGCACAGTCACCTGCGTGTTCAACTTCACCGAGGCCGAGCAGAGGATAACCCCATGGGCGCTCCAGCTGACAGCCGGAAAGGACTATGAGGACCTGCTTAGTAAGACGCCGCTGACCCTGACCCAAGGACAGATCGTGGTCCCACCGTATGGAGCATTGTGGTTCCGACCGGTAGCCTAGGGACGCGGCTGCAAGGCTAAACAAGGCCCTGGCGGGGATTGGACAGGTGCCCTGACAAGCTTTCACAAACGTCACAATTGACATCGCCCGCAACGCAATGTGGCGTTTCGGGCGATGCCTTGATGTCGTGCCGGGGCCATAGCCTCAGGTCCTGACCTCTCCGAACGATACGACAGAGCGGATTACTCGGCGGTGATCACGGTCATGACAAGGTCGCCGTCTATGCGGATTGGACCGTCTTCGACGGCGCCAAGCGTGTATTCGAAACCGCCGGTCATCACGCCACCAGCTTCGGAATGGACCATCAGCATAAGCATCTCACCAGGCGCGACCTCTTCCGTCAGGATCGCGGCGACGTCAACGTTGTCGCCCATGCGAAGGGGGGCATAGCCCACGACAGGGCCGGGCTTCATTTCCATGTCGGTCCGGTGCACGACCATCCAGCCGTTTTGGGCAGCAACAACCATCTCGGCACTCACGACTCCGTCGGCAACCGATTGGTTGGTCGCTTCAACGGACGGCATGGCGGCGTGGCCGGCAGCAAAGGCACTGGTTGCGGCAAATGTAAGGGTCAGGGCTGAAATAAGGGTTTTCATGAGTCTCTCCATTTTCGGTCCAGTGAACGTCATGTCCACCAGTTCGAAACAGGCACGGAACAGGTCGGCAAAGAGTTTCACCCAAGCGAAAGTCTTTTTCTTGCAAGAAGGCCTTTGACCCATTCCTCGTTTTGAGAAGACACAACCAACGACGGTTTGCCGGCCTGGACGGCGGCGCGGCACGGACCCGCCGAGGTACAGGGGGCCGGGCCCATGGCCCATGCTGGCCCGCCGCACAGGTGGGCGATTGTCCCAAAGGTGACCGGCGGCATTGGCCCGCACCAGTGGGCCAAAAGCGATACCTTACTAACACCGCCCGCTTTACCCCACCCCATCCGGGCGCTACATGACAGTGTCCCTGCTATTGGAGAACGCCCATGCCCGAAGATCTGATAAACAGCTTCATGACCGGCCCTGACGAGAATGGCCGCTTTGGCGATTTCGGCGGGCGCTTTGTGTCGGAAACCCTCATGCCCCTCATCCTCAGCCTTGAAGCCGAGTACGAGCATGCCAAGACCGACGAGACGTTCTGGGCCGAGATGGACTTCCTCTGGAAGCATTATGTCGGCCGCCCTTCCCCGCTTTATCACGCCGAGCGCCTGACCGAGCATCTAGGCGGGGCCAAGGTCTATATGAAGCGGGACGAGCTGAACCACACCGGCGCGCACAAGATCAACAACGTGCTGGGTCAGATCATCCTGGCCCGCCGCATGGGCAAGACCCGGATCATCGCTGAAACCGGCGCGGGCCAGCACGGCGTCGCCACCGCAACCGTCTGCGCCAAGTTCGGGCTGAAGTGCGTGGTCTACATGGGCGCCCATGACGTCGAACGTCAGGCCCCCAACGTGTTCCGCATGCGCCTTCTGGGCGCAGAGGTCATCCCTGTTACCTCAGGGCGTGGCACCCTGAAGGATGCCATGAACGACGCCCTGCGCGACTGGGTCACCAACGTTCGCGACACCTTTTATTGCATCGGCACCGTGGCGGGCCCCCACCCCTACCCGGCCATGGTCCGCGATTTTCAGGCGATCATCGGCAAGGAAACCAAGGAACAGATGATGGAGGCCGAAGGCCGCCTGCCGGACACCATCATTGCTGCCATCGGCGGTGGGTCGAACGCGATGGGCCTGTTCTTCCCTTTCCTCGACGACAAGAGCGTCAATATCATTGGCGTTGAGGCCGGCGGCAAAGGCGTGAACGAAAAGATGGAGCATTGCGCCTCTCTCACCGGCGGTCGGCCGGGCGTTCTGCATGGCAACCGGACCTACCTGTTGCAGGATGACGACGGCCAGATCCTTGAAGGGTTCTCGATCTCGGCGGGCCTCGATTATCCGGGAATCGGTCCTGAACATTCCTGGCTGCACGAAATCGGTCGGGCCAAGTATGTCTCGATCACCGATGTCGAAGCGCTCGAGGCGTTCCAGCTGTGCTGTGCGCTTGAGGGAATCATCCCCGCGCTGGAACCCTCCCACGCCCTGGCCCATGTGATGAAGATCGCACCAACCCTGCCATCTGATCACATCATCTGCATGAACATGTGCGGCCGCGGCGACAAGGACATCTTTACCGTGGCCAAGCACCTTGGCTTTGACATGAAGATTTGACCCCGGAATTCGCGGGATCGTGTTAAACGGGGCATGCTTTGGCATGTCCCTTTTTTATTGGACAACAGCCACATAAACCTTGGTTTATGCGACTTGGCCCCAGGTTTATCGACGGTGTGATAAACTCGTGGTCAATAGATCACGATGGTTTTTCCGGGCTTTGTCACTGTCATGGACGGCCCACACAGGGTGGGCTCACCCGATCTGAGAAAGAGGATTTCAAGATGCGTTTTACCAAAACACTGCTGATTGCGACGACCGCCCTGACGCTGTCGACAACATTTCTTAAGGCCCAGGGGGTCAGCGACGAGTTGGTCCCAATGCTGCAAGAACAAGGCTATACCCGCATTGAAATCAAACAGGGCCTTACGCAAGTCAAAGTCGAGGCCGTGAAAGACGGGATGAAGCTCGAGTACATCTACGATATCACCACTGGCGACATTCTCTACCAAAGCACCGAGTCTGTCGAAGCAGGCGACGATACAAGCCCGGGCATCGAAGTCCGCAGCGAGTTGCGCGACTTCGTCGGCGCCAACGGCAACCGCCGCGACGACGATAGCATTGCGACGACCGCCCTGACGCTGTCGACAACATTGCTTCAGGCTCAGGGGGCCAGCGACGAGTTGATCCCAATGCTGCAAGAACAAGGCTATACCCGTATCGAAATCAAAGAAGGCCTTACTCAAGTCAAAGTAGAGGCCGTGAGAGACGGCACCAAGCTCGAGTACGTCTATGATATCAATTCCGGTGATATTCTGTACCAAAGCACCGAGACTGTCGAAGCTGGCGACGATACAAGCCCGGGCATCGAAGTTCGCAGCGAGTTGCGCGACTTCGTCGGCGCCAACGGCAACCGCCGCGACGACGATAGCTATGATGACGACAGCTATGACGACGACGATGATGACAGCTACGATGATGACGACCATGACGATGATCATGATGACGATCATGATGACGACGACGACCATGACGATGATGACGATGATCGTGATGATGATCGCGACGATGATCATGGTGACGACGACAGCGACGACGGCGACGACGACTGATCCGGTCTAGTCCGAGCAGTAAAAGAATGGCATCGATATAGCGGTGCAAAAACCTCCCGCGGCAACATGTGCTTTGCCGCGGGATAGCCACTTTGGGGGAAGCTTTTCAGTAACCGCCCCCGTTTCAGGAGACGTCAAGGTGACCCTTCGCCCATTCATGCTTTGCACGGCCTTATTGCTGGCCCCCTTCGCGGTGCAGGCGCAAACGCCACAGGAAAGCGTCCTGACCCAGCTTCAGGCCCAGGGTTTTGACGACTTCAACATCAACCGAACCTTTTTGGGCCGTATCCGGATCGTTGCCCTTAGCGACGATCTGCGACGTGAGATTGTGTTCAATCCTAACACAGGTGAAATCCTTCGCGACTTTTGGGAACAGAGGGATGGCGACGGACCGGCTGGTCTGCGACTGGTTGACCCAAGGGATCGCGATTCTGACGACCGCGATGCACGGCGGTCCGCATCCGATGACGACCGTGATCCGCCACGGGCAAGCTCGGATGACGATGAAAGGGACGAGGCGGACGATAAAGACGATGAAGACGACAAGGACGACGACAGCGATGATGACGACGACAGCGATGACGACGAAAGCTGACCGGCCCTACCGTCAACCTGAGGACAGCCAGTGACAAGTCGCCGGGTCATCGTTTCGGTGCTGGTTGTGCAGGCGCTATGCGCCGCCTTCTTTCTGTTCAATATCGCTGTTTCCGTCTTTGGCCTCCCTCCTCTGCCTTGGTCCGCCTACGAAGCTATCGAATTGGGCGCCGCCCTCGGGCTTGTCCTGGGAAGCATCTTGGGCCTTCTTGCCTTGCGTCGAACCCTTGCACGGACGGCCCGGGTGGAAGCCCAGTTAAAGGTCGCCACCGGAGCATTCTACGATCTGCTGGAAGAACGGTTCACGGAATGGTCACTGACCCCGGCCGAACGGGACGTTGCAATGTTCTCGATCAAGGGGATTTCCACTCAGGAGATCGCCAGCCTACGCAGTACCAGCGAAGGCACAGTCAAGGCCCAGACCAATGCCATCTATCGAAAGGCTGGCGTTTCGGGCCGCCCCCAGCTGCTAAGTCTGTTCATCGAAGACCTGATGGACGGACCGATTTCACAGTCCCCAACCCAACCTGACACGACGCCAGCCCAGGTAAGCCTATCGGCCCCCTAGGGTGTTCCGGCATCAAGGGCGTGCATTTCCAGCACGTCCAGCGGCACAATATCAAGGGCGGCCTTGTGAGTTGCGTCCAAGTTGACCCTTGGCGCACAGCCCTCTTCGTGGGCCTGCATGAAACGACCGGCACACAGGCACCAATGATCCCCCGGTTTGAGCCCGGCAAAACCGTATTCAGGGTGAGGGGTGGAAAGATCGTTCCCCACATACTTTGAGAACGCCAGAAATTCGTCTGTCATGACGGCGCAGACTGTATGGCTCCCCCGATCTTCGGCACAGGTATCGCATGCCCCGTTGCGAAAGAACCCGGTTAGCGGGTCGATGGAGCAACTGGCCAGCGCTCCCCCTCTCACATTCACCGATGCATCCTTGATCATGGTACCCTCCGTGTTTGTAGCAAACATGCACAATAGAGGCGCTTCTGCACCGTCACTCAACCCCTTCGTCGGCGACATCCCAGCGCACCCAACGTCCGTGAAAATCGGCCCGGCTCAGATTGATGCTATGATCCCCAGGCCATAGGCGTAGGCTCACGGCTGCACCCGGTCCACCCACGCCACCGTCATTCTCCATTCCCAGCCAGGCAAGGGGGCTGTCCTGCGTCGCTACTGCCCCTGCAGCCTCGATCATCGCCTTACCGCAGGACTGGGCGGCGGCGGCAAAGTACTGCCAGGCAATCGTAGTGTAGATCAGGTGAAGCCTGCCGTGAAACGGCGCAGCGAGGCGCTTTTCCAGCCAGTCGACGGCATCGCCCTTGATCACCGGCGAACCGGCCACAGCGATCGCCGCATCGGTCAGGGATAGGCGCTCTGGCTGATCGGGCCAGAGGTAGGCCCGCAGGCGCAGGACATCATCAGGGTTGCGTGGGTCTAGCGGGTTCAGGTCCACCCCTTCCCGTGCTGCCACCTCAACGGTTGTCGCCTGCGGTACAGGCCCGCTCCACTCCGGCCTAAGCTCCAATGCCGGGTCTTTTGGCCCCAGCATCATTTCCCCGACGCTTAGAGCGAACCGGTCGAACATCAGATTCAGGCCACCGCTCGCCCCAAGCTCTGATAGGACGAGGGGCATTGGATGGCGGGCACATAGCCAATGCGCCGTTGCAATCAAAACAGCAGACCGTCGCACCTCGTTGGTCTGTGGGGCACTGTCGATCCAGGCATCGATAAACGCGGCCTCGGTCTGCAAGGCCCCCCCCACCGCAGCCCAAAGGTCTGCATCAGAGGCAGCATTGGGTGGATAGACCTTCGCCAAACCCTCGTGGCCCTTCAGATGCAGAGCGTGCAAGGCACCACAAAGTCGCAGCGGCACGGATTCGGCACGGGGCGACAGATCCCCCTCCCAGCCGAACAACCGGTCCGTGAGGGCGGTGCCCGGTTCAAGCCTGTCCGCCAGAACCCTGCATAACTGCGCCATGAAGGGCGAGCCCAGCCCGGCGCAGGCCTCGGCCTGGCCACGCAGGGCCTTGGCCAGGCGATCCACGCTCACCTGAACCGGTCTGCCAGCCGCTGAAGCGCGGTACGGCCATCCGGTGCGTCCTGAGCCGATGACGGCGCTGGCTCCCCCTGTGACATCGCCACTGGCCCCTTCTCGCGGCCACTGGCCTTTGAGCTATCCTTGCCCCCACCGCTCCGCGGCGGGGCGACGCGCAGGGCGACGGCGTTGAGGAACCTTGGCCCGTCCCCTTCTGCAAGGGACACCGCCCCATCGCTGATGCCGCGCAACATGTCGTCAAGCCAATCCTGATCAGCCTTGGCAAAATCGCGCAGGACATAGCCCGGGACCGCGTCCTTGTGCCCCGGATGGCCCACCCCCATGCGGACCCTCTCATACTCCGGCCCGATATGCTGGTGGATCGAGCGTAGGCCATTGTGACCGGCATGCCCCCCACCATGCTTGAGGCGCAGTTTGGCCGGGGCCAGATCGATCTCATCGTGAAACACGACAAGATCGGCAGGGGTCAGTTTGTGAAATCGCAGCGCCTCGCCCACAGACTGACCGGACAGGTTCATGAAGGTTTCAGGCTTGAGAAGGATAACCTTCTCTGCCCCCAAACGACCTTCACAAACCAAGCCCTGGAACTTCGACCGCCAGGGCGAAAAGCCGTGATCGGCCGCGATCCGGTCGACGGCCATAAAGCCGATGTTGTGTCGGTTCTGCGCGTATTTCGCGCCGGGATTTCCAAGGCCAGCAAATAGTTTCATGCCCTCTTGATACCTTTCCCTGACGGTCAGAGCCAGAGGGGTCAGGCCCCCAAAGCCACCAGTGCCCAGCCTGCAAGCGCAGCAGCGGCCAGAACCCAGCCCAGCCCCAGCCTCAGGCGCAAGAGCATGACAGCGGCCAGAACCGAGATGGCCAAGACCCGAAGGTCGAGGGTCGCCCACTCCGGCACCCAAAGGGTCAGCGGGCCGATCGTTTCACGCGTGACGGTGGCAAAAGCGACGTGCAGCGCAAACCAAAGCGACAGATTCAGGATCACCCCTACCACCGCCGCCGTGATCGCAGCCAATGCCCCCTTGAGCCGCGGCTGACGGGCGATCCAGTCGATGTAGGGGGCACCAGCGAATATCCAGACAAAGCAAGGCACAAAGGTCGCCCATAATGTGACCATTGCAGCCGCCCAGGCCAGTCCCATGCCTCCGGCGCCATAACCTGCCAGGAACCCGACGAATTGGGTCACCAGGATCAGGGGACCGGGCGTCGTTTCGGCCAGACCCAACCCGTCCATCATCTGCCCTGCGGTGATCCAGCCCTGACCGGTCACCACGTCCTGCGCCATATAGGCCAGCACCGCGTAGGCCCCCCCAAAGGTCACCACCGCCAGCCGGGCAAAGAACGCGCCAATGTCACCAAGGATCGGCCAGGCCCCCCAGAACGACAACCCGACAAGCGGCAAGAGCCACAGGGCAAGACCAATCCCAAAGACCGACAGAGTTGCGGTAGGGCGGACGGCGACAGGGGCCGGTGTACGGTCGGGCGCGCCCGACGTGGCCAGCCCCCAAAGACCAGCGGCCAGAACGATCAGGGGGAAAGGGACCGCCAGAAAGAAGATGCCCAGAAAGGCCAGTCCTGCGATCACCCAATGGCTGAGGCCGGTCAGCGCCCGCCCCGCGACCTTGAGAAGTGCCTGAATGACGATGATCAGAACGGCCGCCTTGATCCCCAGAAACAGGCTTTGAACCAGATCAACCTGACCTGCTACGGCATAGATCGTTGCAAGGGCAAAGATGACAAGCGCGCCCGGCACAACAAACAAAAGCCCCGCGATCAGCCCACCCGGGATGCCGCGCAGCCGCCACCCGGCGTAGGTGGCCAGTTGCATCGCCTCGGGCCCCGGCAAGAGCATGCAAAATCCAAGGGCATCGAGGAACTGACGTTCGGTCAGCCATTTGCGCTCATCCACGAGGGTCCGGTGCATCAAAGCGATCTGGGCCGCAGGACCGCCAAAGGACAACAGGCCGATCCGCAAAAAGACCTGCGTCAACACTGACAATGTCACTTCACGCTGCATTCCAGCTGTTTCCCTCAATTACGGCCTTTGGCGGCAGCACGGCGATCAGAGACGGTCATGATTGCCCAATGTAACACTTTGCCAACTGCCGCCCCACCGATCCGGTACAAAAGCAAAACGGAGCCCGAGGGGCTCCGTTTCAGTGTCATGCGCAGATCCGAGGATCAGGCTTATTCGTCAGACGCTTCGGCATCATCACCGGCTTCGTTGTCCGAGGAGCGCAGTCCGGACGGAGCCGAGATGTTCGCGATCACGAAGTCACGGTCGATCGTCGGCTTTGCGCCCTCTGGCAGCGTGACGTCGGAAATGTGGATGACATCGCCAACTTCGCGACCGGTCAGGTCAACGGTGATGTGATCGGGGATATCGCCGGCAAGCACGTTCAGTTCGACTTCGGAACGGACAACAGTCAGAACACCGCCGCGCTTGATGCCCGGTGCGTCCTTGTGGTTGATAAAGTCGACGTGGATGAACAGGTTCACCCGGCTTGTCCGGCGCAGACGCATCAGGTCCACGTGGGTCGGCAGGTCCTTTACGACGTGGCGTTGCACGCCGCGGCAGATGACGCGCACGTCTTCCTGGCCTTCAACCTTGAGGTTGAACAGCGTCGACATGAAACGGCCAGCCTTGAGCCGCTTGATAAGTGCATTATAGGGGATGTTGATGGGCTGCGGGTCTGCGCCGCCGCCATAAACAATGCCAGGTACGTCGCCATCACGGCGAGCTTGGCGGGCGGCCCCCTTGCCTGTCCCCGCGCGTACCGTGGCGTGAAGATCAGGGATCTCACCAGCCATGGAATATTCCTTCGATTTTAGGGACCGGCCTCCAAGGGTGTCCGGTCCGATGAAGTCGCGCGTATAGGGGGGAATCCTGCGCTTGAAAAGAGGCAAGTTGCGACACTGGGGTCTCGTGCCCTCCCGCTCGCGCAGTCAGGCACGTCCATCGTCCCGCGTCAGGCCTTCGCCGCCGCGATAAATGCGGCGATACGCGCCGCATCCTTGACGCCCGGCGCACTTTCTACACCAGACGATACGTCCACCTGACGGGTGCCAGTCAAGGCAATCGCTTCGGCCACGTTTTCGGCGGTCAGCCCACCTGCCAACATCCAGGGACAGGGCCAGCGACGGCCCGCGATCAGGCGCCAGTCAAAGGTCAGGCCATTGCCACCGGGCAAGTCGGCATCCTTTGGTGGCTTGGCATCGACCAAAAGCTGGTCGGCAACCTTTCCCTGGGCCTCCAGCTCGGGCAGATCTTCAGGTCCGGCCACGCCGACCACCTTCATGACAGGCAGGCCAAAGCGGCGGCGAACCTCGGCCACGCGGGCAGGTGTCTCATGTCCGTGAAGCTGGATGATGTCAATTGGCACTGCGCTGGTAATTGCGTCAAGCAGGGCGTCATCTGGATCGACGACAAGGGCAACCTTGGCAACACCCGGAGGGACCGACAGGCCCAGGGGCACAGCCTGCTCGATGGTCAAGGCGCGAGGTGATTTAGGAAAGAATACAAAGCCGACATAGGCGGCGCCCGCATCAACCGCCGCCGCTATACCGGCATCGTCGCGCAGTCCGCAAATCTTGACCCGAACATCGGCAGGCATCTGTTAACGACGCGGCCCAGCGGTCTCCAGAAGGGCCAGGACCTCGTCCTTACCTTCATGCTTTTCGGTGGTCAGACGGCCAACCTCGCGCTTGAGATTAACAACTTCGCGAGACTTGTTGCGAACCTCGGCCCGGTGTTTGGCCTCCCGCAGCCACTCCCAAAAAAAGCCGATCAGCAAACCGGCTGCCACACCCAAGAAGATCACCACAAACAGCGGCAGGGTAATGTCGGGGGACACGCCGACAAGATCGGCCAATGCCTCGGGCATCGCCCGAAGCGTCACATCACCCCTGTTGGCAAGTCCAACGGTGATCAGGCAAATGGCGACGATGGCCCAAAAGGCGTAGCGGATGGTTTTCATGGACTTCTCTTAGTTTCCGTTCAGGCGATCGCGCAACAGCTTGCCTGTCTTGAAGAAAGGCACGTGCTTTTGCTCGACCTCAACAGATTCCCCGGTCCGCGGGTTGCGGCCGATCCGGGGATCCCTGCGTTTGACAGAAAACGCCCCGAACCCGCGCAGCTCAACCCGGTTTCCCGCAGCCATTGCTGAAGTAATCTCGTCAAAGACCGTGCTTACGATTCGATCAACATCCCGCTGGAACAGGTGCGGGTTGTCGTCAGCAATCTTCTGGATCAATTCAGAACGGATCATAGCAGGCTCCCAAGTGGTCAATTGCAGCAGACTGTCTTGCCTAGACGTTCAAGCAGTATAGGCACGATAGGCCCGAATGAGGAATAGATACGAGTCCTTTGTTGGGCCGGTTTTCGACTTGGGAGGCAGGTAAGCGGGTGAATTCCAAGAATAACACAGCCAAAGTACGGCCTCAGGGCGCCGCCGCAGGCCAGACGTGCCTTGGACATGCAAGGCGATTCGGGCGCCCGTCAAAGCATAGCCCATCGCATGACCGGCCCGGCGCTGTCCAATATCCACACTGTACAACGAAAAACCCCGCCACCGTTTCCGGCAGCGGGGCTTTGTCTTCTTCTCAGACGTTCGACAAGATCAGTTGTCGCTACCCTTGAGCGCTGCGCCCAGGATATCGCCAAGCGACGCGCCAGAGTCCGAAGAGCCAAACTGCTCGACTGCTTCTTTCTCTTCTGCGATCTCGCGGGCCTTGATCGACAGACCCAGCTTGCGGGTCTTGCTGTCGATGTTGGTCACGCGAACGTCGACCTTGTCACCGACGCCGAAACGCTCGGGGCGCTGTTCGGCACGGTCACGCGACAGGTCAGAGCGGCGGATAAAGGACTTCATGCCCTCGTACTCCACCTCAATGCCGCCGTCTTCGATCTTGGTCACGGCAACCGTGATGATCGAACCGCGCTTCACGCCACCAATGGCGTCGGCAAAGGGATCGGAATCCAGCGCCTTGATCGAGAGCGAGATACGCTCTTTCTCGACATCGACCTCAGAGACCTTGGCCTTGACCATGTCGCCCTTGCGGAAGTCGTTGATGACATCCTCGCCCCGACCTTCCCAGGTCAGGTCGGACAGGTGGACCATGCCGTCGATGTCGCCGGGAAGGCCAATGAACAGACCGAACTCGGTGATGTTCTTGACTTCGCCTTCGACCTCGGTGCCCTCGGGATGGGTCTCGGCAAAGACTTCCCACGGGTTACGCTGGGTCTGCTTGAGGCCAAGCGAAACGCGACGCTTGGAGCTGTCGATCTCAAGCACCATGACTTCAACCTCTTGCGAGGTAGAGACGATCTTGCCGGGATGGACGTTCTTCTTGGTCCAGGACATCTCGGACACGTGGACGAGGCCTTCGACCCCCGGCTCCAGCTCCACAAAGGCGCCGTAGTCGGTGATGTTGGTGACGCGACCGGTGTGAACGGATTCAAGCGGGAACTTGCCTTCGACGGCATCCCACGGATCGTCCTGAAGCTGCTTCATGCCCAGGCTGATACGATGCGTGTCCTTGTTGATCTTGATGACCTGAACCTTAACGGTCTCGCCGATCGACAGGATCTCGGACGGGTGGTTGACGCGGCGCCATGCCATGTCGGTGACGTGCAGCAGGCCGTCCACACCGCCCAGGTCCACAAAGGCCCCGTATTCGGTGATGTTCTTGACGACGCCGTCGACGGCCTGACCTTCGGTCAGGTTGCCAATGACTTCGGCACGCTGTTCAGCGCGGCTCTCTTCAAGGATTGCACGACGCGACACAACGATGTTGCCCCGACGACGGTCCATCTTGAGGATCTGGAACGGCTGCTTGAGACCCATGAGCGGGCCCGCGTCGCGGACCGGGCGCACATCGACCTGAGAGCCGGGCAGGAACGCTACAGCGCCGCCGAGGTCAACGGTAAAGCCGCCCTTGACCCGACCAAAGATGGCGCCATCGACGCGCTCTTCGCTGGCATATGCCTTTTCCAGACGATCCCAGGCTTCTTCGCGGCGCGCCATCTCACGCGAGATGACAGCTTCGCCACGGGCGTTCTCGACCTGGCGGAGGAAAACCTCAACCTGATCGCCAACAACCAGTTCGGCGGTCTCGCCGGGATTTGCGAATTCTTTAAGATCGATTCGGCCTTCCATCTTGTAGCCGACATCGATGATGGCTTGGCCCGCTTCGATCGCGATGACCTTGCCTTTGACGACAGAGCCCTCAACAGGCGTGTCCATTTCGAAGCTTTCGTTCAGGAGGGCTTCGAAATCCTCCATGGATGCTTTAGCGCACATATATAATCGGTTTCCTTTTTCGGTCGCTATACTGGCCTTGCGGTTGTCTCCGCCGGTCTTTGGGTTTCAGTTGGTCGAACGCGTAAAACAAAGAGGGTCGGCAACCACCGACCCTGCTCAAGTCTCACGCTCACGGCTGTTCCGCCGTTTCAACGTGGCGGTCTATAGGCCGTTTGGCCCTTTTGGGCAAGGGTGAATGCATCCTTGGGGCTTCAGGGGGATTGATGCCCTTGCCCATATCGCTAAGGTAGAACCGTGTTAACCAGTAACCCGGTACAATGATCATGCGCTTGAGTGTGTTTTGGGTCCTTGTGGGCCTTTGGGCGTTGTTTACCGCCCTTTCAACAATCCCTCCGATTGCACGAACGGGCTATGGCTGGTCCATCATCGTCAGCCTGAACCCCATCGCCAACTTTTTCCTGTTCCAGGTCGCAGCCAGCCTCGTCGCCATACCCATTTTGTTGCTGGCTCCAGGGCGGCCGGTCAGTTGGGAACGATGGCTGGCACGATCACCCGCCATCCTGGCCTGCGTGCAGCTGGTTGCATTCGGTGGGATCACCCTTTGATCCGCACCGCCTGCCGGGATTAATTCCTGGCAGTCTGGATCACGGCGATAGCCTGGGCCACAGCCTCTTCGATCGTAAGGTCGCTGGTGTCGATCTGCACGGCATCGGGGGCCGCCAACAAGGGCGCGGTTGACCTCTCACTGTCGCGTCGGTCGCGGGCAATAACGTCTTCGAGGACCTGGGAATAGGTCACGTCATGACCATTTGCAGTCAATTCGGCAAACCGCCGCTCGGCCCGGCATTCGGGGCTGGCCGTAACAAAGAGCTTGGCCGCCGCATCCGGGCAGATCACGGTCCCAATGTCCCGTCCATCCAGAACCGCACCACCCGACCGCATGGCAAAGCTGCGTTGAAACGCCACCAGTGCCGCGCGAACCTCAGGAATCACGGCGACCTTGCTGGCCGCATCCGCTGCCACCTGGGTGCGAAGGTCGTCCCGCTCCAGATCCTGTGCTGTCAAAGACATGGCAGCCGCCACAGGTTCGGCCCCTTCGGCCACCTTTGCCCCGACAGCCCGGTACAAGAGGCCTGTGTCCAGATGTGCAAAGCCAAAATGCTGGGCAACGGCCTTCGATATCGTCCCTTTTCCAGCGGCCGCGGGACCATCTATAGCGACTGTAAAGCTCACCCGTTGCTCCGGGTGATGGTAGCACCAAGAGTGGCCATCAGGCTTTCGAAGATTGGGAATGATGTGGCAATCGGGCTGGCATCATCGACAGTCACAGGCTTTTGCGTTGCAAGGCCCAGCACGAGGAAAGACATGGCGATCCGGTGATCAAGGCGGCTTTCTACGGTGACGCCGCCGGGCACATCGCCGTGGCCCCGACCCGTCACGATCCACCAGTCCTCACCCTCGTCCACGGTAACGCCGGCGGCCCGAAGCCCCTTGGCCATCGCGTCGATCCGGTCGCTTTCCTTGACGCGGAGTTCCTTGACCCCACGCATAACCGTCTCACCCTCGGCAAAGGCGGCGACAACCGACAGAATGGGGTATTCGTCGATCATGCTGGCGGCCCGCTCTGGCGGGACTTCGATGCCTTTGAGATTTGGCGAGAACTTCGCCCGCAAGTCTGCGACAGGCTCTCCGCCTTCCTCGTGCAAGTTCTCGTAGGTCAGGTCCGCGCCCATTTCGATCAGGGTGGTGAACAGCCCTGCCCGCGTCGGGTTGAGGCCAATGTTGGGGACGAGGACATCGGACCCTTCGACCAGAAGGGCGGCACAGACCGGGAATGCGGCCGAAGACGGATCGCGCGGGACAACGATGTCCTGCGGCACAAGCTCGGGCTGGCCGTCCAGTGTGATCACCCGGCCTTCGGGTAGCGTTTCAATCGCCACCTTGGCGCCAAAGCCTGCCAGCATCCGTTCAGAATGATCGCGGGTTGCCTCACGTTCGATCACGACTGTCTGGCCCGGTGCATTCAGACCAGCAAGAAGAACCGCTGATTTCACTTGGGCGGACGGGACGGGAACGGTGTAGCGGACCGGGACAGGATCAGCCGCACCGACGATCGTCATGGGCAGACGGCCCCCTTTGCGGCCATAGGCCTGGGTACCGAACAAGGCCAGCGGGTCCGTGACACGGCCCATCGGGCGGCCGTTGAGGGACGCGTCACCCGTAAATGTTGCCGTGATCGGAGAGGTCGCCATGGCGCCCATGATCAAACGAACACCCGTGCCGGAGTTGCCGCAATCGATGACCTGGGACGGTTCGGCAAAGCCGCCGACGCCAACACCGTGGACGGACCAACGACCGGGACCGTGCTGAATGACCTCTGCCCCAAAGGCCTGCATGGCCTTGCCGGTGTCCAGAACATCCTCGCCCTCAAGCAGGCCCTCGATCCGGGTCTCACCGACCGACAAGGCGCCGAGGATCAAAGAGCGGTGCGAGATCGACTTATCCCCCGGCACATGGGCCTCGCCCTTAAGCGCGCCGCCGCGCTGTGCCGTCATCGGAACAGGAGTGCCATGTCCAGACATCAATTCAACCTCGCTTCTGATTTGAGCAGGGTTCTAGACCAGCCTCCGGCAAGGGTCCATCGGTCAAACCAGGCCACTTGGCTCAAATCAACCGCCTAGAGGCCCTAGGGCTGGCGAAAGGTCATATAGTGAGGGTGGCGGCCCTCCCTTAGGGCCTTTTGTTCGTACCGGGTCGAGATCCAGTCGGTCCAGGCTCGGTCCGTTGGGCCGGCTTCAACCGTGAAACCAGCCTTTGGCACCTCTTCCATGGTCTGGCGGACATAGTCGGGAATATCGGTGGCCACCCGGAATTCAGCCCCAGGGGCAAGAACGCGACGCAGGCCCGCCAGGTAGCCGGGGGTGACAAAGCGGCGACGGTGATGGCGGGACTTGGGCCAGGGATCGGGATAGTTCAGGAAGGCCTTGGAAATGCTCGCCTCAGGCAGGACGTCGAACAGGTCGCGGACATCGCCGGGGTGGATGGCCAGGTTGGTGACGCCCGCGCTCTCGATCTTGCCCAGAAGCATCGCCACCCCGTTCACGAAGGGTTCTGCTCCGATGATCGACATGTCGGGCCAGGTTTTGGCCATATGCACCATGTGCTCACCGCCGCCAAAACCAATCTCGAGCCAGATCGGACGGTCGCCAAAGCGGGCGGCCAGATCAAGGGGGCGACGATCGGGGTTGTCCTCGCGGCTGACGGGACCAGGGGACAGGTCCGCCAGATCGGTTTCAAGCCGGACGACCTGGGCCGCGTTCAGGGTCTTGCCCCGGATACGTCCGTAGAAGTTGCGCCAGGGGGTGCCGTCGGGGTGGGTGCGATGTGTCATTCGCGGCCCTCTAGCAAGCCTTGCACCGGTGCGCAACGACGGGGTGTCGCGTAAGGTGGGTCAAGACCCACCTTACCCTTCGCAGGTCTTCAGAAACGCCTCCACCGCCTCCGGCGAGGTCAGGCGCAGCACTTTGCTCCGCCCTTGCCACTGGGTGCAGAACGCACGCGCTCGCAACCGTCCTCCATCGTCATAGGCCCAGGCGAACCGAAAGAAGGCGATGTCAAACCGTTCGGGGCAGCCCGGCGCCATGTCGGGGCGGGTCCGGCCAAGATACCGCAGGGTCCGCTTGACCAGCCGCCACATGCGTAGCCTCCGGGGCAGATCGAGAAAGAGGATCAGATCGGCACGTTCCGCCCGCATGGCCAGTGTCGGGGTGTTGTTACCCTCAAAGATCCAGGCCGGCCCTCGGACCGCTTGTTCGATCATCGCATAGGTCTCGTCAACGCTGCGTTGCACCCATCCAGGTGCCCAGAACATTGGGTCGATGTGGACAACCGGCAGCCCCGTGGCCACCCCCAACCTTCGGGCCACCGTCGACTTTCCGGAGCCTGGGGCCCCGATGATCATGATCCTCTGCATGGGCCAGCCCGCGCGTAAGGTGGGTCAGGACCCACCTTACCTGCCTCGTATCAGAAGTTCTCAGGTGGGCTTGGATGAACGAAACTATACGCTGCGCCGCAGCACCTCAGCAAGGTCCGTCCGTTCCCAGCTAAAACCACCATCGGCGTCCGGGGCCCGGCCAAAGTGTCCGTAGGCGGCTGTCCGCTGGTAGATTGGCCGGTTCAAGGACAGATGCTCGCGGATCCCGCGCGGCGTCAGGTCCATCGCCTGGTCGATCGCCCGTTCGATCGCCGCCGGGTCGACCTCGCCAGTGCCATGGGTATCGGCATAGATCGACAGGGGACGCGACACGCCAATCGCATAGCTGAGCTGGATGGTGCACCGCTCGGCAATACCCGCGGCTACCACGTTCTTGGCAAGGTAGCGCGCGGCATAGGCCGCAGACCGGTCAACCTTGGTCGGGTCTTTGCCAGAGAACGCGCCGCCGCCGTGGGGGGCGGCCCCGCCGTAGGTGTCCACGATGATCTTCCGCCCGGTCAACCCGGCATCCCCATCCGGGCCACCGATGACGAAGGTTCCAGTCGGGTTCACCCACCACTGTGTCTCCTCCGTCAACCAGCCTTCGGGCAGGACATCGCGGATGTAGGGTTCGACGATAGCCCGGATGTCGGCACTGGTTTGGCTTTCATCGGCGTGCTGCGTCGACAGAACCAGCGAGGTCACGCCGACCGGCTTGCCCCCAACATACCGCAGCGACAACTGGCTTTTCGCGTCGGGCCGCAGGGTCGGTTCGGTGCCGTCCTTGCGCACCTCGGCCAGACGCCGGAGGATCGCATGGGTATAGTGGATCGGAGCCGGCATCAGTTCGGGTGTTTCCCGAACGGCATAGCCGAACATGATCCCCTGATCTCCAGCCCCTTCGTCCTTGCCCTCACCGGCATTCACGCCCTGGGCAATATGGGCGGACTGTTCATGCAGCAGGTTCGTCACTTCGCATGTTGCGTGATGAAATTTGTCCTGCTCGTATCCAATTTCCTTGATACAGGCCCGGGTGATATCTTCAACCCGGTCCATGCAGTCCCGCAGCTTGGCGGGATCAGACAAACCCAACTCCCCGCCGATGACAACCCGATTGGTAGTGGCAAATGTCTCGCAAGCGACCCGCGCCTCCGGCTCCTGTGCCAGCAACGCATCCAGGATGCTGTCAGAAATCTGGTCGCAGACCTTGTCAGGATGACCTTCAGATACGGATTCCGACGTAAAGATATAGTCTTGACGGGACATTGGGGGACGCTCCATTTGGGTTACTTGTCACGCCAGGAAGCCGTTGTGACAAAGACTGCAAAAGGGGCTATTCTGCCGGTCTTAAGAGGTCAACCTCAATCGCCAACCGGTCGACGGAAAACCACTAGAGCGAGGGCCAAAAGCAATATGAAAACAGGCCAATTCCCGAACCGCGCATAAACCGTCGGCCGCAGGGCGGACGGCAAGACCACGTCCTGCGCCCCCTTAACGCCCAGCGCCATCCGCCCCGTCACGCGCCCTTTGGGATCGATCATCCCCGAAATGCCGGTGTTGGCGACGCGCACCAAGGGCAGCCCCTGTTCGATCGCCCGCAACTGCGCCAGTCCAAAGTGTTGCGCCGGACCGGCCCAGCCACCGAACCAGGCATCGTTTGTGATCAAAAGCAGCAACCGGGGCCGCTCGGGTACCGCATTCACCTCTTCAGCAAAGATGCCCTCATAGCAGATCAGCGGCATGGCCTGGCCGATCCCAGGGATTGAAACGAGGCCCGGTCCGGGCCCCCGGCTAAAACCGCCGCCTTCACTGGCGGCCAGTCCGTGGATGCCAAACCGGCCCATGATTTCGCCCAAAGGCATGTATTCCCCAAACGGCACGAGGTGCCATTTGTCATATTGGGCAGCAATGCCCCCAGCCTCATCCGTAACAACCAATGAATTGAAGTAGCGCGCGCCCTCTCGTCGCTGGACGCCAAGGACGACGGGCACCCCATCGGCCGCCGCGGCGGTCTGGGCCAGCACGCCGGCGGAATGTTCCAAAAGCCAGGGCACCGCGGTTTCGGGCCAGACCACCAGGTCGGGTCGCTGCCCCTCGACGGCATCTTCGCCGCCCTTTGCAGTAAGCTCCAACAGGCGGCGGACAAAAACTTCGGCAAATCCCGGCACAAATTTCTGGTCCTGCGCGGCGTTCGGCTGGACCAATCGGACGATCGGGGCATCAGGGGGCACCGGCGGCGCAACACCGGGTGCCAACCCAAACCAGGCCAGGACAAAGCCAACGACAGGCGCCAAGAGCCAAACCCGAAGCCACGTTACAACGACCAGAGCGGCAAGGCCCAGGGTAACAAGGGTCAAACCGTGTGGCCCGACATATGCCGCCAGTTGAGAGATCGGTGTCCCGATCCAGATGTGCCCGGGCAGCGCCCAAGGAAACCCCGTCAGCAGCAGCGATCGGGCGATTTCCGCCAGGCCCAAACCGGCCACGATCCCAAAGGGCGAAGCCCGCCCACGCCCAAGGGCCGAGGCGATGCCGAAACCGGCGGCCCAGAACAGGGCCATCCCTCCAGCCATCAGGACAAGGGCAAAGGGGGCCATCCAACCATGTCGGGCCACGTCGACAAGGAACGGCTGCACAATCCAGTGCAATGCAAGTGCAAAATGTCCCAGACCGAAGAACCAGCCCGCCAAGGCAATCTGCCGGATCCCCCTGACCGCCCCAACCAGAGCGATAGCAAGAGCGGAGGCCATCAGCGACAAGGGCCAAAGCGACCATGGCACCTGCCCGAGGCCCGCGGCGACCCCAAGCCCAAACAGAACCGCCATCCGGACCGGCCAGCGGTACTGCATCAACCTATGTTGCAGGCTCATACCGACGTGCCGGGCCGACGTGCCGGGCCGACGGATCACGCCGGACGTCTCAAGGCTCGACGAGGGTAGCAGGGGCAAGCCTGATGCGAAGCCTCTTGATCCTGCGCGGATCCGCGTCGATCACTTCGAACTCTGGCCCATCTGGATGACGGATGATTTCCCCACGCGCCGGCACATGGCCAGCCAACATGAAGACAAGACCGCCCAGAGTATCCACTTCCTCTTCGTCGATTTCTTCGTGAGCGGTGAGGTCCATCCCGATCTCGGCCTCGAACTCTTCCAAAGGGGTTTTGGGCAGAGCCAGCCAGACGCCCGGTTTCTCGGGGACAAAGGACGAAACCTCGTCCACATCATGCTCGTCCTCGATCTCACCGACCACCTGTTCGATCAGATCCTCGATCGTGACGAGGCCGTCCGTTCCGCCGTATTCATCTATGACAAGCGCCATGTGTATACGCTCTGCCTGCATCTTCTGCAGCAGAACACCCAATGGCATTGAGGGAGGAACATAGAGCAGAGGGCGCAGCAGCGCGCTGAGAGAATACTCGGCAAGGTCACCGTTGAATCCCTGACTAAGTGCAAAGTCCTTGAGATTCACGAGGCCGACCGGAGTATCAAGGGTACCGTCATACACGGGCAAGCGGGTCAGACCACTTTCGCGAAAGACACTGACAAGCTCTTCGCGGGTGCATCCAACGGGAACGGCGACAATGTCTGCCTTGGGGATTGCCACATCCTCAACCCGCATGCGACGCAGGTTCAGAAGCCCCGGTTTTGACTGGCTTGAGGTCGTGCTACGCCTTCGGGCGTCCTCGTCTTCGTCGCTTACAGTCTCTGCAGGGGTCAGAGCATCGAAAATTCTGCCGAAAAAGCCGCGACTTTGGCCATCGGCCGCCTGGTCGCCAAGGTCCTGTGGCGCGCTTTGCGCGGCACTAGATGACCCAAGATTGATGTCGCCCATTGTCTCCTTCCATCGCGGGAATCGCCCCGCTGGTTACTCTAGATGCTTATATGGGTCCTGAATTCCCAGATTTCCAAGTATCTCTGTTTCGATCGACTCCATCAGGGTGGCGTCCGGGTCACGCTCATGGTCGTACCCAAAAAGATGCAACACCCCATGAACGACAAGGTGAGTGGCGTGATGTTCCAGACTACGGCCTGACTTTTCGGCCTCGGCCGCGCAGGTTTCGTAGGCAATCGCGATATCGCCAAGCTCTATGGTACCGTCCGCTCCGGGCCGGGGACGGAGAGGATGGGCGCCTGCGACCTTTGCCCCCCGCTCTTCGGCTGGCCAGCTCAGAACGTTGGTGGGTTGGGGTTTTCCCCTGAAATCGGCGTTCAGGACTGCGATACGGGCGTCATTGCAGGCCAGTATGCTCACCTCGACCTCGCCGGTCTGGCCAAGGTGGTCCAGAACAGACTGGCAGGCAACCTCGGCCAAGGCCTCAAAGTCGAGCCGGGCCCAACGTGAATCTTCAATCAGAATATCGGCGTTCAGGTCATTCATTGGGCCGGTAAATCTTCATGGTTCTCAATTTGTTGTCACACCCAGCACAGCGGCCCAGAACGGTCTTGTTGCCATGAGCCTTGTATCGTTTGCCACCAGCCTCCCAAAGGTTGGCGGACCGGCCGCAGGTCTTGCACTCGATCTGCCACTTGCGGGTTTCGTGTTCAATCTCTTCAAGCGACGGTGGGGTCAGCTTGTTTCGGAGCCACTGTCCCACCGTCGCCATAGCCTAGCCTTCTGCCTCGTAGGCCTCGATGATCGCAGCGACAAGCGGGTGTCGCACAACATCCTTCGAGGTGAAGTAGTTAAAGCTTATGCGGGAAATGCCCTTCAGCAACCGCTCTGCGTCCGACAGGCCCGAAGAGACGCCGCGCGGCAGGTCCACCTGGGTCCGGTCGCCGGTGATCACCATGCGGCTGCCTTCGCCCAGACGGGTCAGAAACATCTTCATCTGCATCGACGTCGCGTTCTGCGCCTCGTCCAGCACCACAAATGCATTCGAGAGGGTCCGTCCCCGCATAAAGGCCAGTGGCGCAATTTCGATGACCTTTTCCTCGATCATTTTGGCCACCTGCTTGCCCGGCAGAAAATCATTCAGCGCGTCATAAAGCGGCTGCATGTAGGGGTCGACCTTATCCTTCATGTCGCCGGGCAGATAGCCGAGCTTTTCCCCCGCTTCGACGGCCGGGCGGCTTAGGATGATCTTGTCGACGTGGCCCGAGATGAACATGTTCACCCCCACGGCAACGGCAAGATAGGTCTTGCCGGTTCCCGCCGGACCGATGCCAAACGCCAGTTCGTTGTCATAAAGCGCTTTGACGTAGGCCTTCTGCGCCTCTGTCCGGGGTTCTACCAATTTGCGCCGAGTCTTGATTTCTACCCGGCTGGCATCCGCTTGACCCTTGAACATTTCGATCTGGTCGCCGCGTTCGGGAACAGCACGGTCCGCGACGCCCATCCGAAGTTCTCGGTCGATGTCGCCAGGTTCCAGCGACTTGCCCGCCTCAAGGCGTTGGTAAAGCGCCTGAAGAACATCCGCCGCCGCATCACGTCCCACGGCCTCTCCGATAATGACGAGGCGATTGCCCCGGCGCAGGATCTGGACCTCTAACCTTGTTTCTATCGCGGTCAGATTGCGGTCATGTTCACCGCAAAGATCGATCAGAAGGAAGTTGTCAGCAAACTCGATTGTTGTTTCCGACAGCTCATTTTGGGACGGCGCGGGGGGGAGTTCGGTGATGGCCAATCAATGCTCCTGTGTGCGAGACCTGTTTTTATCGTGACAACTTGCGCGCTCACGCGCAAGCACAGGCGTGACTTAATGATGTAACACGAACGCAAAAGACCGCAGCTTTCGCTGCGGCCGTCCATTTGCTGGGCTATGACACATGGGTCAGATCGCGTCAGGAAAGGGCGATCCGTCCTGAAAAGGCCCGATCACTTGGGTTGGCTCTCCAACACCCGAACAGACAGGGCGTCCATCAGGGGCAAGCCTTTCGGACAGGTAGCCTTCGACCCCATCATCGATGATCCAGTGATCACAACCATCGGGGTCAATCCAGATACCGGCGACCATGTCACTAAGCGGATGGGCATTGATCCCGCGGTCCACAGACTTGTCAGGCCCTGCCTCGCAGCCCGCAACACATCCGGCAAAGGCCAGTAATACGGCACCTTTTACATACTTCATGCTCATTACCCTCACCGCAAACAATAAACTTCGACGCGCCGGTTCTGTTCCTGCCCGGCGGCTGTCCCGTTGGAGGCGCGCGGCATTCGCTCGCCCAGACCTCTTGCATCGACGATGCGGGCACCGACTTCGTAGCCGATCGACGCAATCGCATCCGCCCGGCCCTGGGACAGCCTCATGTTGTATTCGTCGGATGCGCGACTGTCGGTGTGGCCGTAGACAAGAAACCCAAAGGCATCCGCATCTTCGAAGAACCGGGCGATTTCGTCGCGGCTGGCCGGGGCTATGACAACGCTGTTGGTTGCAAAGATCCAGTCCGTCGGCAAAATGCCACAGATTTCGCTCCTCCGGCAGACGGGGCGGCCGTCGCGGGTGCGGCGGGGGGACATATAGCCCTCTACCCCGTCATCCATAACCCAATGTTCGCAACCATCCGGATCAATCCAGATGCCCGGCTGATATGTTTCTTGCGCCTGTGCAGGCGTTTGCCAAACCACTGTAGCAAGAATGGCCAGAGTAAACCCCGCCACCACATTTCTCGAAAATAACGATGGGAATCCCCACACGGCTCAAACCTCCAGCACCTACAAAACACACAAAATGACGGACCGATCGCGCCATTACTTGATGATTCTGCCGATCGGCCGACTCGGAGGCAAGCCAAGAAATGGGCAAATATCAAAAAACCCACAAAATGTAGCGGATTCCCCCAAATATTGGAGCATGGTGCCACCCTGATCTTACAGGTAGCTGAACCTGAGTTGCCTACAGGCAAAGTTCCCCAGCAAGGGAATTCGGTCCAGCTTCTGTAATGCGCACCGGCAGGATCTGACCACGCAAGTCATTTGCGGACGGGACATGGACGGCATGGAGATGTTCCGACTTGCCACCCCATTGCTGGTCCAGCCGACCAGGCTTTTCAAACAGCACTGTCGTCGTCTTGCCGACCATTGCCTCCTGTGCCGCCTTCTGCTGGCGGGTCAGCAAGGCTTGAAGCTGTTGCAGGCGGTCATCCATGACATCAGCCTGCACCTCCGCCCGTTCGGCCGCCGGGGTTCCGGGACGGGCCGAATACTTGAAGGAATAGGCAGCTCCGTAGCCCACCGCCTCGACAAGGGCCAAGGTGTCGGCGAAATCGGCATCCGTTTCACCCGGAAAGCCGACAATGAAATCCGACGTCAACAGGATGTCGGGCCGGGCTGCTCGAATACGCTCGATCAGGCGCAGATAGGCCTCTGCGGTATGCTTGCGGTTCATGGCCTTGAGGATACGGTCGGATCCAGATTGGACCGGAAGATGCAGGTAGGGCATCAGTTTTGCCTGCGATCCGTGGGCCTCGATCAGGGCGTCGTCCATGTCATTGGGATGGCTCGTGGTGTAACGGATGCGGTCCAGGCCGTCGATCTGGGCCAGCTGCCCAATCAGGCCGGCCAGTCCGGTGACAGGTCCGGCGATCTCGCCGTGCCAAGCATTCACGTTCTGTCCAAGCAGGGTGATCTCACGCACGCCGGCCTCAACCAGGCCCTGCGCCTCTGCCAGCAGGCGGTCGGCAGGGCGGCTGACCTCAGCGCCGCGGGTATAGGGAACGACACAAAAGGCGCAGAACTTGTCACAGCCTTCCTGGACAGTAAGGAAAGCCGTCGGCCCGCGCCGGGCCTTGGGGCGGGCGGCAAGGTGATCAAACTTGTCCTCGACCGGGAAATCGGTGTCCACAACGCGGGCGCCGCCGTGGGCAGCGGCCTCCATCTCAGGCAAGCGGTGGTAGTTTTGCGGGCCGACAACAAGGTCGACAAGGGGCATACGGCGCACGATCTCTTCGCCTTCGGCCTGCGCGACGCAGCCAGCCACCCCAATCTTGAGGTTGGGGCGGGCAGCCTTCAAAGGCTTGAGTCGACCAAGATCGGAATAAAGCTTTTCCGCGGCCTTTTCCCGAATGTGACAGGTATTGAGAAGGACCATATCCGCGTCTTCGGCGGTGTCCGTCGACACATAGCCCTGACTGCCCAGCGCTTCGGCCATACGCTCACTGTCATAGACGTTCATCTGACAGCCATAGGTCTTGATATAGAGCTTTTTTGGCGCGGTTGTCATCGGCAGTGGTCCTCGCGTGCAAGCGTCTGATGCGGGGGTGGGTGGGGAAGACATTTGTCGAATGGTGCTAACGCCCATGCCGCTGACTTGCAATGCATGAGGAATTAGCCGATTCTTCACCAGAATGCCGGTCAATCAAATGAGAGTCAGAAGAACGTGAAACATTTCCCGTCACTGGACGCGTTTCTGGCAACGGGCGCCAACATTCTAGCCGTTGGGCCGGTCGGGCTTATCCTAGCCGAAGACGACATTGAGGTGAACACGACGATCCGGCATCACCTCGACCTTGGGTTCAAGGCGCTCATCGTCTTTGCGGCGCGGGACATGGCCTTGGCCAAGGGGCTGGATGATCGGGTTGTCCGGGTCGATCAGGATATGCAGGTCGAAGGCGCGATGCTGACTGTGGTCAACGCGGTGATCAAGGCAAGCAAGCCGATATGGCTCTACTATTGCTTCAACGCAGAGTATCTGTTTTTTCCGTTCTGCGAACATCGGACCGTTGGCGAAATGGCGGTCTTCTGCACCGAAGAGCGGCGCGACAGTGTCCTCACCTATGTGATCGACCTTTATGCCGGAGACCTTTGGGCTAATCCGACAGCGGTTTCTCTGGACGATGCGCATCTGGACAAGTCCGGCTACTATGCCCTCGCACGCGAGGACCCCGACACCCGCCATCCGAAGGAACGGCAACTGGATTTCTTTGGCGGCCTGCGCTGGCGGTTTGAGGAACACATCCCGATGCCGCGCAGACGGATCGACCGGGTCGGGTTCTTTCGGGTTAAGCCCGGGCTGCAACTGAGGATGGACCACACGTTCAATGATCCGGAATACAATATATACTCCTGCCCGTGGCATAACAACCTGACAGCCTCGATCTGTTCGTTTCGCACAGCAAAGGCGCTGAAGCGTAACCCCGGATCCACATTTGATATCGAAACCTTCCGCTGGCACAATTCAGCGCCATTCGACTGGCATTCGCAGCAATTGCTGGACCTTGGACTGATGGAACCGGGGCAGTGGTTCTGAAGCCTTCGATGGGCCGGTAAGGTGGGTCCGGACCCACCTTACGCAACTCGCATAGCGCCAACACCCTTGTCGCCCAGCTGCAGCGCCATAGGCCCGGTGCGAGCAAGGTCGCGATGGATCGAACTGTAGGGCCAGTCCTGTGGCCGGGGCACGAGTCCCGCGCGCACCGGAGCTGTCAGCGCATAAGCCCGGTACAAGTCAAAGTCGGCCTGATCCCGCACCAGATGCTCCCAGAACCGACGTTGCCATATTCCCTTTTCGCCTCGCGCCAATTTGCTCGGGCAGATGGTTGCAGGCCGTTCGACATGGCGGGAAAAGGTGGCTTTGATCATGCGCCACCGGGCTGAGTAGTCGTCGTCCTCGGCCGGAAGTGTCCAGATCATGTGGAGGTGGTCCGGCAGAACGACCGCCGCTTCGATGGTAAAGTCAAAGCGATTTCGACAGAGGCGCACGCAATCACGCAGCAGGACAATCCGGTCTGTCAAAAGCCGACTGCCCCGGTCCTGAAGCCGGACGGTGAAGAAGTAGGTCCCTCCGAGGACGCGTCTGCGGACATATCGTGCCATGCGTCTAACGTGACGCCGCAAGGTAAACGCGGGGTTAAGGATCGAGGCTCAAAAACCCTTGGCCATGGATGGATCGTCGGGATGGAGGGGGATTGTCACTCGTAAGGTGGGTCTTGACCCACCTTACCAGACACGCCCGTCAGACACGGCGCAGCCTGATAATCACGTCGACCGACGTCATTTCGGCGCCTTCCGGAACCTTTGGCAACCTGCGTATCTCAAGCTCGGACACAGGGGCATCGGTCAAGGTGGCGCTGTCTTCCCAATAGAAATGCGGGTGATCCGACATGTTGGTATCGAAATAGCTCTTCGATCCATCAACGGTGATCTCGCGCAAAAGGCCAGCATCACAAAAGGCCCGAAGGGTGTTGTAGACGGTCGCAAGAGATACGCGTTCGCCACAGCCGGACGCGGCATCGAAAAGGCTCTCAGCGGTGACATGTCGGTCTTGCCCATCTCCGACCAGCAAAGCCGCCAAGGCCAACCGCTGCCGGGTTGGACGCAGACCCGCTCCAGACAGCCAAAGGCTACCCCTCTCTGCGCTCTGTGCGTCCTTGACTGTGATCTCTGCTACCATGACGACAAATATGGACCAAAAGCCCCCAATTTCAATCACAAACGGAGCAAACTTGCTGGTTGTGGCCCAGATCGTGTCCGGACCGCCGGACTTGCGCCCCTTCAACCGGCAATGATACAGGGCTAAAGGACAGCAACCAGCAACCGGAATACACAGCTCATGGCATCATTTCCTCGCCAGTTCGACAAGCCAGACCTCCTGAAATGCGCAAGAGGCGAATTGTTCGGACCCGGCAATGCCCAGCTGCCCGAGCCCCCGATGTTGATGATGGACCGCATCACAGACATCAGCGCGGACGGCGGCGCGCATGGCAAGGGCCATGTCGTAGCAGAGTTCGACATTACACCAGACCTTTGGTTCTTTGCCTGTCACTTTCCCGGCAATCCGGTCATGCCCGGCTGCCTTGGCCTTGACGGCCTGTGGCAACTCACGGGCTTCAACCTTGGCTGGCGCGGCTGGCAAGGCCAGGGATTTGCGCTGGGCGTCGGTGAGGTCAAGCTGACAGGCATGGTCACACCGACCCGCACAATGATCAAATATTACGTCGACTTCACCCGCGTCATCGACCGCCGCCTCAAGATGGGCGTGGCGGATGGTCGTGTCGAGGCGGACGGCGAAGTGATCTATCAGGTCAAGGATATGAAAGTCGGACTGGCCGTTGCAGAGGCCTCAGCCTAGTCCCCAATACGACCGATCTAACTGCGAAAGGACCGCCAATGCGCCGCGTCGTCGTCACCGGAATGGGGATCATATCCCCCATCGGAAACTCTGCCAACGAAGTGGCCGAGGCTTTGAAGGCCGGCCGTTCAGGTGTGGAACGTTCCGAGGAAATGGTCGAATACGGGTTTCGCAGCCAGATCGCCGGGAACCTCAAGATCAATCCAGTTGAACTTATCGACAAGCGGCGGATGCGGTTCATGGGTCCGGGCGCGGCCTACGCCTATCTGGCTATGGAACAGGCGATTGCCGACAGCGGCCTGACCCCGGAAGAGGTCAGCAACTCCCGGACAGGCATCATCGCGGGATCTGGCGGTCCTTCGACCTCTGCCCTCTTTACCGCCCACCAGACCGTTCTTCGCACCGGCAGCCCCAAGAAGATCGGTCCCCTTGCCGTTCCAAAAGGCATGTGTTCGACGGTGGCGGCCAACCTTTCGACTGCTTTCCAGATCAAAGGGATGAGCTATTCGATCACCTCAGCCTGCTCTACCTCGTTGCATTGCATCGGGGCCGCGGCAGAGCAGATCATGATGGGCAAACAGGACGTGATGTTTGCGGGCGGCGGAGAAGAGCTCGACTGGACATTGTCTTGTCTGTTTGACGCGATGGGCGCGATGTCGTCCAAGTACAATGACACACCGGAAAAGGCCTCTCGTGCCTTTGACGCAGGTCGGGACGGTTTCGTCATTGCCGGCGGCGGCGGTATGGTCGTCTTGGAAACCCTTGACCGGGCGTTGGCACGAGGCGCCACCATCTATGCAGAGGTGACGGGCTTTGCAGCAACCTCGGACGGGCATGATATGGTCGCCCCCTCGGGCGAGGGCGGTGAACGGGCGATGAACCTGGCCCTTGCCACCATGCCGGAAGGCCGCAAGGTTACCTACATCAACGCCCATGGCACCTCGACCCCGGTCGGGGACGTGGGCGAGGTTCAGGCGGTCCGCCGGGTGTTCGGCGAAGGCACGACCCCTCCGATCAGCTCGACCAAGTCGATGACCGGCCACAGCCAGGGCGCAACCGGAGCGCAAGAGGCCGTCTATTGCCTTCTGATGCTGCGCGATGACTTCATCGCTCCGTCCATCAACGTCGAAACATTGGATGAGGCGCTGGCTCCCGCAGAAATCGCGACCAGCCTCGTCGAGAATGCGGGACATGACACCATCATGACCAACAGCTTCGGGTTTGGCGGCACGAACGGGTCGATGCTACTGAGCAAATACGCGGGCTAACAGGCGAGCGGCAGCCACGGTCTGGCCGAGCGAGGTTTCGCCGTGGATCTTGGTGGCGTGGTGACGCCTAGGTCACCCGCCAGTGCCATCAAACGCAGCCTGTAACTCGGCCACATCGATCTTGCTCATCTTCATCATAGCCGCCTGTGCGCGGCCGGCGGCCTGCCGGTCATCGGCACCCAGCAGGGTTGCAACGGCGGCGGGGAAAACCTGCCAAGACACCCCCCAACGGTCGACCAGCCAGCCGCAGCGACCCGGCGCACCACCCCCCGCAATCAGGGCGTGCCAAATCCGATCGGTTTCGGCCTGGCCGGGTGTCGTGACTGCGATCGAACAGGCAGGGTTGAGTTTGTAATGCGGGCCGCCATTCAGAATGCGATACGGCACGCCGGCCAGCTCAAAATCGACGATCATCGGGTTTGCGCCTTCGGGCACCCGCGACAAAAGCCGACTACCGTCGATTAGGTCAACGTAGAATCGCGCGGCGTCGATGCCGTTGGCCTCGAACCACAGGCAGGTCGCGATGGACGGTTGCCGTGTCATGTTTTGTCTCCCCGTCTGGGTGAAAAAGCCATTTGCCAGCGCAGAACTTTGCCATGAGCCGATGCTGGTCCGCGTCACCCTTTAACATAGGCTCGAGTGCTGCAAACGCAGCGTTTTGGTACCATGCAGTTGGATGTTCTATCAATTGCCAGCCCCGTGCTAACGAGGCCCCAACGCGGGGCCAACCCAGTGCAGAGTCCCCCGGCTTCCCCGTTGCAAATGCAAAAGCTGGCCCGGACCCGGGCAACCCCAGCAAAACTTGACCTCCCCCCCCAAACCGTCCACTTAGATTGCAAAGCCAAGGGGATGGGTATGACCAATTCAATGCAGGGTAAGCGCGGGCTCATCATGGGGGTCGCAAACGCCAATTCCATCGCCTGGGGCATCGCCAAAGCGATGCACGAGGCCGGGGCCGAGCTGGCCTTTACCTACCAGGGCGAAGCCTTTGGCAAGCGGTTGGAGCCTTTGGCAGCCTCTGTCGGATCGGACATCATGATTGATGTGGACGTCAACGACAACGCCTCTATGGATGCCGCTTTTGCGGTGCTGGAAGAGCGTTTGGGCACGCTGGACTTTGTCGTCCATGCCATCGCCTTTTCCGACAAGGCCGAACTTACCGGCCGTTTCATTAACACCAGCCGGGATAACTTTCGCAATTCGCTGACTATCTCCTGCTACTCGCTGATCGATGTGGCGCGACGGGCGCGGCCCCTGATGCCCAACGGCGGCACCATCCTGACCCTGACCTACCAGGGATCGAACCGGGTCACCCCGTTCTACAACGTCATGGGTGTGGCCAAGGCCGCTCTTGAAAGCGCCGTCCGCTACCTGGCCAACGACCTCGGCCCAGAGGGTATCCGGGTGAACGCCATTTCACCTGGCCCGATGAAGACCCTTGCCGGAGCCGCTATCGGAGGCGCTCGCAAAACGTTCAAGCATACCGGCGAGAATGCCCCGCTACGGTCAAATGCAACGCTGGAAGCCGTTGGAGGAACGGCCGTCTATCTTGCCTCCGACGCTGGCAATTGCACGACGGGCGAGATTGTCCGGGTTGACGGCGGCTATCACGTCCTGGGGATGCCGCAGTCCGAAAACATCTGAGGCTGTCGGGGTCCGCCACCGCACGCCGTCCTCAACGACACGGCTCGCCTTGTGGGCGCTGACGTGCCTCCGGCAGTATCCAAGTGCCCTGCTTGAGGCAGGCCAAACCCCTTAGGCGCAATCAGGTCATTTCGACCTGGGTCATCAGACCCATAGCCGCCCCTGTGGGGTCCTGTATGATGGCGATCCGACCGGTGCCGGGGACGTCAAACGGCTCTCTGATGATCTGCCCGCCGATCTGTCGGGTCCGGGCAACCGAGGCGTCCACATCATCTACGGCAAAGTAGGAAAACCAATGGGCGGGAACCTCGTCAAACCCTGCGACACCGGTCATGTCCATCATTCCTATGACGGGTCTGCCCTGCATCATGCAAAGGGTATAGGTGCCCTCTGACATCGGGACGTCTTCGAAGACCCAGCCGCAAACATCGCCGTAGAAGCCTTTTGCCTCCGCGATATCCCGCGTCATCAATTCCGTCCAGCAGACGGACCCATGCGTATCGGACATAGTCTATCCCCCCATGTGACTGGAGGGATCGTATCATG
>CALFSV010000068.1 GCA_937916485.1 uncultured Paracoccaceae bacterium | reverse complement strand
CGCGGTGCAGCGGGGTTGGCAGAAGCCTGATGAGATGGGGCGGCAACGATGGTCAGGGCAGATCCTCCTCGCGGGGCCGCGATAATGGCCCTCGCTGATCCTTCCCACCTCGGATCGGTCTTGACCACAGCAAGACAAGGACAGACGCCCGCTTGGGGTCGTTTTGCCTGAGAACTGCCCAAATTCTAGGCACAGACAAAAGAAAAGAGGGGCCAAAGCCCCCCTTCCCAACCCGATATCGCGAAAGGTCAAAGCGGGTTGTCCATCCGCACACTGGCCCGGATCGTTCCGCTGACGGCGGTGCCGTAGATCACCCGGAATTGGCGCCGGTCCGCGCCGTATTCGGGATCGACCCAGGGGCTTTCATAACCCAGGGTGCTGCCGCTTACCATAAGCCGGTCTACCGGCACCACCGACTCGACCGTCCGGGCCCGGCCCCGAAAGGGCAGTCTGCCTTCGGTATCGCAGATCCAGGTTCGATCGGCCGTGGGCTGGCTATGGGTCATCGTCAATGGATTGCGGGCTTCCTCCTTCACCCCGTGAAAGACATTGCCCCAGAACTGGACATTGCGCATCCGGTTGAAGTCGAGGTCGGCAAAGGTCGTGTCGATCGCCTCGCCCCGGTCGATCGCTCCGTTCAGGGTGCGGAACACGTTGCTGATCACGCTGAAGCCGTGGATGAAATGGTTGGGGCCATAGGGTTTGATGACGATCCAGTTGAACCAGGGGGCGACGTCATTGGCGGTGAACATATTGCCCGTGATGGTCAGCCCGCCAAAGGAGAACTGATTGCCCAGTGCCGGGCTGGCATCATGTTCGTTGGTCCATTCGACAAAGTTGTTGTCGATGTAATTGCCCGTCAGGATCGACTTGGGGTTGGGCGAGGTCAGGACCAGCCCGCCAAGGCGGACACCGTTAGGGGCCGTGTCGCCATGAAACCAGTGGTTGCCCGTGATCGTGGTGCCGGACCCACCAACAACGGCCCAATGCTTGAACATCACCGCCCGGTTGTCGCGCAGCTTGACGTCGTTGGCATTGGTATTCAGGCCAATGGTGGTGCGGTTCTCGACCAGCAGGGACTGCTCGTTCGACTGGAACTGGCAGCGGTCGATCAACATCCCCTGACAGCCCGAGCCGGGCGAGGTGATCCCCCGGTCCTTGGGTTTGTTGATAAAGCAGTCCCGCAGGTGAAAGATCAGGCCCTGCGGGGCCAGCATGATCCCGCTGGCGCGGCCGTTGCATTGGAAATCGACGTCCGAGATGACGAACTGGCTCAGATCGGCAAAGCCCGAGAAATCCAGCAGATACTTGAACCGTTGAAATGTGAAGGTCTGGGTACCTTCGGCATCATAGAGTTCTGCGCTCAGGGTCAGGCGCTGTTGCGCGATATTGACCTCGCGCACATAGACTTCCCGCCCGACCCCGTTTCCGGTGATCAGGGCGCCGACCGGGATATTGGCCACATTGACCACGCCCGACAGGGTCAGCGGCGCGCTGGCGGCATAGCTGGCCTGGCTGGTCACAACCTCTGTGTCCCAGGCCGGTCCGTCGACCGGCTGGAACTGACCGTTGCGAATGACCCGGCGCGTCGCAAAGGTGGTCGCCCCCGGATTGGCAGCCTGCATGTCGACAGGCGCTGTCAGGCCGATCCGGCGGCCACCTAGATCCAAAGACTCGTGATCGGAAAAGTTCAACAGGGCCTGAAACGCCTTGCGGAATGCCTCTTCCTCGTCGCCAAAGGCGTCCAGATAGGTCTGATAGTCAAAGTTGCGCTGTAAGATAAAGCGGCGGTCGGCGGGCATCGTGACCGTGCCCTCAAAGCGGACCTGGTTCTGAAAGGTGACATTGCCGTCCAGAAAATAGGTGCCGGCAGAGACAAGCACCTCGCGGCCGTCCGCCGCACTGTCGGCAGCTTCAAAGGCCGGGGCGTCATTGGTGACCCCGTCGCCTACGGCGCCGTAGTCGCGGACGTCCACCATCCCCATCAGATCACGCAGAAAGACAGATGTGATGTCTTCGACGACGATATCGTCGATGCGGACCACTCCACCATTCGCACCCGTCAGATCAAGCCCCAGATGAGCATAGACCGCGCCGGTCCAGACCATGTCGACACCGGTGCGGTTGCCGGTCCCGATGATGGCGCTGACCTCGACCACCTCACCGTAGGTGGTCAGCTGGACCGCCGCGCCACTGACGAAGACGCCGCCCAGAACCGTGTTGTTGGCCTGCCCCGGCCAGCCAGCGATACGCACCCCTGGCAAGGACCCGGCAACGGCCTTCACCCGGGCCGTCACCCGCAGGTAGCATCCCGGCAGGATCGGCGTTTCCCCCATGTAGCGCAGCCGGGTGGTGCCTTCGGTTTTCAGGATCTCAAGGCATCCGGAAAAGTCCTGATCGGCCGAGATGAAAACACCGCCACCGGACCCGGCGTAGGTGTCGGAGCCCGGGGTCCCGTCGCCCGCCAACCAGACATCAAGACCATCGGCAAAGGGCGGCGGCATCAGCACCAGGCCATCGGTAATTGCTTTGTTCATCAACGTCCCTCTCTGGGCCGGACGGACAGCGCGGGGCCACCAGGTGTTGCCACCCCTGCCCCGAAAGCCGCCGCCCCGGCCATTCTCGCTCCGACCGGGGCGGGCACACCCGCCTCCCGATCACCTGAAAAGAACCTAGAGAAAGGGTATGTAGGCAGTCTGACGGGACCGCCCGGTTCCCCAGGGGCCATCGCAACAGGTGCCGGCTTCGGGCGCTTGATTTTGGGCGCAGGATTTTGGGCGCAGGATTTCGGGCGGCTCACCGCCCCCCGCTTCTTCGGATCAAAAATATCCCCGCCGGAGGCTCCGACAGACCCCGGATGTCACAAGGTCAACAGGCTGGGCTCAGACGCCAACATCTGGGGCCGGCAGGATCGACACACCATTGATCTGCCACCCATTTTCGGTCTCGATCATCTGATAGTCGAGAATATGCAAACCGCCGTTTTCGTCGCGGACCATGACCTTTTGCCAAAGCCGACCGCCGATCTCGCGCAGTTCAAGGTAGCGGACATCCGAATTGGTCCAGACCATTGGATAGCCGCGCTGAACCATCATGCCAAAATTGGCGGAATTACCGAACATTCCCTGGATCATCGGACTGGCATAGGTCCAGGCCATCTCGACGTCGCGCTGGTTGAACGCCTCCAACTGCCCGCCGATCACATCCTCGATCGCACCCCTGTCCTGCGCCCGAACCATCCCGGCCAAGGCCAGCAGCATCGCACATGCCGCAAGAAACTGTCGCATCTGTCACACCTCCGTTTGCTTTCCCTGTGGGGAGATACGTGCAGCGCGGAACAATAGTTTCAAATGAATTCGCGGTGTGTCCCGCAAAGGATCAGGATGCCAGTTCTCCGGCCAGACCGCCCTCGATCAGTCTGATGCTTTCGTCGACACCGTAAAGCGCGATGAACCCACCAAAGCGCGGCCCTTCCGATGCGCCCAGAAGCACTTCGTAGAGGGCCTTGAACCAATCTCGCAACGGGTCGAATTCATGGGCTTTGCCAACCGCGAAGACCATGGATTGCAGCGCATCGGCATCGACTCCGCCATCCCACACCTTCAGCCGGCCCAGAAGGTCCTCCATCGCCGCGCGTTCCTTGTCGCTGGGGGCGCGGTAGGTTTTGCCCGGCTTCACAAAGTCCTGGTAATAGCGCACGGCAAATCCTGCCGCGGCATCAAGGCCCGGATGGCTTTCCGGTGCGGCCTCAGGGGCGTAGCGCTGGATAAATCCCCAAAGCGTCTCCTTGTCCTCGGCGCCAGAAACCGATGCCAGGTTCAGAAGCATCGCGAAGGGGACCACCATGTCCGAGGTGGGCACATTGTGCCCGTGTATGTGAAACACAGGATTGGCCAGCCTCTGGGTGGGGTCCTGCCCGGCATAGGCGCGCAACTGCTGCTGGTACTCGTCGACCATCTTGGGGATGACATCGAAATGCATCCGCTTGGCGGTCTTGGGCTTGAGGAACATGAAGTAGCTCAGCGATTCGGTCGCGGCATAGCTGAGCCACTCGTCGATGGTCAGGCCGTTGCCCTTGGACTTCGAGATCTTCTGACCATTCTCGTCCAGAAACAACTCGTAGGAGAAATGGTTGGGCTTCTTGCCGCCCAGCACTTCGCAGATGCCGTCGTAGATCGGGGTATTGGTCGAATGATCCTTGCCATACATCTCAAAGTCAACGCCCAGCGCCGCCCAGCGGGCACCGAAGTCGGGCTTCCACTGCAGCTTGACGTTGCCGCCCGTGACCGGAAGGGTCCATTCGCGGCCGGTTTCGTCGTCGAAGGTAATCGTGCCATCCTTGGCATTGACCTCCTTCATCGGGACATAAAGAACGCGCCCGGTTTCGGGGTGGATCGGCAGGAAGCATGAATAGGTCTGCTGCCGCTCTTCACGCAACGAGGCCAGCATGATCGCCATGATGTCGTCGTACCGCTCGGCCGCCAGCCGCAGGGTCGGGTCAAACCGGCCTGAGCCATAGAATTCGGTGGCTGAATAGAATTCGTAATCAAATCCAAAGGTATCAAGGAACCGGCGCAGCATGGCGTTGTTGTGATCGCCAAACGAGGGGTACTCGCCAAACGGATCCGGCACGCTGGTCAGCGGCTTTTGCACATGCTCCTTGAGCATGTCGCGGTTCGGCACGTTGTCGGGGATCTTGCGCATGCCATCCAGATCGTCGGAAAAACAGATCAGGCGCGTCGGGAGGTCCGAAATCAGCTCGAAAGCCCGTCGGATCATGGTTGTGCGCAGCACCTCTCCAAAGGTGCCGATATGGGGCAGACCGGAGGGGCCGTAGCCGGTTTCAAACAGAACATGTCCCTTGGCAGGCGGAGCCTTGGCATAGCGTTTGAGAAGGGCGCGGGCCTCTTCAAACGGCCAGGCCTTGCTTGTCATCGCCACGTCGCGCAGATCGGTCATGTCTTACCCCTTGGGCCCGCGTCCCAGCGACGCGGGAGCCTTCGTTTGGCGCATCCCTATTGCGGCTGCGGCGGGGCGTCAATAAAACCGGCGTCAACCCAAAGGATGTATGCCATGACCGACACAGCCTCGATGACCGCACAGGATGCGCTGGCCGCCCTGATGATCGCCGTCTCTGCCGCCGACGAAGACATCCGGACCGCCGAACTTGTCCAGATATCAAACATCGTGAACAACCTGCCTGTCTTTGCCGACTACGATGCCGATCAGCTCCCCCGGATCAGCCGGACTGTGTTTGACCTTCTGGAACAGGAAGAGGGACTTGATGCCCTGTTCGGCCTCATCCGTCAGGCACTGCCAGAGCGGCTATATGAAACCGCCTATGCGATGGCTTGCGACGTTAGCGCGGCAGATGGCCACATCACCTCCTCCGAAGGTCGGATGCTGGAAGAGATCCGGTACGAGTTGAACATCGACCGCCTGCACGCCGCTGCGATCGAGCGGGGGGCTCGGGCCCGGCACATGACGCTCTGATCACTGCCGTAAGGTGGGTCATGACCCACCTTACCTTCGAAAATTTTGGCACAAAATTTTGGTTCCTGGCGGCTAGGTCCCAAAGACGACGCCCCACCGCTGCAGCAGACGTTGTTGCAATCGCCGGGATCGACCATTCCACGCTCGCGCACCGTCCGGCACTTCCTCGACATCGTCCTTTGCCGCCTCGCGGGCATCCATCTCGGCCGTAAATATGGCAAAGACCATTTCCTTGCCAGTCTCGGTACGCAAATGGCCTGCAAGGGCACTAACAAAGTTCAGCGTGCCGGTTTTTGCCTCCACCTCGAGAGCCGGATCGACGAGGGCGTCCCCGTCGCCATCGACAAGGACAACGTCCTTCAGCAGCGCGCGGACCGGGTCATTGGCACCCGCACCCGACAGGATGCGCGTCATGTCCCTTGCGCTGATCCGTGACCGGTCGCCCAGGCCAGAGTGATCAACGAGGACCGCCCTCGCTCCATAGCGGGCGACCACCCAACCGTTCATCACGGCGGCAGAGTTGGCCAGCGTTTCAGGCTGCACGCCCAGCGACTTGGTTGAAGTCAGCCCCAGAACCTCTGCGGTCAAATTGGTAGAGTAACGCAACATGCCCTCAATCAAAGTGTCCAGCGGCGGGCTTTGGTGACTGACGACCTCGCTGGCACCCTCTGGCAGGTCTTGGAGCTTGACGGCAGGTGCAAGGTTGATGCCGTGCGACCGCGCCATGCTGCGAAAGACATCCGCGGCGTAAAGGGCCGGATTGCGAACTGGCAACCAGCGGGCCCCTTCCGTCCCGAGGGCGGCGCGCGCGACCGTCCAGTCATCGAGCCCTTCGCCTGCGGCATAGGTGTATACCGGCAGCGAACGGTCCACCACGCGCATGCGGGCCATGCCGACCTCGGGCCGGTGCTGATCCGTCCGAGCATCCATCGTGACGACATAATCCTGGCCCTGCCGGGTCCAGCCAAAATGTACCCTGTTAAAGTTCAGGTTCAGTCCGGAAATGGCGGGGTTGTACCCAAAATGGGACTGTTGGTCCGGGTCGATCTCCGACACCTCCGGCAAGGCACCACCCCAGACGGCGAACCGGCCCGACACGGCCCCGACCCCAGCCTCGGACAGGGCGGCCGCCATCGTGGCAAGGTCATCGGTTCCCAGCACCGGATCGCCCCCCCCTGCAAGGATCAGGTCACCTTGCAGCACCCCGTCCACGACCGGCCCTGTCGCCATAAGGCGGGTTTTAAATCTGTAGGCTGGGCCAAGTTGTTCGTAGGCAAAGTGGGCGGTGACGGCCTTGGCCACGCTGGCCGGCGGCAAGGCAGCATCCGCGAACCGGCTTTCGATCACTGTGCCTGAGGCTGTATCCGCCAGGACAAAGGCGACGGTCCCGCCAAGCCCTGCCTCCCGCACGATGTCTTCGACCGAAGGTCGGGCAACCGGCCTCTTGCCGGGCCGTTCCAGCAGACCCAACGTTTGCTGACCCGGCCGGGCAAGCGGTCGCAGGCTTGCACGTGGCGCATCCGCCAGGGCGGCTGTTCCCAGCGCCGCAAGTCCACCCCCAAGAAGGGCCCGTCTGGTCAAGACCTTTGTCATGATCGGACCCTAGACCGCCGATTGTCCGGGCATCAACAACCTCCCGGTCACAACTTCACGGTCTCAGGTGACCATTCGCCCCGCGCCCTGATCGCACTAGAACTGTCGGGCCGCATAGGGACATTTAGAAAGCACCATTTTGGCGCCTCCGACAGACCCAGCAGATGAGAGGCCCGTCCCTGCAATCGGTCAGACCGATACAGCCGGGCCGCCTTCGATACCCGTGCCGACGTGCGCTCACCCGGTCGGGCAAGGACGCCGACCGGGACCGTTTCCATGATGCCCCGCCAGTCCTGCCAACGATGGAACTGCGCCAGGTTGTCGGCGCCCATCAGCCAGACGAACTGGACCTTCGGATAGGTGGCCGTCAGCGCAGCGATGGTTTGCGCGGTGTAGCGCGTGCCAAAGCGGGCCTCGATATCGGTCACCTCGATCCCTGGATGGTCGACCAATGCCCGCGCAGCCGCCATCCTTTTGGCCAGGGCTGCGGGCCCCCGCTCTTTGAGGGGGTTGCCCGGGCTGACCAGCCACCAGACCCGATCCAGGGCGAACCGGGTCATGGCCGCCCGGGTGATATGGACGTGCCCGCGATGTGGCGGGTCAAAAGACCCGCCCAAAAGACCGATCACCTGGCCAGCAGCCGCATGTGGAATATCCCATCGCATTACCGCTGCCTGCACCAAGGCAGCACGGGAGTCGAGGGGGGCAACCCGGCAAAACCCATCCGATCAGGCGCGGTAGCGCATGAAAGCAAACGCGCTCCCATCCGGGGACCAGCACGGCACGTTCATCGTACCCTGCCCACCGAACAGATCGCACAGCCATGTGGTCGGTCCGCCGTCCTGCGGCATCAGGCGCAGGCTGACCTCCAGGTTGCCGGGATGGCCCTGAGTGCCCGCGGGATAAGCCAGGTACAGGACATGGCGGCCGTCTGGAGAGGGATGTGGAAACCAGTTGATAGCCTCATCATCGGTCATCTGCTCGAGCTCCGATCCATCGGGCCGAACCCGCCACAACTCGACCGTCCCGTCTCGCTCCCCGTTAAACCAGATCCAGGCGCCATCGGGCGTCAGGTCCGGCCCGTCCACATGATCGAACCCATCGACAATCGATTTCTCGTCACAGCCATCCACGGCGCAACTGTAAAGGCGAAGAACCCGGTCCCCTCTTGCCCCAGGATAGACCATCCTTTGCCCATCCGGCGTCCAGGCATGCCACCATGAAGGGGTATGCTCGGTCACCCTTCGCGGGATCCCGCCCCCGATCGGCAGGACATAGATGCAGGATTGGCCGGTCTGGCTGTTGTCGGAAATGGCCAGCAGGGTGCCATCCGGTGAAACCCCGTGATCGTTATTGCAACCAATGGCAAAGCCGGTGTCGATGCGCTTCAGCCTCGGGCTGTCCAGAGGAACGCGGTAGATCAGCCCGTCGCCATTCACGATCAGATACCCATCGGGGTGCCAGTTCGGGGCCTCGATGTGGCCCTCATGGGACATCAGGACACGGGCCGCTCCGGTCGCCATGTCCCAGATGCACAGTTCACTGATCACACCGCACCATCCGGCACATAGGAGAAGCGGTCAAACCGGGCCTCGTTGCCCTGCCCCGTCAGGTCAAAGGCAACCATACCAACAAAGGCCCCTGTGAACGACGCATGTTCGCCCCGGCCGCCCTCGTCCGAGATGACGCTGGCATCAAGAACAGGGCCCAAGGGCTGCCAGTCCCCAGCATGACGCCACCAGAACTGCTGCGTGGCGCCGCTGACGACAACCCGCAAGGCCACCGGTCCATCGGCAAGTGGGACCGGCGAACAAGGCCAGCTCAGCGCACAGTCAGGCCAGTCGCCGGGGCAGGACATCAGGACCAAAGCCCGGCCAATTCCCGGCTCATGGCTGACAAGAGCCGCGTGAAACTTGTGACGGTTGTAGTAAGTCGTGAGACCCGCCGCCTGCTGATAGGTGGTGGGGGCGATGTCGACCTGCGTTTCGGCCGTATAGCTGAGGTGCTCCTGCTTGCGGGCGACCAATGCCTGTTCGAACCAGCTTCCGATGCTCTCCCGGCCGATCAGGACAAGGGCGTCCGGGTCCATGCGGAAAATACGGTCAGGCTCAGGGGTGCGCAGCCATTGAAACTCTTCCGGCAAGGTAGCGCCCAGATCGCGGTGGATCGCGCGAGGCGGGGCAGGCTCCACCGCGGTTGGCGACGGAACTTCGGCCCGAGGGACCATGCCGCCCTCCGCCAGCCACAGCCATCCGTCGCGCCAGACGACCTCTTCCAGCCCTGCCTCGCGGCCCAGGGGACAAAAGCGGCCGGTTCCGTCAGGGCCGGGAATCGGGCGGCCCATCAGGAAGGAATGGTAGTGACGGCCCCAATGGGTCTCGACGTACTGCCCATGACCAGCCCGCTGGACCGGCCCGTCCGAGCCCTTGGCGCTGATCACATGCAGGGCGGGATGGGTCTCATAGGGCCCCACGATGTCGCGGGACCGCGCCATGGTCACAGCATGTTCATACCCGGTGCCGCCTTCGGCCACGGTCAGATAGTACCAGCCATCGCGCTTGAACAGATGCGGCGCCTCGGTCAGGCCGCGCTCCGTTCCATCGTATATCTGGGTCACCGGGCCGGTCAGACCGGCCTCGGGCGACCACTCCTGCAAGAGGATACCGTCAAACGAGGCGTTGACAGGGTTGCCACCCGTGCCCCGGCCACGATGGTTCCATTGCATGTTCACAAACCATTTACGGCCATCCTCGTCATGAAACAGGGACGGGTCAAAGCCACTGGAATTCACATACCAGGGATCAGACCACTCCCCCTCCACCGTGTCGCAACAGGTGATGTAGTTGGGGGCATCCTTGAACGCCCCGTCCAGCCGCTTCACATCCGTATAGACCAGCCAGAAGCGGTCACCGTCATGGCTCAGACAGGGGGCCCAGATCCCGCAACTATCTGGATTGCCCCGCATGTCCAAAAGGGCCGGCCGGTTCAAGGGCCGGGCCACCAGACGCCAGTTCACCAGATCGCGGGAATGGTGGATTTGCACCCCCGGAAACCACTCGAAGGTCGAGGTGGCAAGGTAATAGTCCTCGCCAACCCTCAGAAACGAAGGGTCCGCATTGAACCCCGGCAGCACTGGGTTACGGATCATGGTCTTATCCTCATCTCGCCAAAAATATCCTCGGGGGGAAGGGCCGAAGGCCCGCTGGGGGGCAGACAGCCCCCCTAGTCGATCTCCGCTGAGCGCGCCCAGAGGTTGATCTGCTCCTCATCGGCATATTCATCTATCAGCGCCAGCTCGTCAGCGGTGAACTCAAGGTTGTTGATAGCGCCCACGCAATCGATCACCTGAGAGGGGCGTGATGCCCCGATCAAAGCCGTCGTGATGCCGCCCTCGCGCAGGACCCAGGCAATCGCCATCTGTGCCAGCGTCTGGCCGCGCCCCTCGGCGATGTCGTTGAGCTTGCGGATGTTCTCAATGGCCCTGTCCGACAACATGGCAGGCTTGAGGCTCTTGTCCTGCGCCGCCCGACTGTCTTCGGGGATGCCGCCCAGATATTTCTTGGTGAGCATGCCCTGCGCCAGCGGCGTAAAGGCGATCGAGCCCACGCCAAGCTCCTGCAGTGTCTCCTTCAACCCATCCCGCTCGACCCAGCGGTTGAGCATGTTGTAGGACGGCTGATGGATCACGCAGGGCGTGCCGAGATCCTTCAGGATCGCAACCGCTTCGCGGGTCCGCTCGGCATTGTAGCTTGAGATGCCTGCATAAAGCGCGCGGCCCGACCGCACGATATAGTCAAGCGCGCCCATCGTCTCTTCCAGTGGCGTGTCCGGGTCGTAGCGGTGCGAATAAAAGATGTCGACATAGTCGAGGCCCATCCGCTTGAGGCTCTGGTCGCAGGAGGCGACAAGGTATTTGCGGCTCCCCCACTCGCCATAGGGGCCGGGCCACATTAGGTAGCCCGCCTTGGACGAAATGATCAGCTCGTCTCGGTAGGGGGCGAGGTCTTCGGCCAGGATGGAGCCAAAGGCATGTTCGGCGCTGCCCGGGGGCGGGCCGTAATTGTTGGCCAGGTCAAAATGCGTAATGCCGTGATCGAAGGCGGTCAGGCAGATGTCCCGCTTGGTCTGATGCGGCAAGTCATGGCCAAAGTTGTGCCACAGACCAAGGCTTACTGCGGGCAGTTGCAGGCCGGACTTGCCACACCGGCGATAAACCATCCGCTCGTAACGGTCTTCAGCGGCTAAATACATTGGCGGGTCTCCCTAAATCGATTTCGCCATGCTTCCCATCACCCGGGGACCTTGTCAAACGGGGAGTCGGTCGAAACCGCCTCCGACCCGATTGCCCCCGCGCCCGCCCCCGGTTAAGGAGAGCATCGACCCGCAAACAAAGGAGACAGCCAATGGCCGCCTATCAGTATGTGTATTTCATGGATGGCGTGTCCAAGGCCTACCCCGGCGGCAAGAAGGTGTTCGAGAACATTCGCCTGAACTTCCTGCCCGGCGTCAAGATCGGCGTTGTGGGCGTGAACGGCGCGGGTAAGTCGACCCTTCTCAAGATCATGGCCGGGATGGACAAGGATTTTCAAGGTGAGGCCTGGGCCGCCGAAGGTGCGCGCGTGGGCTACCTGCCGCAGGAACCCGTCCTCGACGAGACCAAGACAGTCCGCGAGAACGTGATGGACGGCGTTGCCCCGAAACGGGCGATTCTGGAGCGCTACAACGAACTGGCAATGAACTACTCGGACGAGACTGCCGACGAAATGGCGCAGTTGCAGGACGAGATTGACGCCCAGAACCTTTGGGACCTCGATGCACAGGTCGACGTCTCGATGGAGGCGCTGCGCTGCCCGCCCGATGACGCAGATGTCTCGACCCTTTCGGGTGGTGAGCGTCGTCGCGTCGCGCTTTGCAAGCTTTTGCTCGAAGCGCCAGACATGCTGCTCTTGGACGAACCGACCAACCACCTGGACGCAGAGACAATTGCCTGGCTGCAAAACCACCTCATCGCCTATAACGGCACGATCCTTGTCGTAACCCACGACCGCTACTTTCTGGACGACATTACCGGCTGGATCCTCGAACTCGACCGTGGTCGGGGCATTCCCTACGAGGGCAACTATTCCAGCTGGCTGGAACAAAAGGCCAAGCGCCTTGAACAAGAAAGCCGCGACGACAAGGCCAAGCAAAAGACGCTTGAGCGCGAATTGGAATGGATGCGCCAGGGCGCCAAGGCCCGTCAGGCCAAATCCAAGGCCCGGATCAGCGCCTATGAAGAAATGGCCAACCAGTCCGAGCGTGAAAAGGTTGGCCGTGCCCAGATCATCATCCCCCACGGCCCCCGCCTTGGCGGCAAGGTGATCGAGGTAGAGAATCTCTCAAAGGCGATGGGCGACAAGCTGTTGATCGAGGATCTGAGCTTTTCCATTCCGCCCGGAGCAATCGTCGGCGTGATCGGGCCAAACGGCGCTGGCAAATCCACGCTGTTTTCGATGTTCACCGGCCAGAACCAGCCCGACGGCGGCGAGATCAGCTTTGGTGACACTGTCAAACTGGCATTCGTGGACCAGTCGCGCGACTCCCTGAGGGCCGATGCGACGGTCTGGGAGGAAATCTCGGGCGGGGCCGAACTGATCAAGCTTGGCGACGCCGAGATCAACAGCCGCGCCTATTGCGGGGCGTTCAACTTCAAGGGCGGTGACCAGCAAAAGAAGGTGGGCCTCCTGTCGGGTGGTGAACGCAACCGGGTCCATATGGCCAAGCTTTTGAAATCAGGCGGCAATGTTCTTCTGCTTGACGAACCGACCAACGATCTGGACGTCGAGACCCTGCGCGCGCTTGAAGATGCCTTGGTGGATTTTGCCGGTTGCGCTGTCGTCATCTCGCACGACCGCTTTTTCCTCGACCGGATCTGCACCCATATCCTCGCCTTTGAAGGTGAGGCCCACGTCGAATGGTTTGAAGGCAACTTCGAAGACTACGAAGAAGACAAGAAGCGTCGCCTTGGCACGGATGCCCTTGAGCCCAAGCGGGTCAAGTTCAAGAAGTTCGTTCGCTGAAGAATTGGGAACCGCCCTGGCACCTGAGAAAGCCGGGGCGGTTCCACCGAGACTGACTTAGATCAATCTCCGGCCGCCTGGCTTGGGCTAATCTTTGGCTATCCCGTTAGCCAAAGGAGACTTCCGACGCCCGACACACACCCCGAGTCCCCAAAGCCAAAACCCAAACGCACCTGGACCCAAGAGTTTGAGGTCGCAGGCGATCAATTGGTCGCTTCGGTCAAGCGCCTCGCAGCCGAAGGTCAGGTGCGCCGAATAAGGATCACCGAACCTGATGGCGATCTAGTCCTTGAAATGCCGCTCACGATCGGAGCGATCGCCGGCGGAGCGGTTGTCATCGCCGCACCTTTGCTGGCCGTGATCGGCGCGCTTGCAGCCTTTGTGACCAAAGTCCGCGTCGAGGTGGTCCGCGACCACCCCCCGGCAGAAACCTGATAGCTGGAACGCGGCGTCAGTCCGTCGCGTCCATCTCTTTTGTGTCGTCCTGTTTTTGCGTCATCCGCTTGTCTAGGGCGGCAAAAAGCTGACGCTGCTCCTCCTCGGTCGGCTTGTCTGGCAAAGGGCGACCGGTGTGGGACATGAGGGCGTCGCATGCAGTCGGCCCGGACCAGAGTCGGCGCGCCGAAATCATGCGGGTGCGCAACTCGGGCGGCTGTTTCATTCCACCAGCCTCAGGCGACCAATCCGAATCGAGAGCGGCAGCGGCCACGGTGCGCAGCGCCTTTACGTTCAGTTTGCCCCGTCCCGACAGGATACCAAGGAAGACGCCCTTGCCAGCATAGGCAAATCGGGCCTTGGTCGGAACGATTGACCCAGCGATTGCTGCGGCCGTCGCCTCGACCTGATAGCGGAACTGGGTCGGAGAAACCGCCCGGTAGATCGACCGCGCCTCTGCGATTTCAACCGCAAAAAGGCTCATCTGATAGCAGCGCTGTGGCAACCGAAGCAAATGGTTCTCAAGAGCGAGGAGCGGCAGGGTGGAGGGAACGTCCCGGATATCGAAAGGTTCTTCGAACCGGATCGATGTCAGGGCAGAGAGTTCTTCCAGCGTATGCCGGCTTTCTTCCTCGCGATGCAGAAGGTCATTCAGCATGCCAGCCATATTCACGCGCGCAGCAATCTCGAGACCGTCGAGAGGCTTGCTCAGGAAGTCGGTCGCACCGGCTGCGAAGGCGCGCTCCATGATCTTGGTCGCGCGGCTCGCCGTGATCATGATGATTGGCGTTGCCCGGTATTCGGGATTGGCACGGATGTCTGCGCAAAGGGCGATCCCGTCGCGATCTGGCATCATGATATCAAGGAGGAAGCACTCGAACGGGACGGTGGCAGCGGTGACCTGTGCGATCGCCTCTTCCGCGCTTTCGGCTCTTACGACTGTGCAATGGCCTGTCTTGGTCAGACAGGCCTCAAGCAAGTCCAGGACCATCGGATCGTCGTCTACTGCTAGGATGCGCATGACCGCGTAACTCCTTCGTGCATATAAAGACAAACAGACAACACTCGAACCAAACACTACCTTGAGTAGAGTGATCACATCAGAAAGGGGCGATATTGCGACCGTATCTGGGCAAATTTGGCGGTCAGACTGACAGCAGTGCCCATTTTGGGCGAATATCCGCGGAAAAAGCGCGACATTAAGGCTAAAGCGGCCCTGAGGTGTCCGGCTACGAGGGGCCATTGACCGGCCCCCGAATCCACCGCATATCCTCTCTCATGACCGACCTTGATCACATCCGCAATTTTTCAATCGTGGCCCACATCGACCACGGCAAATCCACGTTGGCTGACCGCCTTATCCAGGAGACGAATACCGTCGCCTTAAGGGATATGAAGGCGCAGCTTCTGGATGCCATGGACATCGAGCGCGAGAGGGGCATCACCATCAAGGCCAATACCGTTCGGCTGGACTACACCGCCCTGAACGGTGAGCACTATGTGCTGAACCTGATCGACACCCCCGGCCACGTCGACTTTGCCTATGAAGTGTCGCGTTCAATGCGCGCCGTCGAAGGCTCTCTTCTGGTTGTTGACAGCACCCAGGGCGTCGAGGCGCAGACATTGGCCAATGTGTACCAGGCCATCGATGCCGACCATGAGATCGTCCCGGTGCTGAACAAGATCGATCTGCCCGCCAGCGAATGTGACGCCGTGGCCGAGCAGATCGAAGATGTGATCGGGATTGACGCATCCGAGGCGATCCGCGTGTCGGCCAAGACCGGGGTCGGCATCGTAGAGACCCTCGAGGCCATCGTGCACAGATTGCCTGCGCCCAAAGGGGATCGCGACGCACCGCTTAAGGCGATGCTGGTTGACAGCTGGTACGACAGTTACCTTGGCGTCGTGGTCCTTGTCCGCATCATCGACGGTACGATGAAGAAGAACGACCGCGTCATGTTCATGCAGAACGGGACCGTTCACCAGATTGACCGGATCGGAGTCTTCCGTCCGGCAATGGTCAATGTGGATGAGCTTGGGCCCGGCGAGATCGGGTTCATCACCGCGTCGATCAAGCAGGTTCGCGACACCCGCGTGGGTGACACCATCACCACCGAGAAGAAAGGGGCGACCAAGGCCCTGCCCGGCTTTAAGCCCTCCATCCCCGTGGTGTTCTGTGGCCTCTTCCCCGTCGACAGTTCCGAGTTCGAGGATCTGCGCGACGCGATCGAGAAGCTGGCCCTTAACGATGCGTCCTTTTCGTTCGAGATGGAGACCTCGGCCGCCCTTGGCTTTGGCTTCCGCTGCGGCTTTCTCGGGTTGCTGCATCTTGAGGTCATTCGGGACCGGATCGAACGCGAATACGATATCGAGCTGATCACTACCGCACCGTCCGTTGTGTATCATCTTCATATGAAGGATGGGACGATGACGGAACTGCACAACCCGGCCGATATGCCCGATCTGACCTACGTTGACCGGGTGGAAGAGCCGCGAATTAAGGCAACGATCCTCGTGCCCGACGAATATCTCGGGGACATCCTTAAGTTGTGCCAGGATCGCAGAGGCATCCAAATGGACCTCACATACGCCGGTTCGCGGGCGATGGCGGTCTATGACCTGCCGCTGAACGAGGTCGTCTTTGACTTCTACGACCGTCTGAAATCGGTGTCCAAGGGCTACGCCAGCTTTGACTATCAGTTGACCGGCTATCGCGAGGACAACCTCGTCAAGATGTCGATCCTCGTGAATGATGAGCCTGTCGACGCCCTGTCGATGATGGTTCACCGCGACCGGGCCGAAACCCGTGGCCGGGCAATGGTCGAAAAGCTTAAGGATCTCATCCCGCGCCACATGTTCAAGATCCCGATCCAGGCTGCCATCGGTGGCAAGGTCATCGCCCGCGAGACGCTGTCGGCCATGCGCAAGGACGTTACGGCCAAGTGCTACGGCGGCGACGCCACCCGGAAGCGCAAGCTTCTGGACAAGCAAAAGGCCGGCAAGAAGAAGATGCGGCAGTTCGGCAAGGTGGACATCCCGCAAGAGGCGTTCATCTCGGCGCTCAAGATGGACAGCTGACAACCCGACGTCGCGGCAGCGAGCGGCGGTAATGGCTAGTCGATCAGGTTGGGCGCCACGTTGGTGTCATAGTCCTGAATTATTGAGATAAGGAGACCAGCAATCGCGGGCCTCTTCCTATTGATACATCTCAACTTCGAAATCATTTCATACCGCCCCTTACATATGGCCTGAGTGCAGCCCATATCAATTGGGAACAATCAGGCTAGTACAGATGAAACAACCGACCTTTTTGAAAGACTGGGTTTCCGAGTACACCACCCGCACCGAGCTGCGTCATCGCATGACCGAGCGTCTTGGGATTCCCTTGCCCCGTCGCGTTAGCAAAGGTCAGCAAGCCGCCATGCGAGCGACGATGGCTGGCTGCAACGGCTGCACCCAGACGGTTCAGTGCAAGGCATGGCTGGACAGCGGCGGCGGGGACAGCCCGCCCCGCTTCTGTCCTATTGGCGATCTTCTTCGCGGAATGTCCCAGTTGGACGCCGCCTGAAACCTGCCTGAAGTGGGATTGTGCTGGTCTCTCCCAGCTCTGATCACGGAAGTACGGCCTGACCGTTGACTAAAGCATCCACTCCCAACAATCCCTGCATGCCCCATTCGGAGCAGGCGTGCTGTTGCGCGTCGGCCGCAGCGTACTGTTGGACTGAAGATCGCGCAAACCCGACCTAGGGCCGGCAATCTGGCCGCTGCGTCATGCCCTCTGGCATAAAGCGTAGCCCCACCGCTGCCGTGATCCGCCCCGCCAGTCCCGTTCTCACGCACTGTCCTGCCGAATTCGGGCAGACACCAGACCGCCGTTTGCTGCCAGACCGGCCCCAGTCCGACCCGACGGAGCCGGATCGGACCAGTGCCATCCCAAGAGGCAAATCAATCCGGCTGGATGACCCGCAGGCTAAGCTCGCGCAGCTGTTCGTTTGTCGGATCGGAAGGCGCGTTCATCATAAGGTCTTCGGCACGCTGGTTCATCGGGAACATGATGACCTCGCGAATGTTGGCCTCATCCGCCAACAGCATCACGATCCGGTCGATCCCGGCCGCACAGCCACCGTGGGGCGGGGCGCCGTATTGAAAGGCGTTGACCATGCCGCCAAAGCGCTTGTGGACCTCGTCCGCGCCGTAGCCTGCCAGTTCGAAGGCCTTGATCATCACGTCCAGCTTATGGTTCCGGATCGCGCCCGAAATCAGCTCGTAGCCGTTGCAGGCAAGGTCATACTGATAGCCCAGCACCTTCAGCGGATCGCCATTCAGCGCCTCCATCCCGCCTTGCGGCATGGAGAAGGGGTTGTGGCTGAAATCCACCTTGCCGCTTTCCTCGTCGGCCTCGTACATTGGAAAATCGACAATCCAGGCGAACTTGAAGCTGGCCAGATCGGACAGGCCAAGCTCTTCGCCGATGACGACACGGGCCTTTGCGGCGATCCGCTCAAACTTCTCGGGCTTTCCACCCAAGAAGAAGGCCGCGTCGCCAACGCCAAGGCCCAGCTGCTGACGAATGGCCTCGGTCCGCTCAGGTCCGATGTTCTTGGCCAGCGGGCCGGCGGCTTCCATGTCACCTATACTTGGGAAAGTTTTCGTTCTGAGGGCTTCAGCCGCAGAAAGTGCATCAGGCGTCCCACTTTCAATGTGGTTCACAATCTCATTGAAGATAGCAAAGGTATCGCTTTCGCCGTCATCAAACTGGCAAATGTTGTCGAGCATCTCGCCGTTCACCTGGCCCGCAGCTATCCAAGCCTTTATCTCGTCACCAGTCCTGTTAGCATTTTGGATTTCCCGCCAGAAGATATACCCCATCCCCGGCAGGCCCTCTTTCTGGGCAAAGGCGTTCATGCGGTCGCAGAACTTGCGGCTGCCGCCCTTGGGGGCGGGAATGGCGCGGACCTCTGTCCCCTCTTGTTCGAGCAGCTTGGCAAAGATGGCAAAGCCAGAGCCTGCAAAATGCTCGGACACGACCTGCATCTTGATCGGGTTGCGCAGGTCGGGCTTATCGGTGCCATACCACAGGGCGCTGTCGGCAAAGGAAATCTGCGGCCAGTCCTGCGCGACGGGCTTGCCGCCGCCGAACTCTTCGAAAATGCCGGTGATGACAGGCTGGATCGTGTCGAACACGTCCTGCTGTTCGACAAACGACATCTCAAGGTCAAGCTGGTAGAAATCGGTGGGCGACCGGTCCGCGCGGGGATCTTCGTCGCGAAAGCACGGCGCGATCTGGAAATAGCGGTCGTAGCCCGACACCATGATCAGCTGCTTGAACTGCTGGGGCGCCTGCGGGAGGGCGTAGAACTTGCCCGGATGCAGGCGCGAGGGCACCAAAAAGTCGCGGGCCCCTTCGGGCGACGAGGCGGTGATGATCGGCGTCTGATATTCGCGGAAGCCGTGATCCCACATCCGCTGACGGATCGACCGGACGACGTCCGACCGCAGCTTCATATTGTCCTGCATGGCGTCGCGACGCAGGTCGAGGTAGCGATAGCGCAGGCGTGTTTCCTCGGGGTATTCCTGATCGCCGAACACCTGAAGGGGCAGTTCCTTGGCCTCGCCCAGCACTTCGATGGCGCGCACAAAGACCTCGACCTCGCCAGTCGGCAGCTTGGGGTTCACAAGAGCCGCGTCGCGGGCCTTCACCTCGCCGTCGATGCGAATGCACCATTCTGACCGGACCTTTTCGACATCGGCAAAAGCGGCCGAGTCCGGATCGCACAGCACCTGGGTGACGCCATAGTGGTCGCGCAGGTCGATGAACAGGATGCCGCCATGGTCGCGAACCCGGTGAACCCAGCCGGACAGGCGCACGGTCTCGCCCACATTCGCCTTGGTCAAGGCGGCGCAGGTATGGGTGCGGTAGGCATGCATGGCGGTGTTCCTTCGGTCCGGGGTCCGGGCCGATACATCGCGCCGGGGCAAGGATGTCAAGGTATGGCGGTGCTGTAGAGCCACGAGCAGGCGCATCGCCAGCCTATAGAACGCAAGAAATGTTCCGATCGGTACACCTCATCTTGCCTCGTTTGCGCGCCCCGCTATGGTCGCTCGGTGATTAGAAAGGGCGAGTGACGGTATGTGGGCAGGATTGTTGGAGAGTACGGCTAAGCGGCTGATCCGAATAGGCGACTTGAAAATCACATGGCCGAACGGCCAGACACGTGCATACGGAGACGGAACTGGTCCGAGCTGCGCCATCACCCTTCACGGCAATGCGATCCTGCGTCGCTTGGTGCTGGACCCAGAGCTTGCGCTAGGCGAAGGCTACATGAATGGCGCGTTGGAGATTGAGGGCGATGACATCCGCACCATGCTCGCGATTCTGGCGAGCAACGCCCGGGCGGCCGGTCGGGGCCGGTTCAACGCGGCATTGCCTGCCGCCCGAAAGGCGCTGCGCCGTCTGACCCAGAACAACACATTGGCCGCCTCGCGCCACAATGTTGAGGTTCACTACGACCTGTCCGTTCGGTTGTACGAGCTGTTTCTGGACGAGGACCTGCAATATACCTGCGGCTACTTCCCCCACCCCGACATGACGATCGAAGAGGCGCAGGTGGCCAAAAAGGCGCATATCGCCAAGAAGCTTCTGATCGAACCGGGCATGAAGGTGATGGACATCGGCTGCGGCTGGGGTGGCCTGTCGATCACGCTTGCCCGCGACTATGGCGCCCGCGTCGTCGGGGTCTCCCTGTCCAAGGTCCAGCTGGAACACGCCGCCAAACGGGCCGAAGCGATGGGGGTTTCGGACCTGATTGAATGGCGGCTCGTGGATTATCGCAACGTCCGCGAAGAATTCGACCGGATCGTGGTGGTCGGCATGATGGAACATGTGGGCCAGCCCCAATACGCCACCTTCTTTGACCGGATGCATCGTAACCTGTCGCCGGACGGCGTGGCGCTTGTCCACACCATCGGCAGGGCGACGCCCCCCGGACTGGCCGCGCCCTTCATCAACAAGTACATCTTTCCCGGGGCCTATGTCCCCGCGATGTCCGAAGTCCTGACCGAGATCGAGCGCAACAAGCTGATCGTGACCGATATCGAGGTCTGGCGCACCCACTACGTCGACACCCTGCGCGCCTGGCAGGACCGGTTCGAGCAGAACCGGGCCGAAATCGAGGCGATGTATGATGCCCGCTTCATCCGGATGTGGCGGTACTACCTGATCGCGTCAGAGATCGGCTTTACCCACCTTGAGAACGTTATCTTTCATTTCCAACTTGCGCGCCAGCAACTCGCTGTGCCGCGCACCCGAGACTACATGACGTCACCGCTTGACTGACGCCCGGCACGACTTTCCCACAGCCCTTCCGTCCGGGCGTCGGACCGCGTAGAGGATGAAGCGTTGAGTTCATTATGAATATTCGACGGGCTCCTGTGGGTTTGCGGTAAAAATCACGAGCTGGTAACGGTTAGAAGGCGAACGCCTGACTAAATTGGAGGTCGATCAATGTGGCAAAAGATCCTGCACCGCACGATTGAACGTGTGATGACCTGGGGCCAGTTGACGGTCAATTACCCCGATGGGTCCCGTGTCGTGTATGGCCCCGGTGGCGGCATCGTGGCAGAGGCCACGCTCAAGACCCCTCAGATCGTCAGCGCCCTGTGTCGAAAGCCGATCCTGGCGGTCGGCGAAGGCTACATGAACGGTGAGATCGAGGTTGAGGGCGACAAGCTTTTTGAATTGCTGACCCTTTTGGTCCGCAATCAGCGCCGGGGAGGCATGCCCTTCTGGTTCGGGGCCTGGATGACCTCGCGCCGGATGATGCGGGGCTTTGTCCAGCGCAACAATCCGTTGAAGTCCATAAGGAACGTAGCCCACCACTACGATATCTCGGACGATTTTTATCGGCTCTTTCTTGATACCGACATGCAGTATTCCTGCGCCTACTTTCCGCGCCCCGATATGACCTTGGAAGAGGCCCAAGAGGCCAAGAAGGCCCATATCGCGGCCAAGCTGCGGCTGAAACCGGGTCTGCGGGTTCTGGACATTGGCTGCGGTTGGGGCGGCATGGCCTTGACCCTCGCCCGGGACTACGGCGTGCACGTCACCGGCGTGACCCTGTCCAAGAACCAGCTTGCTACAGCCAGGGCCCGCGCGACCGAGGCCGGTCTGGACCATCTGATCGACTTTCGCCTGTGCGACTATCGCACGTTGAACGAGACATTCGACCGGATCGTATCAGTCGGCATGCTGGAACATGTCGGACTGCCGCAATTCGACACCTACTTTTCAAAAACCCACGACCTCTTGGCCGAGGATGGGATCGCCCTGATCCACACCATCGGTCGCGTCGCCCCCCCATCCCCGACAAATCCGTGGATCGAGAAGTATATCTTTCCCGGCGGCTATATTCCGACCTTGTCCGACCTGACCCCGTCCATCGAAAAGTCGGGGCTCTGGACCGCCGATATCGAGGTCTGGCGTGGTCAATATGGGCCGACCCTTCACCACTGGGCGGAACGGTTCGAGGCCGCCCTGCCCGAAGTGCGCAAGATGTATGACGAGCGGTTCATCCGGATGTGGCGCTTTTACCTTGTCGCTTGCGAGATGGCCTTTGAGGATCAGTCTCAGGCCGTGTTCCATTTCCAACTGTCGCGCGGCCAGCATGCGGTGCCACTGACCCGGGACTATCTGTACCCTGCAGCGGCGGATGCCCAATCGGCGAGGGCTGCCGAATAGGTTCATTGCGGCGCCCTTTGGGCAGAGGCTACGGGCCATTTGACCTATCCCTTTGCACGGGCCTTGGCCGCCATGGGGGATGCCTTTTCCAAGTGCTCGGACCGGCAGTTGATCAGGTCCACAACCTGCGAGTTGGCGTCTCGGATGGCCCCGGCGAAATCACCCCGCCGAATGGGGGCTTGCGCCGCCGGGTCGCCCAACTATAACGCACAGAAATTTGCCCTGGGCTAAGAGGCCCGGCGCCACAGACGCACCACCAGCCCTGGGGGATGACATGCCAAAACGCGACGATATCCATTCTATCATGATAATCGGAGCGGGCCCTATCGTCATCGGACAGGCCTGCGAGTTTGACTACTCTGGCGCACAGGCCTGCAAGGCCCTGCGCGAAGAGGGTTACAGGGTCATCCTTGTGAACTCGAACCCGGCCACGATCATGACCGACCCCGGTCTGGCGGACGCCACCTACATCGAACCGATCACCCCGGAAGTCGTCGCCAAGATCATCGAGATCGAACGCCCCGATGCCCTTTTGCCAACAATGGGCGGGCAGACCGGCCTCAACACCTCGCTGGCGTTGGCCGACATGGGCGTGTTGGAAAAGTACAACGTCGAGATGATCGGGGCCAAGCGCGAAGCCATCGAGATGGCCGAAGACCGCAAATTGTTCCGCGAGGCCATGGACCGGTTGGGCATCGAGAACCCGAAGGCGACGATCATCACTGCGCCCAAATTGGAAAACGGCAAGTTTGACATCAAGGCTGGTGTCCAACTGGCGATCGAGGCCATCGACTATGTCGGCCTGCCCGCCATCATCCGCCCCGCCTTTACCCTCGGTGGTACAGGTGGCGGCGTGGCCTATAATCGGGAAGAATATGAACACTATTGCCGGTCGGGCATGGATGCCTCTCCGGTCGGTCAGATCCTGGTCGACGAAAGCCTTCTGGGTTGGAAAGAGTTCGAGATGGAGGTGGTCCGCGACAAGGCCGACAACGCCATCATCGTCTGCGCCATCGAGAACGTCGACCCGATGGGCGTACACACTGGTGATTCCATCACCGTGGCCCCTGCCCTCACCCTGACTGACAAGGAATACCAGATCATGCGCAACGGCTCTATCGCCGTGCTGCGCGAGATCGGGGTCGAGACCGGCGGGTCGAACGTGCAATGGGCGATCAACCCCGCTGACGGCCGCATGGTGGTCATCGAGATGAACCCAAGGGTGTCGCGGTCGTCGGCCCTGGCCTCAAAGGCCACAGGTTTCCCGATTGCCAAGATCGCGGCAAAGCTGGCCGTCGGCTATACGCTGGACGAATTGGACAACGACATCACCAAGGTGACGCCCGCCTCGTTCGAGCCGACGATCGACTATGTCGTCACCAAGATCCCCCGCTTTGCCTTTGAAAAGTTCCCCGGCGCCAAGCCAGAACTTACAACGGCGATGAAGTCGGTGGGTGAGGCGATGGCCATTGGCCGCACCATCCACGAATCGCTGCAAAAGGCGCTGGCGTCGATGGAGACCGGCCTGACCGGTTTTGACGAGATCGACATTCCCGGTGCGCCCGACAAGGCGGCCATCATCAAGGCCCTGTCGGTGGCCACCCCCAACCGGATGCGCACCATCGCCCAGGCCATGCGCCACGGGCTGAGTGATGATGAGATCAACGCCGTCACCCGCTTTGACCCATGGTTCCTGGCACGCATCCGCGAAATCATCGATGCAGAGGCCACGGTGCGCCGTGAGGGCCTTCCCGTGGTGGTCGACGGGATTCGCAAGCTCAAGATGATGGGCTTTACCGACGCCCGCCTTGCCCATCTGACCGGCCGCGACGAGGGCCAGATCCGCCGCGCCCGCGAACGGCTGGGCGTGGTCGCGGTCTTCAAGCGGATCGACACCTGCGCGGCTGAGTTCGAAGCGCAGACCCCCTACATGTATTCGACTTACGAAACCCCGGTGATGGATGAGGTCGAGTGCGAGGCCCGCCCGTCCAACCGCAAGAAAGTCGTCATCCTGGGGGGTGGTCCCAACAGGATCGGTCAGGGGATCGAGTTTGACTACTGCTGCTGTCATGCCTGCTACGCCCTGACCGCCGTCGGCTATGAGACGATCATGGTCAACTGCAACCCCGAGACGGTGTCGACCGACTACGACACGTCGGACCGGCTGTATTTTGAACCGCTGACCTTTGAACATGTCATGGAAATTCTGCGGGTCGAGCAAGAGAACGGGATCCTTCACGGCGTGATCGTTCAGTTCGGCGGGCAGACCCCTCTCAAGCTGGCCAATGCGCTGCAAGAGGCCGGTATCCCGATCCTCGGCACGACGCCCGACGCCATCGACCTTGCCGAAGACCGCGAGCGGTTCCAGCAGCTGGTTCAAAAGTTGGGCCTGAAGCAGCCGGTCAACGGCATCGCCTCGACCGATCAGCAGGCCCTCGATATCGCCGAGGCCATCGGCTTCCCCCTCGTTATTCGTCCCTCCTACGTTCTGGGCGGCCGTGCGATGGAGATCGTTCGGGATATGGAACACCTGAACCGCTATATCCGCGAGGCTGTCGTGGTTTCAGGGGATAGCCCTGTCCTGCTTGATAGCTACCTGTCCGGCGCGGTCGAGGTTGACGTTGACTGCCTGTGCGATGGCGAGAATGTCCATGTCGCCGGTATCATGCAGCACATCGAAGAGGCCGGCGTCCACTCGGGCGATAGTGCCTGCTGCCTGCCGCCGCACACCCTGTCCCGCGAAGTGCAGGACGAAATCCTCAAGCAGACCAAGGCGCTAGCCCTGGCCCTCCATGTGGTCGGCCTGATGAACGTTCAGTTTGCGGTCAAGGCCAATGCAGCAGGCGAACAAGAGGTTTACCTGATCGAGGTAAACCCCCGCGCGTCTCGCACCGTGCCCTTCGTGGCCAAGGCCACCGACAGCGCCATCGCATCCATCGCGGCCCGCCTCATGGCGGGAGAGCCTTTGTCAAACTTCCCGCTGCGCGCGCCGTATCAGGATGTCAGCTACGGGACCTCCCTTCCCTATGCCGATCCGATGACCCTGGCCGATCCCAACATGCCTTGGTTCAGCGTCAAAGAGGCCGTGATGCCCTTTGCCCGCTTCCCCGGTGTTGACACCATACTTGGCCCAGAAATGCGCTCCACGGGCGAGGTGATGGGCTGGGACAGGTCCTTTGCCCGCGCCTTCCTCAAGGCCCAGATGGGTGCCGGGACGCATCTGCCCCGCGAAGGCCGGGTGTTCGTCTCGATCCGGGATGCGGACAAGACAGCCGATATGGCCAAAGCCGCGCAGATCCTTTTGTCCCTCGGGTTCGAGTTTCTGGCGACCCGCGGCACCGCTGCTTGGCTTGAACAGCACGATGTCCCCTGTGAGACGGTGAACAAGGTCTACGAAGGTGGCCTGACCATCGTGGACCGCCTCAAGGACGGCCATGTCGCCCTGGTGTTCAACACCACCGAAGGGGCGCAGGCGGTTGAGGACAGCCGCGAGATCCGGGCCGTCGCGCTATACGACAAGATCCCGTATTTCACGACCGCCGCCGCCAGCCACGCCGCCGCCCTGGCCATCCAGGCGCGGGAAGAAGGCGACCTTGGGGTAAGGTCGCTTCAGGCTTGACCGGTAGACAGACGGGGCGAGGGGACGACCGGAAGATGTTTTCGGCCTGTCGCCTCGTTCGGTCGCCCCAACCCGCCCAACGTCTCGCCCTGACGCCAACCAAACGTGCCCTCTTGTCGGGCGCCCAGTCTCAAGGGTAACCCTCTGCCCATGGCCAAACTTTACTTCAGCTACTCCACCATGAACGCGGGCAAATCGACCGTGCTCTTGCAGGCGTCCCACAACTATATCGAACGGGGGATGCAGACCTACCTGATGACTGCCCGGCTGGACAATCGGGCCGGTCAGGGGCGCATCGAAAGCCGGATCGGCATAGGGGCTGACGCTGACACCTATGCGCCGGGCGACGACCTTTTCGACATGATTTCCAGACGGCTTCAGGAGGGTCCTTGCAGCTGCGTCTTTTTGGACGAGGCTCAGTTTTTGGAACCTGAACAGGTCTGGCAACTGGCGCGGGCGGTGGATGACCTTGGCGTGCCTGTGATGTGCTTTGGGCTCAGGGTCGACTTCATGGGAGAGCTGTTTCCCGGCTCTGCCGCGCTCTTGGCCATCGCGGACGAAATGCGCGAGGTGCGGACGATCTGCCATTGCGGAAAAAAGGCCACGATGGTGGTGCGCAAGGCCCCGGACGGCACTGTCCTGACCTCGGGTGATCAGGTGGCCATCGGCGGGAACGAACGCTACGTCTCGCTCTGCCGCCGGCATTGGCGCGAGGCGGTTGGGCAGGGCCAGAACGCAGGCTAAAGTCCGGTCTGGGGCCAAAGCCCCAGACACAGGGTTTTTAGCAGACCTCTTGTGGCGGGGTGTCGCCCGCAGCCCAGGCCATGATGTTGTTCAGCGCCATTTGCCCCATCGCCGTCCGCACTTCGAGGGCGGCAGTTCCCAGATGCGGCAGCAGGACCACATTCTCAAGATGGCGGAGGGCCTCTGGCACGAAAGGCTCGGCCGCGTAGACATCAAGGCCCGCCCCGGCAATCCGCCGATCCGTCAGTGCCGCGATCAAGGCAGGTTCATCCACAACATCGCCGCGGGCGATATTGATCAGGATGCCAGTCGGCTTCATCGCCGCAATGGCAGCGGCGTCAATCATGTTGCGGGTCTCGGCGCTGGCCGGAACGGTGACCACGATGATGTCCGAAGTGCGCATCAGCTCATCCAGAGAATCCACCTGCAAGGCAGGCACATGGGTCCCCTTGGGCGAGCGGTTGTAAAACAGGACAGGCATGTTGAAGCCAAAGTGGCAGCGGTGCGCGACAGCCTGACCGATACGGCCCATGCCGACGATGCCGACCGTCTTGCCCGTCACATGAGTGCCCAGCATCTGGGTCGGTGACCAGCCATCCCAGGTCCCGGTTCGGACCAACCTCTCCCCCTCGCCCGCCCGGCGACAGGTGGCGAGGATCAGGGTCATACCGATGTCAGCGGTGGCATCGGTCACCGTATCGGGGGTGTTCGACACTTTGACCCCAGCGGCCTTGGCGGCCGCGACGTCGATATGGTTGTAGCCAACGCCAAAGTTGGCGAGGATCCGGCAGCGCAGATCCGCTCCGGCGGCAGCAAAGGCCCCGGCGGTGAACCGATCACCAAGGGTGGGCAGGATAGCGTCATACTGGCGCAATGCTTCGGCCGCCTCCTCCTCGGTCAGGCCGCGATCCGCGTCCCGCAGGGTGGTGTCGAAATGCGCCTTGGCAAAGGCATGGTTGTCGTCCGGCAAGGTCCGGGTGATCAGCAATCGATTCAATGCAGGCGGCCTCCGGTTGGGACGGGCTGGTCGGGCCCGATAAGGACGATGTTCCCTGCCTCATCCGGCAGACCCAGAACGAGAACCTGGCTCATGAATTTGCCGATCTGGCGGGGCGGAAAGTTGACAACGGCAAGGACCTGTTTCCCGATCAGAGCCTCGGCCGCATAGTGCGCAGTGATCTGCGCCGAGGACTGCCGTTCACCGATTTCATCGCCAAAGTCGATCCAAAGCTTGATCGCCGGTTTGCGCGCCTCAGGATAGGGCTCGGCCCTCAGGACGACACCAACTCGGACATCGACCTTAAGGAAATCATCAAAGGAAATCTCAGCCATTCGACAGTTCCTTCGATCGGCTGGCGGCAGCGGCTATGGCACGGTCAAGCAGGGCTGGGAAGCCTGTCAAGGGGTCCATCAGGACCTCGAGCGCTGCCTGTGTTGTGCCGTTGGGCGATGTGACATTGACCCGCAATTGGGCGGGACCCTCATCGGCGGCTTCTGCCAGTTGTCCCGCCCCACTGACCGTGGCCTTGGCCAGGACCATGGCAAGGTCAGGCGAAAGCCCTTGGGCGACACCGGCCGCCGCCATGGTCTCTATCAGATGAAAGACATAGGCGGGACCAGAGCCTGAAAGGGCCGTGACGGCATCCATCTGGGCTTCGGTCTCCAGGCGGACGGTCTGACCAACGGCCTGCAAAAGACTTTCGGCAAGTTCCATCTGCACTTCTGTCACGACGGCGTTGCCGATGAGGGCGGTGATCCCTTTGGCAATCGCAGCGGGCGTGTTGGGCATGGCGCGAATGATTGGACTGGTTGCGCCCAGGACCGCTTCGTAGGAGGCAATCAGGGTGCCCGCAGCGACCGACAGGAACAACGTTTCGCCATCGCCCAGCGCCTGGAGGGCGGGGAGTGCCGATCCCATCATTTGCGGCTTGACCGCGATAAGCGCAACCGCAGGAGTCTTTGGCAGCGCCACGTTAAGATGGACGCCTGTTGATTGCAGCCAGTCCGAAGGATTCGGGTCGATCACCCAAACCGAAGCAGGCGGTATGCCACCTGACAACCACCCTGCCAGCATAGCCGAGCCCATCTTGCCACAGCCCAGAAGCACAAGGCCCCGTTCTGTCACATCGTTCAATTTCATATGATCCTCCGCCACATCAAGATCAGGTTTACGACCGTGGCGGTCGGGCTTCAAGGTAAGGTGGGTTCAAACCCACCTTACAACGCATCTCACGTTTTGTCGTTCGATGGCACGAGGACTGACGCTCAGGTAAGGTGGGTTTAAACCCACCTTACGTCAGGCCCGCCCGTAGGCCTCCGCCATGGCGATTTGCAGCGCGTCTGCGGGTGCTCGATTGGCCCAGGTGACGAGCTGGAAAGCGGGATAGAACCGTTCGCAACTTTGCACTGCCACATTGATCATGGTGTCAATCTGTTCCGGTCCCGCGATCTGGTCTCCTGCCAGGACAAGTCCGTACCGATAGACCATCATCTTCTGCTCAGCCCACCATGTGAACGACCCCGCCCAGCACATGTCATTGATGCCGTTCAGGATTTCGTAGACCGCCCCCATGCGCTCTTCGGGCGGCTCCATCTCGAAGGTGCAGATAAGTCGCAGGGTCTCATCATAGGCGGACCATGCCAGCGTCACAGAATAGGTCTTCCACTGGCCTTCGACGGCCATGGCAATCTGATCATCCGCGATCCGATCAAATTCCCAATCGTGGTGTTCCGCGATATGTTCGACGAGATCGATGGGGTGTAGGTCGTCGGCTTCGAAAAACTGCTCGGACAATGCCATGGGCTGCCTCGTTGGTTTTGGCGTCGGGGCCTGTCAAAGCCCCAATCGCTAGATGCCTGCTCTAGTAGCGGTGTGATTTGTTTTCCGCCCCTACGACATATGGTGGGGCCTTGGACCGACTCCTGTAAAGCGCTTTTTTGGGGATAAGCCGGGCCTGCGCCAAAAAAGGCAGTCCAAACCCGAGGAAATGGCCGGCAAGATGACGTTGCGATAACGAAGACGTAACAGTCTGTCCTCTCCCCATTGCAAGCCTCGTGACACCGGCCCAGACTGAATGAGTTAGCGAAAGGTTTTCCCGATGTCTTCTTCCCTCAATCTCGACTTGCTCAAACGACTGTGTGAGACCCCCGGCGTCCCCGGCCATGAAGGTCGGGTCCGCGCCCTGATAACCGAAGAGATCAAGGGCCTCTTTGATGTGGTCGAGACCGATCCGATGGGATCGCTGCTGTGCCGTCGCGATGCGGGCAAGAAGGCGAAGGATGCCCCGCGCATCATGCTGCTGTGTCACATGGACGAGATCGGCTTTCTGGTCAGCCATATCACCGAGGCCGGCTTTATCTATGTCCAGCCGGTCGGCGGTTTCGACCCCCGCAACCTGTTTTCCCGGCGGGTCCTGGTCTGCACCGAGCAGGGGGATCTGAAGGGGGTGATGAACCCGGGCGGCAAGCCGATCCACATCTCCTCGCCCGAGGATCGCAAGAAGGTCCCTGAGGTTGGCGACTTTGTCATCGACCTTGGCCTGGGCAAGCGCACGGCCGATCACGTGAAGATCGGCGACTATGTCGTCATGGACGAGCCCTTCATCGAGATCGGGGACAAGGTGGTGTCCAAGGCGCTCGACAATCGTGTGGCCTGCTGGTTGGGGATCGAGGCGATGCGGGCGCTGGGCAAGAAGGGCCGCGGCGCCGAGATTCATGTTGCCTTTACCTGCCAGGAAGAAGTCGGCCTGCGGGGCGCGCGCACGGCGGCCTACAAGATCAAGCCCGATATCGGGATCGGCGTCGACGTCACCCTGTCCTGCGACACTCCCGGCGTGCCTGAGCAAAGCCGCACCACGCGGCAAGGCGATGGGTTTGGCCTGCATGTCCGCGACAGTTCATTCATCGCCGATACGGCCCTCGTGGCCGAGTTCGAAGCCCTGGCCCTGCGCAAGAAGATCCCCTACCAGCGCACCATGCTGGCCGCTGGCGGTCAGGATGGCGCTGCGGCTCAGCAAGCCGCTGCAGGGGCAAGGGCTATCGGCATCGTCGTGGGCACCCGATACATCCACACTGTGACCGAGATGATCCACAAGACCGACCTTGAGGCTGCACGGGATATCCTGGCCGCCTACCTCGCGGAGTTTTGATCTGCGCGACTAGCCTCTTGTCGCTTTGGAAATTCAAATCGTGACCTGGGGGGCTCTGCCCCCACGCCTGCGGCGTTCCCCCGGGATATTTTCAATCCAAAGAAACCGCCGGCAGGCATATGGCGCTTGCGCCGCCGTGTTGGGTCAGCCTTTGGTTTCGAGGGCCTCAATGCGGGCCAGAAGGCTTGCGTTTTCTTCCCGGGCTTTTTGGGCCATGGCCCGGACTGCGTCGAACTCTTCGCGGGTGACGAAGTCGCGATCGGCTAGCCAGCGGTCCATGAGGGATTTCATGGCGGTATTGGCCTCGTCCTTTGCCCCTTGCGCAACGCCCATGGCGTTGGTCATCAACTGGCTCAGGTCGTCAAATATCTTGGATTTGGTCTGCATGTCAGCCTCCGGTGATCCTGACCTTCTATATGGCGTGCCATGGGCGCGGTCACAAGACGGGTGCGGCCAGTTGACTTCGCAGGCAGCACAGATCAAGGAACGGACCCATGCAGACCGGAATTCCATTTCCCAATCTCTCTCCGGAGATCGTCTCGTTCTCGGTCTTCGGGATCGAGGTGGCCCTGCGTTGGTATGCGATGGCCTATATCGTGGGCATCCTTATCGGCTGGCGCATTGCGGTGGCAGCCTTGCGTCGTCCCGCCCTCTGGCGCGGGGCTACACCTCCGATGACTCCCGAGGTGCTCGAGAACCTGCTGACCTGGATCGTGCTGGGTATCATAGGCGGTGGGCGGCTTGGATATGTGCTGTTCTATCAGCCCGCCTACTACCTGGCACATCCGCTTGAGATCCCGATCCTGTGGCAGGGCGGGATGTCGTTCCATGGCGGATTTATCGGCGTCGCCCTAGCTATCGTCGTGTTTAGCCGTCGTCACGCCATTCCCCTGGGATCGGCGGCCGACACGATTGCCCTGGCCTCCCCTCCTGCTATCCTGCTGGGCCGCATCGCCAATTTCATCAATGCAGAGCTGTGGGGCCGCCCCACCGACCTGCCTTGGGGGGTCATCTTTCCGGGCGAGGCCGCCCAGGCCTGTGCCACGGCAACAACCCTTTGCGCCCGCCATCCATCGCAGTTGTACGAGGCGGCCCTGGAAGGTCTGCTCTTGTTGATCATGCTATGCTGGCTGGCGTTCCGTGGGGGAGCGCTCCGGGCCCCGTGGGCCATGTCAGGCGTCTTTCTAGCCGGTTATGGCCTGTCCCGCTTTCTTGTGGAGTTCGTGCGCCAGCCTGACGCACAGTTCGTGTCCCCCGGCAATCCGCTTGGGCTGGCCTTCCACGTCAACGGCTGGGGCCTGACCATGGGCCAGACCCTGACCTTGCCCATGATCGCGGCAGGGCTGTGGTTGATCCTTTGGGCCCGTCGCAGAGCAGCGTGACCCCTCTGGCCGCCCATATCGGCCGCCGGATCGCCCAGACCGGACCGCTGACACTGGCCGAGTATATGGCCGAGTGCCTGCTGCATCCGACGATGGGCTATTACACCACTCGCGACCCTCTGGGGGCAGCGGGCGATTTCATCACCGCCCCTGAAATCAGCCAGATGTTCGGCGAGTTGATTGGCCTGTGCCTGGCCCAAGCCTGGCTCGATCAGGGGCGCCCCGACCCGTTTGTGCTGGCGGAACTGGGGCCGGGCCGAGGGACGCTGATGGCCGACCTGTGGCGGGCGACAGCCGGTGTGCCGGGGTTCCACGCGGCTGCCCGCATCTGCCTTGTCGAGGCCTCGCCCGTCTTGCGCGCTGTGCAGGCCAAGCACTTTCCCGACGCCCGGTGGTACGACACAGTGGCCGAGTTGCCGCCCGCGCCACTGTTCCTGGTTGCCAATGAGTTCTTTGATGCATTGCCGATTCGCCAATTCCTGCGGGACGGGCCCGGCTGGCGAGAACGCGTTGTGGGGCTGATGCCGGACGGCAAACTTGGCTTTGGCCAAACAGCGATGTCCCCCCTGACCGCTCTTGTCCATCGTCTGGAGGACACCGCGGACGGGGATATGGTTGAGACCTGTGCACCGGCGACCGCGATTGCAGCAACAATTGGGACTCGACTTGTCGCGCATGGCGGCCTGGCCCTAATTATCGACTATGGGGACTGGCGAAGTCTGGGCGACACCTTTCAGGCCCTCCGTGGCCATGAGCCCGCCGACCCGCTGGAAGCGCCGGGGTCAGCCGACCTTACGGCCCATGTCGACTTTGAGGCCATTGCCAAGGCTGCCGCCCCGGCCCGCCATAGCCGCCTGTGCCCCCAGGGCCTGTTCCTTGAACGGCTTGGAATCAGTGCCCGGGCAGAGGCACTTGCCCGCAATCTGTCCGATGCACGCCTTGCCGCGCATATTGCGGGCTATCAGCGCTTGACCCACGCGGATGAGATGGGTCTGCTGTTCAAGGTAATGAGCCTTTATCCTGAGGGCTCGTCGACGCCACCGGGACTTGAGGCATGACCCTCGACATCATCACTTCGGACATCCTTGCCCCTGTGCGCCACGGGTTCTTCGGGCGGGCCGGGGGAGCGTCATCGGGCGTCTTTGCCGGATTGAACTGTGGCTATGGCAGTTCGGACCAGAAAGAGGCGATTGCGATCAACCGCGCCCGGGTGGCGGCCGCACTCGACGTGGACGAGGCCCTCCTTTGTGGTGTTCACCAGGTTCATTCCGCCGATGTCGTGACGTTGACGGGCCGGCCATCTGCTCTGGTCAAGGCAGACGGGATCGTCACGGCGACACCTGGCCTTGCCTTGTCCGTTCTGACCGCAGATTGCGGGCCAGTCCTGTTCGCGGACGCAGTGGCCGGCGTCATTGGCGCCTGCCATGCAGGATGGAAAGGGTCGCTGGGCGGAATCCTCGACGCTACCCTCGATGCGATGACGGCTCTGGGGGCAGAGCGTTCGCTTATCCGCGCCGTCCTTGGTCCGACCATCAGCCAGAAGGCCTATGAAGTCGGGCCAGAGTTCCTTGATGCCTTTCTGGCGGACGACGCTGAGGCTGGTCGCTTCTTCGCCCAAGGGGCGGCTGACCGCCTTCAATTCGACCTGCCCGGCTACATCCTGTGGCGCCTGCGCGCCGCCGGGGTTGCAGAGGCGGAATGGACGCGGAACTGCACCTATTCGGATCCCGACCGATTCTTCAGTTATCGCAGGACCACACATGCCCAAGAGGCCGACTACGGTCGGCTGATTGCCGCTATTCGCCTTTGAGAGTGTGACAGCTTCGGGACCCGGGCGTGACACGCCCTGACGGGGGCCATGCTGCTATCGTACCCAAAAGAGAAACAATGGCCTAGTTCCCAAGGACATTCCTGGCATTGTCAAAACAACACCCTCGCCACAATCCACATGCCTGCGCTGCGAAATAAGCCCCGCCCCCGCCAAACTGCTGCCGTACAGCTGGGCCAAGATGTCTTCAAACCCGCACCACCGGGCCAGACCAAGATTGCATAGGAGACGCAGATGTCGACTGAGAAACGCTGGACCAAACGCATGATTGCAGAGGCTGCGGCCTGTCAGACCCGCATGCCATGGGAACGCGGTGCCCCCCGCAAGGCCATGATTGCCAAGCGCAAGGCCAATGAAACCGAGACGCGCCCGCAAAAGTCCGCCTGATCAGCGGCGGCTCTCTTGGGCCGCCTCCCGATCATTCCAAACTCAGTACTCAAGCCGCCCAGCGTAGTGCCCGGGCGGCTTTTCCTTTTTGGGCAGTTCAGCCTCAAAATGTCCCGAATCGAATTGTGGCAGGATTCCTGAAAGTCTCGTAAACAATCCTTGCCCCAGGCATATATTAGACATGGTTCAAAGCCGGATCCCCCAAAGTTTTTGACTTTATCGCGGTGCTGGACGCATGTTCAGTTCAACAACAACTTACTTCATATGTTGTCGGTGGGGCCGACAGATGATGTGACAAACCAATAGGTGCGCCGCATGCTCAAGCCCCATAGACCCGCCACCGATCTGGTGGTGACCCAAGATCCAGGTCCGACTTCCTCAGGTCGGCTCACCCAGTCAGATGGACGATCTCAGCGTGTGATGCCTCTCATGCGCAAGGTCGAGATTGTCCACCTGTCGCCTACTCACCCCAATGACATCGTGGATTTCACGCGAATTGTTCCGGCGATCCCGGTGTTTGAAGATGCCTTTGCAGCCTTTGCGCGTGGCACACTATTGCCCACTGATCATGGTGAAGTCGCGGTCGAAGACCTGTGGCCCGGGATGAAGATCCGCACCGTCGACGGGGGGATGCAAACCCTGCTTTGGCGTGGCGCAACGGTTCTTTCGTCACATGCCAAGAATCAGGACCCGGCCATGGGACAATTGACCCGCATTGCCGCGGATTCGCTGGGCATCGCCCGGCCGATGCCCGATCTGGTCTTGGGGCCGCGTGCCCGCCTTGCCCATCGTGCGCCCGGCATCAAGGTGCTGACCGGTCACGACGTTGCTGCAATCCCGGCACGCGACTTTATTGACGGGGTCAACATTGTGGCCCTGACACCTCCCACTTCGGTTCAGGTGTACCACCTTGGCCTGGCCAAGCCGCACAAGCTGGTCGCAAACGGCGTCGAAGTCGAAAGCTACCACCCCGGCCCAGCCCACCTGGTGAACCTGCGCGGAGAGATGCTCGACCTCTTCCTGTCTTGCTTCCCGCATATCCGCACGCTCGAAGATTTTGGCGCGCCACTCATGCCGCGCCTGCGCCTGAACGATCTGGATCTGTTCGACGTCGCCTGAGCTGAGCCTGATTTGCCTCAGGCCTGGCGTGCCAGCCGCTCTTCGAGAACATCGAAGGGCACGCCGGGCTCGTCCTTGGCCCCCCGGATGACAAGGCTCGTCTTGACGCTGGCAACATTCGGGGCTGCCGTCAGGCTTTCTGTCAGGAAGGTCTGAAAGCTGCGCAGGTCAGGGGCCACACATTTGAGGATAAAGTCGACCTCGCCGTTCAGCATGTGACATTCCCGGACCAGCGGCCAGCCCCGGCACTTTTCCTCAAAGGCTGACAGATCGACCTCGGCCTGACTGACCAGTCCGACCATGGCAAAGACCTGGACTTCAAACCCTAGCTCCCTGGGGTCGATGTCGGCGTGATAGCCGCGAATATACCCCTGCTCTTCCAACGTCCGCACCCTGCGAAGGCAGGGTGGCGCGGAAATGCCAACCCGCTTGGCCAACTCTACGTTCGTCATGCGGCCGTCGGCCTGAAGCTCGGCCAGGATCATGCGGTCGATATCGTCCAACTTTGACCCAGGCATGGGGCCTCCCTATGTTTATTTTGGCAAAGACTACGGCAAGAGCCCTTCAAGCGCAACATTGTTTCAATCTCGCGCAACATCCTTAGTCTGCCACATTTTGTTGCATTCGTCCGGCCCCCTGCCCCAGACCAAGCCTTTTACTGTCCTGCCCAGAGGTCTATATCGACTAGGCAACGACACCAAAGGGGACATCAGGATCATGACAGAACATCGCCACACCAAGGTGCTGATCGTTGGGTCCGGCCCTGCCGGATACACGGCCGGGGTCTATGCGGCCCGCGCCATGCTGTCCCCGGTGCTGATACAGGGGCTAGAGCCCGGCGGCCAGCTGACCACCACGACCGAGGTCGAGAACTGGCCAGGAGACACCGAAGTCCAGGGACCCGATCTGATGGTCCGGATGGAAGCCCATGCAAGGGCGATGGGATGCGAGATCGTGGGGGACATCGTCACCTCGCTTGATCTGAGCAAGCGGCCCTTTACCGCCCAAACCGACAGCAAGACCGTCTGGACCGCCGATGCCATCATTCTGGCGACAGGCGCACGGGCCAAATGGCTTGGCCTGCCATCCGAGGAAAAGTTCAAGGGCTTTGGCGTCTCTGCCTGTGCGACTTGCGATGGCTTTTTCTACAGGGGACAGGAGATCGTGGTCGTCGGGGGTGGGAACACTGCCGTGGAAGAGGCGCTTTTCCTGACCAACTTTGCCTCCAAGGTGACGCTGGTTCACCGTCGCGACGAATTGCGCGCCGAACGCATCCTTCAGGACCGCCTGTTCAAGCACCCCAAGATCGAGACGCTTTGGTTCCAACAGGTTGAAGAGGTCAAGGGCGCAGACAGCCCGCTTGGCGTCGAAAGCGTCGTCGTTCGCCACACAAAGACCGGCGCCCTGACCGAGATCCCAGCCAAAGGCGTGTTTGTTGCCATCGGTCATGCCCCGGCATCCGAGTTGTTGAAAGACGTGCTGGAAACGCACAACGGTGGCTATGTGGTGGTAGAGCCGGGCACGACCCGAACCTCAATCCCGGGGGTCTTTGCCGCCGGCGACCTGACCGATCACATTTACCGACAGGCCGTAACAAGTGCTGGAATGGGCTGTATGGCCGCGCTGGATGTAGAGCGGTTTCTGGCGGAACACGGGACCTCCGACGCCGACGCGGCCTCATCGAGCGGCGTGCCAGCCCATAGCGAAGCTTAGGCCAAAGGCACACACCGGCCTCTGGGACAAGCTATGCACTGTGTGAATATCGCCAATGCACCGGCGGAAAGCACCATAAGTTGCTTGCCGTTCGCTTTGCGAAGGGTTTAACGAGGCCGCGCCCGGCGGCTTTTTGTCGCTGCACGCACTCCGTCCGCATTTTGTAAGGAATCGAGTTGAATCCATGGTCATGAACCTCGCCCCAATCCCTGAGCTGTACGTCTCATATGACAGCGCTCACAAGCTCAAGATGGAAGCAGCGTCGTTGACAAGCCACGATCTGACGCCGCGCCAAATCTGCGATCTGGAACTGCTGATGAATGGTGGTTTCAATCCGCTCAAAGGGTTCCTGTCCGAGGCGGATTACAACAGTGTCGTCGAGACGATGCGTCTGGCCGATGGGGCGCTTTGGCCGATCCCGATCAACCTTGATGTGTCAGAGGCCTTTGCCGACAAGATCGAACTGGGTCAGGACATCGCGCTGCGGGATCAGGAAGGTGTGATCCTTGCGACCATGACCGTCACCGACAAATGGGTGCCCAATAAGGCCCGCGAGGCCGAGATGGTCTTTGGTGCCGACGACAGCGCCCACCCGGCTGTCAACTACCTGCACAACACTGCCGGTAAGGTCTATCTTGGCGGCCCAGTGACCGGCATCCAGCAGCCGGTGCACTACGATTTCCGCGCACGTCGCGACACCCCCAACGAATTGCGGGCGTTCTTCCGCAAGGTTGGCTGGCGCAAGGTCGTGGCCTTCCAAACCCGCAACCCGCTGCACCGTGCGCACCAGGAACTGACCTTCCGCGCCGCGAAGGAGGCCCAAGCCAACCTTCTGATCCATCCCGTTGTCGGCCTGACCAAGCCGGGCGATGTCGACCATTTTACCCGCGTTCGTTGCTACGAGGCCGTGCTGGATCAGTACCCCGCCTCCACGACAACCATGAGCCTGCTGAACCTGGCTATGCGTATGGCCGGTCCTCGTGAAGCAGTGTGGCACGGCCTGATCCGCAAGAACCACGGCTGCACCCATTTCATTGTCGGTCGCGATCATGCGGGCCCCGGCAACAACTCAAAGGGCGAAGATTTTTACGGCCCCTATGATGCGCAGGACCTCTTCCGGGAACACCAGGAGGAAATGGGCATCGAAATGGTCGACTTCAAACACATGGTCTATGTGCAGGAGCGTGCCCAATACGAACCCGCAGACGAGATCGAAGACCGTGAAAACGTCACGATTCTCAACATCTCGGGAACCGAGCTGCGCCGCCGCCTGTCCGAAGGGCTTGAGATCCCCGCGTGGTTCTCTTTCCCTCAGGTCGTCGCAGAATTGCGCCGCACCAAGCCGCCCCGCGCGGCGCAGGGCTTTACAGTGTTCTTCACCGGTTTCTCCGGCTCGGGCAAATCCACGATCGCCAACGCACTGATGGTCAAACTGATGGAGATGGGCGGCCGCCCGGTCACGCTGCTTGACGGCGACCTGGTCCGCAAGAACCTGTCCTCAGAGCTTGGGTTCTCGAAAGAGCACCGCGACCTGAACATCCGCCGCATCGGCTATGTGGCCAGCGAAATCACCAAGAACGGCGGCATCGCGATTTGCGCGCCAATCGCGCCCTATGCCACGACCCGTCGTGCGGTGCGCGAGGACATCGAGCAGTTTGGCGCCTTCCTAGAAGTCCACGTCGCAACGTCGATCGAAGAATGCGAACGGCGGGACCGCAAAGGTCTCTACAAGCTGGCCCGTGAAGGAAAGATCAAGGAATTCACCGGAATCTCGGACCCCTATGATGTGCCCGAAAACCCAGAGCTCCGGATTGAGACTGAGACATCAGATGTGGACAACTGTGCCCATCAGGTGATCCTGAAACTGGAAAGCATGGGACTTATCAAGGGCTAAGGCCTTGATCGGGCTGTGATCCGTCGACACAGCCAGTCAATTGAACTTCATGGGGCTGCCTTCAACGGCAGCCCTTTGCTTTTGGATCGTCCTGTCAGTGGACAGTGTAGGGACGCATGTCATTCTTGCGGGCAAGCTCGAACGCCATCGCGCGGTTCGCCACCAGCGCCAGCTGTTCGCCTTTGGCATTGTGGACGGCAAAAATGGTGGTGAGTTCGCCAGCCTGTTCACGCACGGCTTCGGGCAGTTCTGCCACGGCAACGGCCTTCACATAGACGGCCTTCGCACCCAGGTTCTCGAGATTAACTTTGCTATTCATGACGTCACACTCCTGTTGATCTTGATGGTCTGGACGACGCTTTCCGCCACCTGACGTGTCAAATCGACATGCAGGAGGCCGTTCTGAAGAACCGCCTCACCCACATCGACTCCATCTGCCAGGACAAAGCTGCGCTGAAACTGACGCGCTGCGATACCGCGGTGAAGAAACACGCGTCCTTCAAGGTCCTCGATCTGGCGCCCACGAATAACGAGGCTTGAATCCTCGACCGTGATAGCCAGCTCTTCCTCGGCAAACCCGGCAACTGCCAGAGTAATCCGATAAGACGTCTCGGACGTCTGCTCGATATTATAGGGCGGATACCCATCATTTCCAGATTTCGCAGTCCGCTCAACCAGGCGTTCCAGCTGTTCGAACCCCAAAAGGAAGGGGTGGGTCCCCAACGTCAATTTCGTCATACGACATGTCCTCTTCAAGCGACCGTCAGAGCGAGCCCCACTATGCTGCAGCAACTCCTCTCGCTTAAATATGGTGTGGCAACCTTCGCCGCGCAAGAGGTTGGACATTGTGATCAGGGCGACGGATACTATCTGAAGCGACGACAAAGCCGTCGCCCAAGGAAGACGCTAGGGAATGCGGAAAAGATGAACACATCGGCGAAGATGGAACAGCTTGAGGTTCTGAGGGTCAAACTGGCCGTTCTCAAACGCGAGCACCGCGACCTGGACGAAGCGATCCACGCCCTGCAAGAACGAGGGTCGACTGACATGCTTATGATCCGTCGCCTGAAAAAGCAGAAACTGGCCTATAAGGACCAGATCGCCCAGCTGGAAGATCGGATCCTGCCTGACATTATCGCCTAGTTTGGCCCGTTTCGGCAATTGCACCCAACCGCCCCCCCGCTATAGTGCGCCTTCGGTTTTCAAGCCCCCAAAGGATTGGTCATGGCGGATATCTTGGTCGGCATCATAATGGGCAGCCAGTCCGACTGGCCGACCATGCGCGAAGCAGCGGTTATTCTGGACGAGCTTGGGGTGCCCTATGAGGCCAGGATCGTTTCGGCGCATCGCACACCGGATCGGTTGTGGGATTACAGCAAGACGGCGGTCGACCGCGGCTTGCAGGTGATTATCGCCGGAGCCGGTGGCGCCGCCCACCTGCCCGGCATGGTCGCGTCCAAGACCCGCGTGCCCGTCGTTGGGGTGCCGGTTCAGACCCGAGCGCTGAAGGGAGTTGATTCGCTTTATTCCATCGTTCAGATGCCGCGCGGCTTTCCCGTCGCGACCATGGCCATTGGCGGCGCTGCGAATGCGGGCCTAATGGCGGCTGGCATTCTTGCCCTGAACGATCCGGCCCTGGCCGAGCGTCTGGATGCATGGCGGGCAGCATTGGCCGCCTCTATTCCCGAAAGCCCTACCGATGACTGATCCACTCCGCCCCGGTCAGACAATCGGCATTCTGGGTGGCGGCCAGCTGGGCCGGATGCTGGCGGTCGCGGCCAGCCGGCTTGGACTGCATGTCCATATCTTTGAGCCGGGTGCAAACTGCCCGGCATCCGAGGTGGCACAGACCACGACGACAGCCAGCTACGATGACACAGATGTGCTGACCGCATTTGCCCGGTCCGTCGATGTCGTGACTTATGAGTTTGAGAATGTCCCGACCGCCGCCCTTGACGCGATCGAGGCCTTGTGCCGGATCCGTCCCGGCCGGGTGGCGCTTGCCACATCGCAAGACCGCTTGACGGAAAAGACATTTCTGCAGGACCTGGGTCTGACAACTGCCCCATTCGCGGCCGTCCAGACCAAGGACGAACTGGACGAGGCACTGACCAGGATCGGAACGCCCGCAATCCTCAAGACCCGCCAGATGGGCTATGATGGCAAAGGTCAGGCCCGGATCATGGGCCCCGCCGACGGCCCAGACGCGCTTGCATCCATGCAGGGCGCCCCTGGTATCCTTGAAGGCTTTGTCACCTTCAGCCACGAAGTCTCGGTCATCGGTGCCCGTAGCGCGGATGGGGCCGTCGCCTGCTTTGATCCGGGTGAGAACGTACACGAGAACGGTATCCTGCGCACAACCACCGTCCCGGCCAAGCTAAGTCCAACCCAGCGGACCGACGCCATCCTGATTGCTGCCCGCATCATGACCGCTCTCGACTATATTGGCGTGCTGGGGGTGGAGCTGTTCGTGACCCCGGAGGGGCTTGTGGTCAACGAAATCGCGCCCCGCGTCCATAACTCGGGCCACTGGACGCAAGATGGCTGCCTGATTGACCAGTTTGAACAGCATATCCGCGCCGTCGCGGGCTGGCCCCTTGGTGATGGAAGCCGCCACAGCGACGTGGTCATGGAAAACTTGATCGGGGACGACATGGACCGGCTGTCAGAACTGTCCGGCGCCGGGGTTGCCATCCATCTTTACGGCAAGGCCGAGGTGAAACCCGGCCGCAAGATGGGCCACGTCAACCGGATCGTCGGCCCGGCAGGCTGACGGGCCGCCCTAGTCCCGCCCAAGCAGAATATCGCCAAGCGTCAGATCCCGGTCGAACGCACCGTCCCGAAGGAACGCGGCGACCTCGGCCATGACAAGCGGATTGTTCATCATAAAGGTATGGCTGACTGGCAGAACCATGTGATCGGTCATGCCTTCAAGGCGGGTCGAGGCGACCGATACCTTGCCGTCGTCCGGGCCTTCAATCAGCGCCGAATAGACCGGGTTCAGCGAACCGGTCCCGGCGATGATCCCGATCTCGTAGACCGGAAGGGGGAGTTGGCTGGGCACACTGTCTGGACCGGTCCCAAGCTCGAGGCCTGCCGGACCGTTGATCCACTGAAACGGCTCAAAATCACCAAAGATATCGACAAGCTCGGACCCGCCATTCGGGGGGGCCATCATGACGACGCGTCCCATCTTGGCTGGCCTGTGCCGGGTAAGCCAGGCCCGCAACAGGATGCCACCCATCGAATGGGTGACGAAATGCACCCGACGGTCACCGCAGGCCTCTACATCGCCCCGCACGTACTCTTCCACCAGCGTTTCGATGGTCAGTGTGGTGGAGGGATAGCCCCGATTGACGGTCAGATAGCCCTCGGCCTCAAGGTATTCGGACATCGGCGTCAGAGAATACTCGCTTCGGGCTAGGCCATGAAGCAGAACAACGCAGTCCTCCGCCCGGCTTGGACCGGGAACAAGAGCGACGGCGAATAGGAGCGTAGTCATGAAGCGCATACCCTCTGACCTAGCACATTGGGGCCAAAGGCACAGGACCGGTTTCATCTGACCTTGCGCCGGGCCGCAATGGTGGCCAAAGTCAGCCGATCATGTCGCCGCGCCCCCCTCCCCGTCTGGCCGTCCGGGCCATCATCCTGCTGGATAACAGGCTATTGCTGGTCAACGCCTGGAAGGGCCGCGATCACCTGTGGTGCGCCCCCGGCGGCGGGGCTGAGCCACACTCCAGCCTGCCAGACAACCTGCGGCGCGAGGTCATGGAGGAGGCGGGGTTGACCGTCACCGTCGGCCTGCCCTGCCTCGTGAACGAGTTTCACGATCCGCGCGGTACCTTTCACCAGGTCGACGTCTACTTTCGCTGCACCCTTGTCGCCGGAGACCCCTATGGCGACTGGACCGATCCCGAAGGCGTGGTGAGCCACCGGCGATGGGTGACCCGATCCGAGATGGCTGGATTGACGGTAAAACCCGACAGCCTTGCGACCGTGGCCTGGGGGGATGAGGGCGGCATCTTGTATGACCCCCTTGAACCTATCATGCGCTAGGGTCTTTACGCGTCGGGCGCTCTACCGTCGCCAAAGGGACAGGCCGATCCCACCTAACACCAGGACGCCGGCTACGCCAAAGCGCCAGCCCAGCGCCTCGTCCAGAAAGACCAGCCCGCCAAGTGCCGCGATTAGGGGCACGCTCAGTTGCGCCACGCCCGCCCGCGTCGCGCCCAGCCCGGGGACGACCGCATACCAAAGGGCATAGCCCAGACCCGATGTGACACCACCAGCAAGGATGGCAAGTGCAATGCCTGCCAACGACGTCTCACCGGTTCCCAACCACGCAAGCGGGATCACCATGGGCAGACAAAGGACAAAGTTGGCCCCGGTCGCGGCAAGAGGAACCGCCTCGGATCGGCCCATGAGGGAATAGACACCCCAGCCAACAGCCGCCATGGCCATCAGGACAATGCCCTCTAGTGGCAAGGCCACCTCGGCCGAGGGCCAGACAAGGACAGCCAGGCCGACAAGCGCCGTAAGCGCGCCTATTCCCCGGGCCAGCCCGACCCTCTCCCCCGACAGGGCGGCACCGCCAAACATCGTCATCTGCACACCACCAAACAGGATCAGGGCGCCGACGCCGGTATCAAGGCTAAGGTAGGCAAGAGAAAAGCCAATCATGTAAAGGGCAAGCGCCGCCGCAGCACCGACCCTTCGCAAAGGGTTGCCTCCTGGCCAACCAAGCCCCCGCGCGCGGATCAGCACCCAAAGGACAACAACCCCCGACGCGACCCGGATCACCGCAAAAGCGGCGGGGTCCGTGGCGTATTGGTTGACGGCGAGCCGGTTCAGCACCGAGTTCGCGGCAAAAGCGACCATTGTCAGTGTGGTAAGCAAGAGAAGACGCATGCGCTTTGCTGGCGACTTCCTTGCGCCATTGCAAGAGCGGCGGGATCATACCGGCGGGAAGGGCCGTTGGCGGAGCCAACCGATGTCATCTGCCCAGTTCGCTGCCTGAACGGTGTCCATCCTGATCAAAGGCGGACCCGCAACAAAAAAGGGGCCCAGCTTAAGCCGGACCCCTCTATCTCGTAGCCTTGGGGGCTGATTACATCATGCCGCCCATGCCGCCCATGCCACCCATGTCGGGCATGCCGCCGCCAGCGCCTTCTTTCGAAGGCTTGTCGGCAATCATGGCCTCTGTGGTGATCAGGAGCGAAGCAACCGAAGCTGCATCCTGAAGTGCGGTCCGCACGACCTTGGCCGGGTCGATAACGCCGAACTTGAACATGTCGCCATATTCTTCGGTCTGGGCGTTAAAGCCGAACGAGAGGTCGGACGATTCGCGGATCTTGCCGGCAACGACGGAGCCGTCGACACCTGCGTTGTCTGCGATCTGACGCAGCGGAGCTTCCAGAGCACGGCGCACGATGGCGATACCAGCATCCTGGTCGCTGTTGGCGCCAGTCAGGCCTTCAAGCTTCTTGCCGGCCTGAACCAGAGCAACACCACCACCAACGACGATGCCCTCTTGGACAGCGGCGCGAGTTGCGTTCAGGGCGTCGTCGACACGGTCCTTACGCTCTTTCACTTCGACTTCGGTCATGCCGCCAACGCGGATGACAGCAACACCGCCGGCCAGCTTGGCCACACGCTCTTGCAGCTTTTCACGGTCGTAGTCCGACGAGGTCTCTTCGATCTGACCACGGATCTGGGACACGCGGGCTTCGATCTCGGCCTTGTCGCCATGGCCGTCCACGATTGTGGTTTCGTCCTTGGAGATGGACACGCGCTTGGCAGAACCCAGCATGTCGATGGTCACGTTCTCGAGCTTCATGCCCAGGTCTTCCGAGATCACCTGGCCGCCGGTCAGGATCGCGATGTCCTGCAGCATGGCCTTGCGACGATCACCAAAGCCCGGTGCCTTGACGGCCGAGATCTTCAGACCGCCACGCAGCTTGTTGACGACCAGCGTGGCCAGAGCCTCGCCTTCGACGTCTTCTGCGATGATCAGCAGGGGCTTGCCCGACTGGATCACGGCTTCGAGCAGGGGAACCATCGGCTGCAGCGAAGAAAGCTTCTTCTCGTGCAGCAGGATGATGGCGTCTTCCAGCTCAACGGTCATCTTGTCAGCGTTGGTGACAAAGTAGGGGGACAGGTAGCCACGGTCGAACTGCATACCTTCGACGACATCGGTCTCGGTCTCGAGGCCTTTGTTCTCTTCGACGGTGATGACACCCTCGTTGCCGACCTTCTGCATCGCTTCGGCGATCTGACGGCCGATTTCGGCCTCACCGTTTGCAGAGATAGTGCCAACCTGAGCGACTTCTGCGCTGTCGTTGACAGGGCGGGCAGCGGCTTTGATGGCTTCGATGACGGTGGTCACGGCCATGTCGATGCCACGCTTGAGGTCCATCGGGTTCATGCCAGCGGCAACTGACTTCATGCCTTCACGGATGATGGCCTGGGCCAGCACGGTGGCAGTGGTGGTGCCGTCGCCGGCCTCATCGTTGGTACGGGAAGCGACTTCCTTGACCATCTGTGCGCCCATGTTCTCGAACTTGTCTTCCAGTTCGATCTCTTTGGCGACGGTCACGCCGTCCTTGGTGATACGGGGAGCACCAAAGCTCTTCTCGATCACCACGTTACGACCTTTGGGGCCGAGGGTGACTTTCACCGCATTGGCAAGGATGTTCACACCCTTGAGCATGCGATTGCGGGCATCGGTGTCAAACTTGACGTCCTTAGCAGCCATGTCATTAGCTCCTGATTTTGAATGGTTTCATCTGTGCGACAGCACGATCACATGCGTGCCGGGCGACAGCGGCAGAGTTAGGCAATGATGCCCAGAATGTCGGATTCTTTCATGATCAGCAGGTCTTCGCCGTCGATCTTGACTTCGGTGCCGGACCACTTGCCAAACAGAACAGTCTGGCCGGGCTTTACGCCCATGGGGATCAGCTCGCCGCTGTCCTTGCGTGCACCTTCGCCGCAAGCGACGATCTCGCCTTCAGCAGGCTTTTCCTTGGCGCTATCGGGAATGATAAGACCGCCCTTGGTTTTCTCGTCGCCTTCTACGCGACGCACGAGCACGCGATCATGAAGCGGTGTAAATGCCATCTTTGTAGCTCCTCAGCTCAAAGTTTTCTCCCAGGGGCCTCGCCGCGCGAGACCCGTTAGCACTCATCTCATGTGAGTGATAACGGGCTGTAGATAGAAGCGCCGCCATCGGGTGTCAACAACCCGGCCCTCGAATTCGTCGTGAAAAGTTGGGAAGATTTGCGGCATGATTTGCCAGACGCCCGATGGATCTGCAACCCGGTGACCTGCCCACGTCCCAATACTGGACAGCTGCCATAATGCCACATTTCCGAACCAGTCCGGAAAACAGTAGCCAGACAACCACCCTTTCGGATAAACGACGTCATCGACCCGACCTATGACGGAGGCTGCAATGCTAATGAGGATCCTTATGAGCGCCCTTTGAGCGCCCGCAGCCTATTGCCGCGGCCCTTGCGCCGCCATGCCTCCGACATATCAGGACGACCCTCCATGAGCACGCCATTCTTTTTTGTCGACCGCAAGGTCGGCCCCCGCGACGCATTTCCAACGCAGGACCGCCCCGTGGTGCAGCGCAACCAGCCCGAGCGGCTGACGCTGTCCTATACGGGCAACGATCCGGTCCTGCCGCATGACGTCATCGGACCACCTGCACCGCCACGGGTCACCGACCAGCCTCGCGTCCACAAGGGCGGCTGGCTGACCCGGTGGTGGTCGCGGCCGATGCGTAGCCCGGCACATTGAGCCGGCCGCGCTGGTTGAGGCCGCGCTGGTTGAGACTCGCGCGGCGACCACCTAGGGTCACATCAGACAGACACTGACAGGACACCCGACGATGCGCGTTTACGCTTTTGCCGCCGCCCTGCTTCTTGCCCCTCAGGCCCTCTTCGCAGCATGTGTTGGGCCCAGCCTGCTTGACCGACTGTCAGATGCCGAAAGGGCGGCGCTTGATGCCACAACGGCGGCCGTACCTTTTGGCGACGGGCTGTTCTGGACTGCGACCAAAGAAGACCACCAGATCACGGTGATCGGCACCATGCATCTGCCAGATCCCCGCCACAGCGCCATTCTGACCGCCATCGACCCGGTCCTGACCGGTGCCGACCTGATCCTGCTTGAAATGACCCCGCAGGAAGAGCGTGAAATGCAGGAGGCAATTGCTAGTGACACGTCGCTGGTCTTTATCGACGAAGGCCCGTCCTTGCCCGATCAACTGGACAAGGCGACCTGGGACGCCCTTGCAGCAGCCGCCCGCGACCGCCAGATGCCCAGTTTTCTGGCGGCCAAATCGCAACCCTGGTTCCTGATGGCATCGCTGTCACTGCCGCCCTGTGCGATGGACGACTTGCTTGGCGGGGCACGTGGCCTTGATCAACAGATCATGGATGTCGCCGAGGGGGCGGGCGTCCCGATGCAGGCGTTGGAACCCTGGAGCACGCTACCGACTCTGTTCGCCGAGGTTCCACTGTCTGACCAGATCGACATGCTGCGCCTGTCCATCCTTGGCCCGGACATACAAGCCGAGGCCTTTGTCGCCATGCTCGACGGCTACTTCGCTGGCCAGATCGCCCAAGTCTGGGCGATGTCTGAGCTTGCCGCCAATTACATCGACGATATCGATCCCGCCGCCACAGAGGCCGCCTTTGCCCTAACGGAAACGCTGATGCTGGACCGGCGCAATGCAGCCTGGATGCCCGTTATTGCCCAGGCGAGTGCCACCAATGACAGGCTGGTGGTGGCAGCAGGGGCCGCCCATCTGATCGGTGAGGGTGGCGTGCTGGCCCGATTGCAGAACGACGGCTGGGCGATCGCACCCTACCTCCCCTAAAGGTCCAGGTCGCCGTAATCGGCCAGCCCCTTTTGCCCGTCCGATGTCAAACCATAGACCCCACGGCTCACTCGTTCGAACCAGCCATAGGGGTTGTCGGCCATGATCCGGGTTGCCACCGGCACCTCGGTCGACTGGGATACATCCGAGCCTTTGGACGGGCCATGAATGGCCAGAAACCGTGCGCAGCGGATGGCGTCGGCGCGGTAGGCGGTGACGATGCCATAACGGCTTGACCCACCCGCATTGGGATCGCCCCGCAGCCGGTCAAAGGCCTTTTCCACCCGCGCCACCTTCTTGGCCGACTTGCGCGGCGCGTAAGGGCCGGGCGCACACAGCGCATCTACATGGCCGTCGCGGATGCGGACGCACAGCACCCCTAGGCCAAGGCGGCGGGCCATCGCCACATTGTCGCGGCGCGCCCGTTTGCCCGGTGTCGGCACGGCAAGCCAGACCTGATCGGTCAGGGCCAGGCGGGCGATGCCCTGATGAAACAGGGCAAGCGAGAACCCCAGCTTCAGCTCGACCAACACCATGGGAAAACCCTCGCGCCGCGCTACCACGTCCGCGGCCCCGACCTCTCCGCGAACCTCATAGCCCTGAGCCTCGAGCCAGGCCTTTACCGGCGGATACAGATCCGCCTCTCGGGTCGGTCTGTCATGCTGCGGTTGCACTCTGACGCGTGACACTGGCCGCACACCCTCCTATAAGGCCCGCGATTGCCCCCAACCGACAGGTTTCCAGACCATGACAACGCTTGTTTTCGGCCACAAGGCCCCCGATACCGATTCCACCGGCTCCCCCCTTATCTGGGCCTGGTACCTTTCTCACACAGGCACACCCGCAGAGGCCCGCCTTCTGGGTCAACCAAACACAGAAGCGGCCTTTGTCGCAGAGCGTTGGGGATTTGATCTGCCCGAGATCATTTCGGATGTGGCCGAAGATCAGGCTGTTGTCATCGTCGACACCAACAACCCGGCCGAACTGCCGGCCTCGATCAACAAGGCGGACTTGCGGGCGATCATCGACCACCACAAGCTGGTCGGCGGGCTTGAGACGAAAGGCCCGATCGACATCACGATCCGCCCGCTGGCCTGCACCGCCACCATCATGCACGACCTGATGGGCGACCATCTTGGCCATGCGCCCGAGGGGATCAAGGGCCTGATGCTGTCGTGCATCCTGTCCGACACGCTTGAATTCCGCTCGCCCACCACGACGCCCCACGACAAGGCCGTGGCCGAAGCGTTGGCAAGCGATCTTGGCGTGTCGATCCCCGATTTCGCCGCCGAGATGTTCGCGGCAAAGTCCGATGTGTCGGCCTTCTCCGAAGCCGAGCTGTTGCAGATGGATTCGAAGGAATACACCGTCGACGGCACCGACCTGCGTGTGTCGGTTCTTGAAACCACATCGCCCGCCACTGTCCTGTCCCGCAAGGACGCCCTGATGGCCGCCATGCCGGGCGTCGCGCAAGAGGACGGTGCGCAGGAAGTCATGTTGTTCATCATCGACATTCTGAACGAAGAGGCGACGCTGCTCGTCCCCAATGACCGGGTCAAGCAGATTGCCGAAGCCTCTTTCGGCTGCACCGTGACCGGCGACACAGTGGTCCTGCCCGGGATCATGAGCCGGAAAAAGCAGATCATCCCGGCCCTCAAGGTCTGATCCGAAACCGGTGGTGCGGAGGTCCGCGCCACCACCTTCCCCTGCCCCGAAAGGCCCGCCATGACCGAGATCATCACCGCTTTTTCCGACATCTCGGATCGCTATGACGCGGCCTTTGTCGACCTGTGGGGCTGCATGCACAACGGCGTCGTGGCCTTTCCCGCCGCCATCGCTGCAATGCAAGGGTTTCGGGAGCGTGGCGGCAAGGTCGTTCTGGTCACCAACGCGCCGCGCCCCCGCGGACCCGTCGAAGCACAGATTGCCCGCCTTGGTATCCCCGAAGATGCGTGGGACATCATTGCGACCTCTGGCGATAGCGCGCGGGCGGCCATGTATGAGGGTGTCGTAGGGCATAAGGTCTGGTTCATCGGTGAAGACCACGACCAAAGCTTTTTTGCCCCGCTCAACCTCATTGATAACCCGGTTAAGATCACTCAGGTCCCGCTGGAAGAGGCCGAAGGGATCGTCTGCTGCGGACCCGATGACTCCCATGCCGACCCGGCCGTCTATCGGCCCCAGTTTCTTTATGCCAAGCAAAAGGGCCTTAAGCTCTTGTGTGCCAATCCCGACATCGTCGTCGACCGCGGCGAAAGCCGGGAGTGGTGTGCAGGCGCGCTTGCCGCCCTTTACACCGAGATGGGCGGCGAAAGCCTTTACTTCGGCAAACCGCATCCCCCGATTTATGATCTGGCCCGGCGGCGGCTGGCAAGCCTTGGCGTCGATCCGTCCACAAGCAACATCATCGCCATCGGGGACGGTATTCACACGGACATCCGGGGCGCGATGGGCGAAGACCTTGACAGTCTGTTCATCACAGGCGGACTCGCAGCAGGGGAAACGCTGACAACCGATCAGCCGGACCCCGCGGCGCTCAAGTCCTTTCTGGACGGTGAAATGATGTCCCCAACTTTTGCCATCGGCTATCTTCGCTGACCTCCACGCTTGACTTTCGGCGCTCGTCGCGCAATTAAGTTTCAAAGATACGCCCATTTCGGGTTTCTTTGTTACGAGGGCGAGGCGACATGTTGGACGAGATGCACCATAATCTGCCCCGGGGCACCATTTGTATCGAGGATATCGAGATCGGTATGATCAGGTCCCTGACCAAGCGTGTGACCGATCATGACATCAGCCTTTTTGCCGAAGTGACCACCGACAGAAACCCCGTGCACCTTGATGAAAGCTACGCGCAGGATACCATCTTTGGGGGGCGTATTGCCCATGGGATGCTGACCGCCGGGCTGATTTCGGCGGTGATCGGGGAACAATTGCCGGGACACGGGACGGTCTACCTGGGCCAGTCCCTAAAGTTCCTTGGCCCGGTCCGCCCCGACGACGTTGTCACCGCGGAAGTCGAGGTCCTGTCCATCGACCATTCGCGCCGCCGCGTAACGATGGAAACCCGTTGTCTGGTCGACGGGAAAAAGGTTCTGACAGGTGAGGCCGTGGTCCTCGCCCCGTCCCGTAAGTTCGACTAGCGACGCGCCCGGCTTGCACGCCTGCGCGGGCCGCGCTAGGCAGCGCTATGCGCATCATCCGAGACTCTCTTTTCATTGACCCAACCGACCGGGGTGCCGTTGCCGCCATCGGTAACTTTGACGGTGTTCACCTTGGGCATCAGGCGGTCATCGATCTGGCCCGCACTGTCGCGCGCGATCTTGGGGCGCCGCTTGGCGTCATGACGTTCGAGCCGCATCCAAGGCAGTTCTTCAACCCCGGGGGCGATCCCTTCCGATTGATGAACGCGACCGCCAAAGCCCACCGCCTGCAGAAGCTTGGTGTCGAAAAACTGTATGAACTGCCCTTTAACGGGGCCCTTGCGGCGCTTTCAGCGCAGGAATTTGCAAGCCTCGTGATCAAGGATCGGCTGGGCCTCGCCCATGTCGTTGTTGGAGAGGACTTCTGTTTCGGCAAGGGACGGGTCGGCACGACCGAGGATCTGGGACGTTTCGGGGCCGAGATGGGGTTCGGCCTGACCGTCACCCCGATGCTCGACCTTGGGGCTGGCGAAGTCTCGAGCACCGCCATCCGGACCGCCCTTGGCGAAGGTCGGCCAAGAGATGCGGCCGCCATGCTTGGCCATTGGCACCGGATTGAAGGTGAGGTCATTCGGGGCGATCAGCGCGGCCGTGATCTGGGCTTTCCAACGGCCAACATGTCTATCGCCGGACTGCATCCCCCCCGCTTTGGGGTCTATGCCGTGACGGTCGCAGTGCTGGATGGCCCACATGCCGGCCACTACGGTGGGGCAGCCTCTATCGGCGTGCGCCCGACCTTTGGCGAGAACGTGCCAAATTGCGAGACATTTCTGTTTGATTTCAAGGGCGACCTTTACGGCTCGACCCTCTCAGTCGCGCTTGTCGATTTCCTGCGGCCAGAGCTGAAGTTCGACGGGCTTGATCCCCTCATCGCTCAGATGGACGCCGATTGCGCACAGGCCCGCTCAATCCTATCCAAGCTGCCCCGGAATGGCTGATCCGCTGCGCCCGCGTTTTTGGGAAAATGTCCCGATGTCCGCCATGACGCGACCGGAATGGGAAGCGCTTTGTGATGGCTGTGGCAAATGCTGCCTGAACAAGCTGGAAGACGAAGACACCGGAGAAGTGGAACTGACCCGGGTTGCCTGCCGCCTTCTGGACGACGCCACCTGTCAGTGCAGCAAATACGCCAACCGCCACGACTTTGTGCCCGAGTGTATCGTGCTGACCCCAAAGACGATTGAAAAGAACCTCTACTGGCTGCCAAAGACCTGTGCCTATCGGCTGATCCACATAGGTAAGCCCTTGCCCCAGTGGCATCCCCTCCGCACGGGCGATCCCGAGAGCGTCCATCGCGCCGGTGTATCGGTGCGCGGCCTTACCCTGTCAGAGCTTTCCGTCGATGACGACGATTGGGAAGACCACATCATCGAGGAGCCTCTCTGAATGTTCTTTGCATCCGACAACGCCGGTCCTGTCCATCCCAAGGTGATGGAGGCGCTCGCACGCGCCAATGACGGCTACGCCATGGCCTATGGCGCGGATGCCATCATGGACGAGGTCCGCGAGAAGATTCGCGCGGTTTTCGAGGCGCCAGAGGCCGCAGTCTACCTTATCGCGACAGGCACGGCGGCCAATTCCCTGTTGCTGGCCACGATGACCAACCCATGGGAAACGGTATTCTGTTCGCCAATGGCCCATATCAACGAAGACGAGTGCAACGCGCCCGAGTTTTACATGGGCGGCGCCAAGCTGACCTTGGTGCCAAGCGTAGATGCAAAGATGACCCCCGACGCCCTGCGCAGCAAGATCCTTGCCGAAGGAGGCCGGGGCGTGCACGGGCCACAGCGCGGGCCGGTGTCCGTCACGCAAGTGACCGAAAAGGGGACAGTCTATAGCCTGCCCGAGCTGAAGGCCCTGACCGACGTGGCCCGCGACTATGGCCTCAAGACCCATCTCGATGGCGCCCGCTTTGCAAACGCGCTGTGCCATCTGGGCTGCTCTGCGGCCGAGATGACCTGGAAGGCCGGGATTGACGCGGTCAGCTTTGGCGGTACCAAGAACGGCTTGATGGGGGTTGAGGCGGCGGTGATCTTTGACCCCGCCCTGGCCTGGGAGTTTGAACTGCGGCGCAAGCGGGGCGCGCACCTGTTCTCTAAACACAGGTATCTGTCAGCCCAGATGCAGGCCTATCTGACCGACGACCTTTGGATCGAAATGGCAACCCTTGCCAACGCCCGCTGCGCCAGGCTGGCAGAGGGCCTGCGCGCAGTGCCAGGCGTAGAAATGCTGTTTGAACCTCAGGCAAACCTGATCTTTGCCCGATTCCCCCGCGCCCTGCACAAACGGCTGGTGGACGGTGGTGCAGTTTACAACATCTGGGACGGCGACGCCCATGTCGGCGACCCGGACGAACCCTTGATTGCCCGGTTCGTCTGCGACTGGTCGATGACGGATGACCTTGTCGATCGCTTCCTGACGTTGATCAACCACTGATCACCGCCGTGCAGCCACCTGCTGCCGTCAGGACAGGCTCATCAAGTATTGGTCCAGATCGACCAATCGGTCCTGCCCCCAGAACCGCTCGTCATTGTCGGTGATATAGAACGGCGTGCCAAAGACGCCGCGGTTGACGGCCTCCTCCAGATTGGCGGCATAGGTTTCCGCCCCGGCCATCAGGCCCTTGTCTGCCAGGTCGGGGTCAAATCCCGCCTGGAAGAGGCAATCCCGGATGACGTCATCCTGCGCAATATCCTTGTCCTCGGCCCAGACGGCGGCACAGATGAAGTGGACCAGCGCCCCGACATCACCTCCCCCCGCCGACTGCGCGGCGATGATGGCATAGGCTGCAGGCGCGCCATTGGTGGGCCAGAAAGCCGGCTTAAGGTTGAGGGTCAGCCCGGTCCTTTCAGACTGACGACGTAGCTCCTGTGCCCGATACTCTTGCCGGCTGGGATGACGCTCGGCAGGCGAAGTGCCGCCCGTGCGGCCAAACAGGGCGACGACATCCAGCGGCTTGTAGGTGATGGTCGCACCGTGGGCCGCCGCGATTTCTTCGAGCCGCGTCCCTGCAAGGTAGACGTATGGTGACAAAGTCGCACAGAAGTAGTCGATATGGGGCAATTTGGGCCTCGTCGGGTGCCGGATTTGTTTGCCTCAGGTTAGGCATGTGCTAGGCGGTGTCAACGTCACGAATCCGTTGCATTGCGGCGCACCTGCCGCGCTAAAGGACCCCAGACATGGCCCAACTGATCGAGCCGAAGCTCATTTCCGGAAACGCAAACAAGACCCTCGCCAAGGCTGTAGCCCGCCGCATGTCGATGCATCGCGGCATCAGCGTCGGCCTGGTGGACGCGAGGGTCGAACGGTTCAACGACGGCGAGATCTTTGTCGAAGTCTATGAGAACGTCCGGGGAGAGGACATGTTCGTCATTCAGCCGACGTCGCGCCCGGCCAATGACAACCTTATGGAATTGCTGATCATTTCTGATGCCCTGCGCCGATCCTCCGCGGCGCGGATCACGGCCGTTATTCCCTACTTTGGCTATGCCCGCCAGGACCGTCGCAGCAAGTCGCGGACCCCCATCACGGCCAAGCTGGTCGCCAACATGCTGACCGAGGCCGGGGTTGAAAGGGTCCTGACCATGGACCTGCACGCCGCCCAGATCCAGGGCTTCTTCGACATCCCGGTGGACAACCTTTATGCCTCACCGATCTTTGCACTTGATATCAATCACAATTTCCGGGGCCAAACCGAAAACCTGATGGTCGTCTCGCCCGACGTCGGTGGCGTGGGACGCGCACGCGAACTTGCCCAGCGGATCAAGGCGCCTCTGGCAATCGTCGACAAGCGCCGGGAAAAGGCGGGCGAAGTGGCCGAGATGACCGTGATCGGGGATGTGACCGGCAAGACCTGCCTGATCGTCGACGACATCGTCGATACGGCGGGCACGCTTTGCAAAGCGGCCGAGGTCCTGATGGAGCAAGGCGCAAAGGAAGTGCATTCCTACATCACCCACGGCGTCCTGTCCGGTCCCGCGATCGAGCGGGTGACCAAGTCGGTCATGAAGAACCTTGTGATCACCGATTCAATTGAACCGACCAAAGCCGTGTTGGATGCGCCGAATATCCGGATCGTCCCCACCGCGCCGATGTTCGCGCAGGCGATCCTCAACACTTGGAACGGCACCTCGATCTCGTCGCTTCTTGATGTTGAGACGCTGACGCCGATCTATGAAGGTATGTATTCAGGGGTTTGATTGACCCTCTGGCCCGGCTGACCCCTGCCAGACCGGGCTACGCTACCCCAAATCCCGATCGTCCTCGTCCCGCACCGCCCCGATCGAGTGCCAGCCCGCCCTTGCGCGGGCGATCTTCGTGTCGCCCCATGTGCGAAACACGATGCAGAAGCCTGTTTCGCTGACATTCCTCGCCTCGACATGCAGGCGTGCAGCGGTGTCTTTGGCAAGGTCCCACATGGTCAGGGCAACGACCACTGTCGGCGGTTCGACATAGGGCCGCGAAAACACCACCTCCGATGCCGTTTCGCGAGTGCCCTCGCCCGTCCACATCACGCCGCCGTGTTCAAAGTCGGAAAAAAGGAGGACTTCCCCGTGGTCTATTCCGACGCTTAGCGCCCGTATCGTCTTCATTCCTGATCCTGCCACTAAAGGTGGGAAAAATGATCAAATGGAATGAGATGTCGGGACGTAGCGCCACGGTGGGCGCGTCTCGGAATGGTCGAAAAAGGCGGACTCCGTTAAGAGCCCGCCTCGGAAATTATTGCCTTGGGTCGAGCCCGATGTGGGTTCCCATTGCAACCATGTCTGCCAGCAACTTGGCCGCGTCATCAACGGGACCAGGCTCGTTCTTGAAGGTCTCGACCACTTGGGCGTGTGCATCGCGCGCAGCACCGAGCATTCTGTCGAACACTTCCTGGGTCACCTCTCCACGCGGCAGCGCCTCTTCTGCAAGGACCGACACGCTGCCAGCCGTGATCTCGGCAAAACCGCCGGACACCACGTATTCGTCCGTGCCGCCTGAGTGGACAACACGCAAAAGGCCTGGACGCAGGGTAGTGATCGTCGGGGCATGGTCGGCCATAGCCGTCATGTCGCCGTCGGCACCCGGTATCTGAACCTCGCGGGCCTGAACGGAGGCAAGCCGCCGCTCAGGGGAAACGAGGTCGAATTGCATCGTGTCTGCCATATCGCCCCCTTAGGCCGCGGCTGCGGCCATACGCTCGGCCTTTGCGATCACTTCGCTGATGCCGCCAACCATGTAGAAGGCGCCTTCGGGAAGGTGATCGTACTCACCCGCCACAACGGCCTTGAACGAGGCAATGGTGTCTTCCAAAGCCACCTGAACACCGTCAGAGCCGGTAAAGACCTTGGCCACGTCGAAGGGCTGGGACAGGAAACGCTCGATCTTGCGGGCGCGGGCCACGGTCAGCTTGTCGTCCTCGGACAGTTCGTCCATGCCGAGGATGGCGATGATGTCCTGAAGCGATTTGTAGCGCTGCAGGATCTGCTGAACGTCGTTGGCGACCTTGTAGTGCTCTTCGCCCACGATGCCCGGATCGAGCAGACGCGAGGTGGAGTCGAGCGGGTCAACGGCCGGGTAGATCCCTTTTTCCGAGATGGCACGGTTAAGAACCGTGGTCGCATCAAGGTGAGCAAAGGACGTAGCAGGCGCCGGGTCGGTCAAGTCGTCAGCGGGCACGTAGATGGCCTGCACAGAGGTGATCGAACCGTTCTTGGTCGAGGTAATCCGCTCTTGCATCTGGCCCATGTCGGTCGCCAACGTCGGCTGGTAGCCCACGGCAGAGGGGATACGGCCGAGCAGAGCCGAAACCTCAGAGCCCGCCTGCGTAAAGCGGAAGATGTTGTCCACGAAGAACAGAACGTCGGTACCGGAGCTATCGCGGAACGCTTCGGCCATGGTCAGACCCGACAGGGCAACCCGCATACGTGCGCCCGGAGGCTCGTTCATCTGACCGTACACAAGCGCCACTTTGGACTTGGTCAGGTCATCGGCGTTGATGACGCCAGATTCGATGAATTCGTAGTAAAGGTCGTTCCCTTCACGGGTCCGCTCGCCCACACCGGCGAACACCGAGTAGCCCGAGTGCACCTTGGCGATGTTGTTGATCAGTTCCTGAATGAGAACCGTCTTGCCCACGCCGGCACCGCCGAACAGGCCGATCTTACCGCCCTTGGCGTAGGGGGCCAGCAAGTCGATGACCTTGATGCCGGTCACGAGAACTTCGGACGCAGTCGACTGTGCCTCAAAGGGAGGGGCGTCAGCGTGGATCGAGCGACGCTCGGTCTCACCGATGGGGCCTTTTTCGTCCACGGGCTCGCCCACGACGTTCATGATGCGGCCCAGGGTCGCGTCACCCACGGGGACAGTGATCGGACCGTCCATGTCGGTCACTTCCTGACCACGGACCAGACCTTCGGTCGCGTCCATGGCGATGGCGCGGACGGTGTTTTCGCCCAGGTGCTGCGCCACTTCAAGCGTCAGCATCTTGCCGTTGTTGTCGGTGGTGATTGCGTTCAGAATTTCGGGCAGGTGATCCCCGAACTGCACGTCCACTACGGCCCCGATGACCTGCGTGATCTTGCCTTTTGCGTGTGCCATACTTGTGTCTCCGGTTCCCTTAGAGCGCTTCCGCGCCCGAAATAATCTCGATCAGCTCGTTGGTGATGACGGCCTGACGCGAACGGTTGAATTCGATTGTCAGCTTGTCGATCATGTCGCCAGCGTTGCGCGTTGCGTTGTCCATTGCGCTCATCCGTGCGCCTTGTTCGGACGCGCCGTTTTCCAGCAATGCAGCAAAGATCGCGGTTGCCACGCCACGCGGCAGCAGGTCGGCAAGGATCGCCTCTTCGCTGGGCTCGTAGTCGTATAGCATAGCCTCGGCGTTGTCGTCCCCTTCGAACTTGGCGGGGATAATCTGCTGGGCGGTCGGGATCTGGCTGATGACGCTTTGAAACTGCGAATAGAACATCGTTGCCACGTCAAACTCACCCGCATCGAAGCGGGTCAGCACGTCACGGGCAACGCCCTGCGCATCGGCATAGCTCATCCGCTTGACCGCGCTCAGGTCTACGTGCGCGACGAAATGGCTGCCAAAGTCGCGACGCAGACTGTCGCGACCTTTCTTGCCCACGGTCAGGATCTTGACCGTCTTTCCAGCGGCAATCAGCTTGGTCGCGTGTTGCCTGGCCAGTTTGGCGATGTTTGCGTTGAAGCCACCGCACAGGCCACGCTCTGCCGTCAGGACGACAAGCAGATGCACCTGGTCGCTGCCCGTACCGGACAGCAACTTTGGCGCAGTCGCAGAGCCCGCAGCCGCAGAGGCAAGACCCGCCATGACCGCATTAAAGCGCTCGGTGTAGGGTCGGGCCTGTTCGGCAGCGTCCTGTGCCCGCCGCAGTTTCGCGGCGGCCACCATCTGCATGGCCTTGGTGATCTTACGGGTCGATTTGACCGATGAGATCCTGTTCTTTAGGTCCTTCAGACTGGGCATGAGCCAAAGTCCTCCCGGTAATTAGGCGAAATCTTTGGCGAATTCTTCGATGGCACCCCGGATTTTATCCTCGGCCTCACCTTTCACCTTCGGGTCCTCGGTCGTAATCATGTCAAGGACATCACGACGCGTGTTGCGAAGGTGCTTCAGAAGGCCCGCCTCAAAGCGACCGACATCCTTGACGGCGATCTTGTCGAGGAAGCCCTTGGTGCCAGCGTAGATCACACAAACGATCTCGGCGTTGGTCAGGGGCGAATACTGGGGCTGCTTCATCAGCTCGGTCAGACGGGCACCACGGTTCAGCAGTGCCTGTGTGGACGCATCGAGGTCCGAACCGAACTGTGCGAAGGCCGCCATTTCGCGATACTGAGCAAGCTCGAGCTTCACCGGACCAGCGACCGACTTCATCGAGTTGGTCTGGGCGGACGAACCAACGCGCGACACCGACAGACCGGTGTTCACGGCGGGACGGATACCCTGGAAGAACAGTTCGGTTTCAAGGAAGATCTGGCCGTCGGTGATCGAGATCACGTTGGTCGGAATAAAGGCCGACACGTCGCCGCCCTGGGTTTCGATGATCGGCAGAGCCGTCAAAGAGCCCGAACCGTGATCTTCGTTCAGCTTGGCCGACCGCTCCAGCAGGCGGGAGTGGAGGTAGAAAACGTCGCCGGGGTAGGCTTCGCGGCCCGGCGGGCGGCGCAGCAGCAGCGACATCTGGCGATAGGACACGGCCTGCTTGGACAGGTCATCGTAGATGATCAGGGCGTGGCGGCCGTTGTCGCGGAAGAATTCCGCCATGGCAGTGGCCGAATAGGGGGCCAGGTACTGCATGGGGGCCGGGTCAGAGGCGGTGGCGGCAACCACGATGGTGTACTCGATCGCGCCGGATTCTTCGAGACGCTTCACCAGCTGGGCCACTGTGGACCGCTTCTGGCCGATAGCAACGTAGATGCAGTAAAGCTTCTTGCTTTCGTCATCGCCAGCGGCGTCGTTGTAGGATTTCTGGTTCAGGATGGTGTCCAGCGCCACGGCGGTCTTGCCGGTCTGGCGGTCGCCAATGATCAGCTCGCGCTGGCCACGGCCAATCGGGATCATGGCGTCCACGGATTTCAGACCGGTTGCCATCGGCTCGTGAACCGATTTACGCGGGATGATGCCGGGGGCCTTGACGTCAGCAACGCGACGCTCGGAGGTGGCGATGGCGCCCTTGCCGTCCAGCGGGTTGCCCAGACCGTCAACAACGCGTCCCAGAAGGGCGTCACCTGCGGGAACGTCCACGATGGAGTTGGTCCGCTTGACCACGTCGCCTTCTTTGATGTCGCGGTCCGACCCGAAGATAACGCAACCGACGTTATCGGATTCGAGGTTCAGCGCCATGCCCCGGATACCGCCGGGGAATTCGACCATCTCACCGGCCTGGATGTTGTCCAGACCGTAAACGCGGGCAATACCGTCACCGACAGACAGCACACGGCCGACTTCGGCAACTTCGGCTTCTTGGCCAAAATTCTTGATCTGGTCCTTAAGGATCGCGGAGATTTCCGCAGCTTGGATCGCCATTACCGGGCCTCTTTCATGCTGTTCTGGAGTGCCTTGAGCTTTGCCGCGATGGAAGTGTCGATCATCTTCGACCCGACCTTCACGACCAGACCACCAATGAGACTTTCATCGACGGTCGCAATGATTTTCACGTCCTTGCCGGCCTGGGCAGACAATGTCTTGGCCAGCTTTGCGGACTGTGTCTTGGTCAGCGCCTTGGCGCTGGTGACTTCGGCGGTGACTTCGCCCTTTTCGATCGAAATGCGCTCGCGCAGCGCCGTGACCAGTTGGGGCAGTACGAACAAACGTCGCTTGGACGCCATCAACCCCAGAACATTGGTCATCGTTTGCGAAAGACCCATCTTGGCGGCGATGGCCGTGATGCCTGCCCCCTGCTCTTCACGCGAATAAATCGGCGACGAGATCAGGTTGCGCAGGTCAAGGCTTTCCTTGAGCGCCGCATCAAGACCGTCAACGTCGCTTTCAAGCGCGGCCAAGCCTTTTTCTTCCTGCGCGAGGCTGAAGATGGCGGTGGCATACCGGTTGGCGATGCCAGTTGAGATCGAAGCTGGTTCGGACACGTCCACCCTTCCGATGTCTTTGGGCCAGACCATCGCCCAAACACAGGCGACAGGTAGGCAGCTTTAGTGGCCCCCGCGATCACGAGGGCGTCAAGATCAGCGGCGATGTAGCAGAGGCTTCGCAGTGTCGCAACCGCATTGCGCCCAACTGAGCGAGGTCTTTTTCAGCGTTTTGGCTGCTCTTTGGACTTGGGTGCGACGCTTTGCCCGACAAGAAGCGTAATAAGCCGGACAGAAAGGGGTCCCAGGCCGAATCCATCCGAGGTTCAGATGACCGGTGCGCCCTCGTCCCTGCCCGCCGGGGCAGGCTCTCCCACACCCAGACCTTCAAGCACCCGAAGCGGCCGACTAACGCGGGCCGACAGTCCCGGCCGTGTCGGCGCGGGGACCTGCTTACTCGCCTCGACCATGAGAACGCCCCCCGCTGCGAAGACCGGCAAATGGCGCCCGGCCCTTTCCATGAATGGCGCAAATTTACGCCAGATCCGCTCTGAAGATGGGGGCTGGTACAGGGTCGACAGGGTGCGTTCGGTCACGAACCCATGCTGGCGCAACTGCGCCTCAAGCTGGCTCAGCGAATATGGCCGCCCATAACCAAAGGGCGTCCGATCCGTCCGGGACCAAATGCCCGATCGGTTGGGAACAACAAAAACCACCCTGCCCCCGGGCCCAAGGGTCCGGTAACATTCATCCAGAACACCGCCTGGATCTTCTGATGTCTCCAGGCCGTGAAGCAGGACCAGCTTGTCCAACTGCCCGGTCTGGATCGGCCAAAGCGTCTCAACGCACAATAGGCTGACGTTGGGCTGACCTGCCGGCCAGGGCATAACTCCCTGAGGTGCAGGCATCAGCCCGATGACCCGCCGCGCCAGTGGCAGATAGGGGCGCAGCAGCGGGACGGCGAACCCAAATCCCGCAACCGTCTGGCCCTGGGCGTTCGGCCATAGCTCTACAAGCTGATCCCGGATGACCTTTTGCGCCGCGCGTCCCAGGGAACTGCGATAGTAAAAGTTGCGCAAGTCAAGGACGTCCAGATGCATTGCGGCGGTGCTTTCGTTTTGACAAGCTGGGGTCAAGCGGCCGATCCCGGTTCGGTCCCGCCCCGACCATAGCAAGACAAAAGGACATTGCCATGCCCCTGAGGATCATTACCGTCCCTTGTCGCATCGACAACTATGCCTTTGTCCTGCACGACGACGTCACCAGGCGCACAGCCCTGATCGACGCCCCCGAGGTGGAACCGATCATGGAAGTGCTGACCGGCCATGGCTGGCATCTGTCGGATTTGCTCATCACCCACCATCACGGCGACCACGTCGAAGGGGTTGAAGAACTCCGCCGGGTCTTTGGATGCCGGGTGATAGGCGCAAGAGCAGATCAACATCGCCTGCCCCCCCTAGACATCGCCGTCGATATCTCGGACGTGGAAGCCGTCTGCGGGGAAGAGGTCCATGTCATAGACGTACCGGGCCACACCATCGGACATGTCGCCTATTGGATGCCCGGCGCGCAGGCCCTGTTCTCGGGCGATAGCCTTATGGCAATGGGATGCGGGCGGCTGTTTGAGGGGACACCTGCACAAATGTGGGACAGCATGCTCAGGTTGCGGGCCCTTCCACCAGAAACGATGGTCTACTCCGGACACGAATATACATCCAGCAACGCCCGCTTTGCGCTTACCATTGAACCCGACAATCCAAAGCTTATCTCTCGCCATAAAGCGATCACGGCCGCGCGGGCCAAAGGCGAGACAACCGTCCCGTCGCTGTTGGGATTGGAGATGGCGACCAACCCGTTCCTGCGGGCGGACACAGCCGAACTTGCCCGCGCGATCAACATGGAAGGCGAAACCGCCGAAAGGATATTCGCCGAAGTGCGTGGTCGGAAGGACCGATACTAAAACTTTAACCCCGTTGACCGATGAAAAAAAGGGCTGGAGATGCATCACTTGGCATCACATCCTCGGAAAAACAAAAGATTCTGCTTGAAGCGGCGCGGATAACACCGATCTTTAATACCTAGAGGCCACGGTCAGAGCGGGGCGCATACCCGGCCTGACCCCCGATCAGAGGAGCACCTCAACGTGCCGTCTTTTTCGACCACCCTTGAGCAGTCCATTCATGCAGCCTTGGCGCTTGCCAATGCCCGTCGTCATGAACTGGCCACGCTCGAACACCTCCTTCTGGCCTTGATCGAGGAACCCGATGCCGCCCGCGTGATGCGCGCCTGCTCTGTCGATCTTGAAGAGTTGCGCCAGTCGCTGGAGGAATTCATCGAGGATGATCTCTCGACACTCATCACGGATGTCGATGGGTCCGAGGCCGTACCAACAGCAGCCTTCCAGCGCGTTATACAGCGCGCTGCCATTCACGTGCAGTCATCCGGCCGGACAGAAGTGACCGGTGCGAACGTTCTCGTCGCCATTTTCGCCGAACGGGAATCGAACGCCGCCTACTTCCTGCAAGAGCAGGACATGACCCGCTACGATGCGGTCAACTTCATAGCGCATGGCGTCGCAAAGGATCCAGCCTTTGGCGAAAGCCGCCCGGTGACAGGCGCCAGCAACAAGGAAGAGCAGGCCGACAACGGTCCTGTGACCGAGGAAAAGGAAAGCGCGCTTGCAAAGTATTGCGTGGACCTCAACGTCAAGTCTCGTAAGGGCGATGTCGATCCGCTGATCGGTCGCGCCCATGAGGTAGAGCGTTGCATCCAGGTGTTGTGCCGTCGGCGCAAGAACAACCCGCTTCTGGTCGGTGATCCAGGCGTCGGCAAGACAGCCATCGCCGAAGGTCTGGCCTACAAGATCGTCAATGGCGAAGTGCCCGAGGTTCTGGCCGGTGCCACGATCTACTCGCTTGATATGGGCGCCCTGCTTGCAGGCACCCGCTATCGCGGCGATTTCGAAGAGCGGCTAAAAGCCGTCGTGACCGAACTTGAGGATCACAAGGACGCGGTTCTCTTCATCGATGAGATCCACACAGTGATCGGTGCAGGCGCGACCTCTGGCGGGGCGATGGATGCCTCCAACCTGCTCAAGCCGGCCCTTCAGGGCGGCAAGCTGCGGTGCATGGGCTCTACCACCTACAAAGAGTTCCGCCAGCACTTTGAAAAGGACAGGGCCCTGTCGCGCAGGTTCCAGAAGATCGATGTGAACGAGCCTTCGGTCGAAGATGCAGTGAAAATCCTCAAGGGTCTCAAGCCCTACTTCGAGGACCATCACCACATCAAGTACACCGCAGAAGCCATCCGCATGGCGGTTGAACTGTCGGCCCGCTACATCAACGACCGCAAGCTGCCGGACAAGGCAATCGACGTGATCGACGAGGCCGGGGCAGCCCAGCACCTTGTCGCCGAATCAAAACGGCGCAAGACAATCGGCATCCGCGAGATCGAGGCCGTCGTGGCCAAGATCGCGCGCATTCCGCCCAAGAACGTGTCCAAGGACGATGCAGAGGTTCTCAAAGACCTCGAATCGAGCCTCAAGCGCGTCGTCTTCGGTCAGGATGCGGCCATCGTTGCCCTAGCATCGGCGATCAAACTGGCACGCGCCGGTCTGCGAGAGCCCGAAAAGCCGATCGGCAACTACCTGTTCGCAGGCCCCACCGGGGTCGGCAAGACAGAGGTGGCCAAACAGCTGGCCGACACCCTTGGGGTCAAACTGCTACGCTTTGACATGTCCGAGTATATGGAAAAGCACGCGGTTTCCCGCCTCATCGGGGCCCCTCCGGGCTATGTCGGGTTCGACCAGGGTGGCATGCTGACGGATGGCGTCGATCAGGAGCCGCATTGCGTGCTCTTGCTAGACGAGATCGAAAAGGCCCACCCGGATGTGTTCAACATCCTGCTGCAAGTCATGGATCACGGTAAACTGACCGACCATAACGGGCGGGCGGTGGATTTCCGCAATGTCATCCTCATCATGACCTCGAACGCCGGTGCGTCTGACATGGCGAAAGAGGCGATCGGCTTTAACCGCGACAAGCGGGAGGGCGAGGATACGGCTGCGATCGAACGGACGTTCACTCCGGAATTCCGGAACCGTCTGGATGCCATCATCTCGTTCGGGGCCCTCCCGAAAGAGGTGATCATGCAGGTCGTCGAAAAGTTCGTCCTGCAACTCGAAGCGCAGCTGATGGACCGCAACGTCCAGATCGAACTGTCGCCCGAGGCGGCACTCTGGCTGGGCGACCGTGGCTACGATGACAAAATGGGGGCACGTCCGCTGGGCCGCGTCATCCAGGAGCACATCAAAAAGCCGCTGGCCGAAGAGTTGTTGTTCGGCAAGCTCATCAAGGGCGGGATCGTCAAGGTGGGCGTCAAGGACGACAAGATCGACCTGCGTTTTGAAGCGCCCGAGAACCCGCGCCTGACTGGGAACAAGCCGCCGCTCTTGACGGCTGACTAAGCCCAAACGCCTACAATGAAATCAGCCCCCGCCTGCAGTGCAGGCGGGGGCTTTTACTTTTGAATGGCTTTTCTTTCGAAGGCCGGGGGCCTCCTAACGCTCGGTCAGCTTCAACTCGATCCGCCGGTTCTGGGCGCGAGCCTCGACCGTGTCTTCGGGGTTGATGGGCTGGAACTCACCAAAGCCGTTTGCGGCCAACCGATTAGGATCAATCCCCTCGTTGTTGATCATGTAAAGCACGACGGAAAGCGCCCGCGCCTGGCTAAGCTCCCAATTGTTGCGGTACTCGCCTGTCCCGGACAAGGGCACGTTGTCGGTATGACCGTCGACCCGGATGATCCAGTCGATCCCTTCGGGAATGTCGTTGGCAATGGTACGCAGGATGCTGGCGACATTGGCCATTTCGGCCCGGCCAGAGGCGGAAAGCTCGGCCCGGCCAGGCTGGAATAATACCTCTGAGGAAAACACGAACCGGTCGCCTTCGATGCGAATTCCATCAAGATCGGCAACAACATCGCGTAGTCGCCCAAAGAACTCGGACCGATAGTTTCGCAGGTCTTGCGCTTCGGCCTCCAGGCGCGCGGCTTCTTCTTCAAGCCGACGGCGCTCTGTCTCCTCCAGGACCCTCCTCCGCCGCTCTTCCGAGGCAACCCGGGCAAGGGCCGTGTTTAGCTGGTCTGTCAGGTTTTCGATCTGCACCTGCGAGTCGGCATCCTCTGCATCCTGTATATCGAGGAGGGTCTGCAGGCGGCCGACCTGGTTGCGCAGTTCGCGCACCTGTTCGTTCAGAAGGGCAACCTGTCGCTGGCTTTCGGCGGACAAGGCCTGCTCGTCTGCAAGGGCCGCATTGGCAGCGGCCAGAAGGGCCTCTTGCCTCTGGGCCTCTGTCATCTGTTGGTCCTGAGCCGCTTGGGCATCCGCAAGCGTGGCAAGCGCCTCGGAAAGTCGTGCTTCGAGGGAGGCCCGTTCCTGTTCGGTCTCTGTACGACCTTCCGCAAGGCCTGCGACTTGGGTTTCAAGCGCCCCTTGGGCCAAAAGCGCCGCCCGTAGGCGTTCTTCCATGGTCGAGGTTTCGGATTGTGCCTCTGCGACAGCGGCTTGGGCGGCAGCAAGTTCGCTCACCCTGGCCTGTTCCGCCAGAACGGCGGCAGCAAGCCGCTCTTCTACCTGCGCCCGCGACAATTCACTTTCTGCAAGGGCAGCCTCGAGGGCGGCGCGGATCTCTTCGAGATCGCCGACCGCACCGTCCCTTGCGGCAAGAGCAGCGGCGAGGTCCACGGAAAGCTGTTCCCGATCCTCGGTGACGGCGGCAAGTTGAGCGCGCGCCGCGTCGAGTTGCGCTTGCGTCGTTTCCTGAAGGCCCAAAGCGGCGACAAGCCGGGCATCCAGATCATCACCCTCGTTCAGGGCCCGGTTTACGTCGTTCTCGGCCTGTTGGAGTGCCAACAGGGCCTCTGCCAGCCGCATATCCAGGTCTGCCCGCGCGGCCTCGGCAGCGGCCAGAAGGGTCAGGGTGTTTTCGGCCCTGCGCCGCTGCTCCTCAAGCGCCATGGTCATTGCCGTCAACTCTGCATCCGCGTTCTCAAGCCGGGCTCTGAGGGCCTCTGCGGCTGCCGCCTCTGCCAGTTGGGCGGCCTCTGCCTCACTCAACGCTTCGGCATCATTGTCTCGCGCCGTCTGCAAGGTCTGGATTTCGGCCTGATCGTCCGCTGCCTGGCGTCGAAGGTCTGCAACAAGGGCATCGAGCGCATCGGCCCGTGCAGCCGCAAGGCGCGCGGTCTCGGTGGTGGCGTCGATCTCCTCGCGGGCCATGGCGAGGGCCAGGTTAAGTGCCTCCTGTTCGGAGATCAGCGTTGTTTGCACCAGTTCAAGCGCGGCTATAGTGGCCCGGGCACCCTCACCTTCGGCCTCAAGGGCTGCGATGGTTTCGGCGTCGGCGGCCGCGGCCGCTTGCAGCCCATCGATGGTCTGTGCGCTGGCCTCAGCCTCGCTCCGCAGCGTCAGAATGGTTGTCTCGGCCGTTGCCTGTTGCGACAGAAGACCGGCCACCTGAGCCTCAAAACCGGTGATCTGGTCTTGCGCCTCGTCCAGCGCGGCAGCGTTTGCATCCCTCTGCTGGGTCAAAGAGGCGATCAGCACCGCTTGCTGGCTCGCCTGGCTTTCGGCATCGGCAAGGTCGGATGTCAGTTGGCCCACATCGGCCTCAAGGGCAGCGGTGCGGTTCTGCTCTAGCCCCAATGCCTGCGCCAGCAGGGCGACTTCGGCGCTCAGCTCATCGAGCTGGGTTTCCTGACCTGAAATCGTGTCCCGCAACACGAACTGCACAACCGTAAAGATGGTCAGCACGAACATCAGCACCAGAAGCAGGCCAGTCATCGCATCGACAAAGCCGGGCCAGATGGATGCCTGGAACCTGTTGCCGGACCGCCGTTGCAGTGCCATGCCCTCGCGCCTCCGTTTACTCTTTGGAGGTCGCCCGGACCTGCCGGATGGCGCGGGTCAGGGCCGACATGTCAGTACGCAGTTCGGCCATGGTCTCTTGCCGGCCAGCCGAAAGTTCTTCGAGGATGCGCAGCATCTGCACGTCAATGGACCGCAGGCGCATCCTGCTTTCGGCATCCATGCCTTCGCCCACCTCGCCCAGCCGATCAAGTAGCCGCTCTTGCCCTTCGGCAACGCGAAGCAAGGCTGTTGACGGGTCGTTCGCCGTCATTCTGTCAGTCAGATGGCCTATCCCTGCGGCCAGTTCGCCAAGCCGGTTGTCGATCTCACTTCGTGCGGCATCGGACTGGCTGAACATCTGCTGAAGTCGCTCCATCTGCTCGGCCAGATTGTCGAACACGCCGGCCATGACGGCCGAGTCTCCGCCACCGCCTTCATCGCCTGATGCAAAGCCGACACGGGTGATCGTCGACAACCATTCTTCGAGTTCGCGATAAAAGCGGTTCTGTCCGTGACCGGCAAAAAGCTCCAGCAAACCAACCACAAGAGAGCCTGCCAGACCCAGAAGGGACGATGAAAAGGCTGTGCCCATGCCTCCAAGCTGGCTTTCCAGACCAGCTTGCAGGCGGCCAAAGACCTCTGTCCCGCTTTCGCCGGGGGCCGGGTTCAATCCGCGGATCGTCTCGACAAGGGCCGGCACAGTTGTTGCCAGACCGTAGAAGGTGCCGAGCAGGCCGAGAAAGATCAGCACGTTGCCTAGGTAGCGGGTGATCTCACGGTCTTCGTCAATCCGCTGCCCCACCGAATCCAGGATGGATCGGCCCGACGAGGCGGAAAGCTGCATCCGCACCCCCCGCGACCGAAGCAAGGTCGCTAGTGGCGCCAGAAGCGACGGTGCCTTGGCAATCTCCATCCCGGGCCGGGACGAGGCGAAACCCTCGATCCAGCTGACCGAGTTTGCCAATTGTACGACCTGACGAAAGCAGGATAGCACGCCCAGGATGAAGACGGTCAGGATGACCGAGTTTAGGTAGGGGTTCGACATGAAGATCGACGAAATGGTTCGATAGCCGAAATAGATCCCAGCCACGACCAGCCCACTGGCGATCAGCATGAAAGTGAGCTGCCGCAAAGGCAGCGTGAAATGTGGCCGTGCCGATGGTACCGAAATGTCCCCCACGGACAGGTTCCTCACATTCATGTCGCGTTGCGGCATTGATAGGCGCTGCATCCGCGAAACCCAACCCAAATATCGGCTTCTCTGCTCGGCGCAGTCACGCCGTGGCCGTCAGGTCGCGCACCCGGGCAACCAACCACTGCATATCAGGGTCATTTATGTCCATTTGTGCGAGGTGAGCGGCGGTATTGTAGAGGTATTCATCATTGGGCCCACGCCCGCCCTGCGCCCGCGCGATCATTTGCGCCTGGGTCTCAAGATCGAAACGGCAGTATTGGACATGCGTCGGTTCGATCACATAGGCTAGGGCCTCGATCCACCGCCCATCGGCCAAGTGCAGGGGAACATGCCGCTCGACATAGGCTGACGAAATGAGTTCGCGTTCGCGCAGGTCGGCCAGCACGCGATCCTGATCGTCGGTGGCCACCTGAAAGGCCACGCCGGTACAACTGGCCCCCACCGCTTCGTCCAGCGCCAGGACCAGCCCTGGTTCGGCCTCGCTGCCCCGGTGATGAATCGACAACATGCAAAAGCTGCGGTGATACCCGTCCAGCCGCGCCGTCACCGCCGCAACCGGCACAAAACCGGGGTTCCACAGCAGCGATCCATATCCGAACACCCAAAGATCCAAGCCTAGCCTCCTGTCTGGTCCTCGTCCTGTAGGCCCGATAAACACGGATGGTGTAACCCCCCGTGCAGGGCCAAAGGAAAGAGACGCGTAGATGCGGTTCATCGTGATTGTGGTTTTTGGCATGTTCGCTCTTTATGGCGGCTACTGGTTTGTAGGCTCTGCGGCGACAGAACGGGCTTTGATCGCCGCGATCGAGGAGATGCGGTCAAACGGCCTCTCGATCGAGGTGGCGGATGTGCGCACCCGAGGCTTTCCCTCGCGGTTCGACACCACGATTACAGCGATAGACCTGAGGGATCCGGCCACAGACCGAGGCTGGCAGGCCCCCTTTGTCCAGATCCTTGCGCTAAGCTACGTGCCCAACCGAGTGATTGTCGTCTGGCCTGAGACCCAGACCGTGCGTTTGCCAGGCCAAAACCTGACAGTGACTGGCACCGGGCTACGGGCAAGCGGTGCCGTTCGTCCCGACCTGTCTTTGCCCCTTCGCAATGCCACCTTTGAGGGTGGTCAGACCGCGCTTGCGTCGGACAAGGGCTGGCAGATGTCTTGGGACCATGGCCTTGCGGCGGTAAGGGACGCAGCGGGCGACGACCTTGCCCCCAACAGCTATGATGTCTTTGGCGAGGTGACCAACCTGCGTCCGTCAGCGGTGCCGGGACTGCCCGTCCTTGATCAATTGCGTCTGGACGGATTGGCCGTCTTTGACAGGCCTCTGGATCGTTTTGCCCTGACCGGAACGCCAGCCAGACCGACCGAACTGACGCTGCGCGACATGACCTTGCGTTGGGGACCGGCCCTGATTTCAGGACATGGCGAGCTGCGCGTCGATGAATTGGGCCAGCTTGACGGAGTCATCGACCTAACGGTGGCCCGTTGGCAAGAGACGCTGACCATGCTCGAGGACGGTCGGCTGATCGGCCCGGTTCTTGCGCGGGCCATCCGGCGGATGGGTGTTGCGCGAGGTGTTGCCGAGGATCTTGATGTGCGGGTTGTCATTTCGGCCGGACAGGCAAGTGTCGGGGCCATACCGCTGATGGCGATCCCGGCGCTTTGGTAGGGCCCGGTCCTTTGGCAGGGCCATTTCTTTATTAGGGGCCGTCCTTTGGTAAGAACCAGACTAGCGGCAATACGATCCGTTGCGATACCGCGCCGTATCAAAGTGGAAATGGTCCCGGTGGGCCGCATTGGCATTCGGTCCCAAGACCGTTCCGAAAATTCCGCAGGCGTCATCCTGAAGGCGCCGCAAGCGCTGGCCCTGGCTTTGAGTGTTCCAACCGTTCAGCACGCTGATTTCATTGCCATTGCGCAAACCAAACCCAGCAATGTCTATGGCCCTACCCTTGGCATGTTCTGACATTTGGGAACTGTTTGATCCGTTTCGGTTGCGGCAGGAATAATGCCCAATGACCCGGAGCGAGGCGAGGCCACCGCCCTGATCTGCCAGCGTAGGTCGCGCGCTTTGCTCGACCCATCGCAACAGCGCTTCGGCGGTTGTACAATCCATGGTGGACGGGGTGGACAGGCGCACACCGCCGATTGACGTGATGCTGACAGGGTTGTCCACCCGCACTCGCCCGAACCGTTGATCCGGCTGAGGGTCTGGCCCTGGATATCGACGCTACCGCAAACGGCCCCCCGTGCCCGCTGTTCACGGACCTGTTGCGCCTGCCTTGTTATCTCGGGCGGACGCTCGGGCGGTCGCAGGGCAAGGGCCACGGCCAAGGCCGAAAGGTCCGGTGGCACGACGGCTCCGGACTGCGCCTCGGGGCTGACGGGTGTCAGGGCGTCCGTCCCCATCAGCGGCACAACAGCCAGGGGACGGGCCGGGCGGGGCTCCGGCCGACGGGGTGGGAGGGGGGAAGCGGTTGTCGTGGGACGCGGAACGGGCCGGACAGCAGGCAAGATCTGTGGTGGCGAGGTTGGTCGTGGCGCGATGGACGAGGCGATCCGTTCAGGCCGCGTGCCGACAGCCATGTTCTGGACCAGCATTCGGGCGATCTGCGCAGTCCCATCCGAAATCTCAAGCGAGTCCGTGACGCGGGCTTCCTGCGCGGCCAACCGCGCCGACGGTTCAGGCACCAATGCCCGCGATAGCAATGGGCCGCGCGGCTGCGTCGCAGGATCAAGGACCCGCAAATCCGGCAGCAACAGAGACCCGTCACGGGTCAAGAGAAGTGGTACTTCCAACGGGCCTTCCGGGTGTTGGGGACGCAATGGGCCATTAGATATGGATCCAGATATAGGCGCCGGCCAAGATTCAAGCGCACCTTCTGTTTCAAGCGCAGGTCCGGGGTTGGTCAGTCCGGCCGGTTCCGCCGGGACCTCAACCGGTCGTGCGACGGGCCTGGCCGGAGGTTCAAGGACTAGAACGATCCGGGCCTGGGGACGTGGTGACACGGCCGGCGCGTCGGACCAAGAGGGGGCCGGCAAAATGGCACAGGCCAAAAGAAGTGACAGGCCCCTGGCCCGGCGGCTCAACCGGACTTTCCCGGGGTGCGACCAAAGTTTGGTGCAGCCGTATCCTGTCCTGCCTCGATGATCCCGCGTCGGATTGCACGGGTCCGGGTGAAATAGGCGTGCAGATGGTCCCCATCGCCCTGTCGGATCGCCCGTTGAAGAGCGAACAATTCTTCGGTGAAGCGCCCCAGGATCTCGAGCGTCGCTTCCTTGTTGTTCAGAAAGACATCGCGCCACATCGTTGGATCACTGGCCGCGATGCGGGTAAAGTCGCGGAAACCTGCCGCAGAATACTTGATGACCTCGCTATCGGTCACGCGACGCAGATCATCGGCAACCCCGACCATCGTGTAGGCAATCAGGTGCGGGGTATGGCTGGTGACGGCAAGGACAAGATCGTGATGATCCGCATCCATAGTGTCGACATGGGCCCCCATTCCCTTCCACAACTCAATAAGGCGGTCGACCGCTGCGGTCTCTGCGTCACCGGGCACCACGATGCACCATCGTTGGTCAAACAGTTCGGCAAAGCCCGAACGGGGGCCAGAGTGTTCGGTCCCAGCCAGCGGGTGCGCCGGTATAAAATGGACGCCTGGCGGCAAATGAGGTGCAACCGCTGCGATCACCGCCGCCTTGACGGAACCCACATCGGTGACGGTAGCCCCGGGTTTCAAGACAGGCGCGATCTCAAGCGCCACAGCCTCCATCGCGCCAACCGGCACCGCGAGCACCACGAGGTCCGCCCCTTCGGCCGCTTCGGCAGCGCTTTCATAGACCCGGTCCACCAACCCGACTTCTTTTGCGATCGCCCGCGTCTCGGCCGACCTGGCGTAGCCGACGATTTCCCCGGCCAATCCCGCGCGCCGCATGGCATAGGACATGGAGCCAGCAATAAGGCCAAGACCGATCAGGGCAACCCTTTCATAAAGCGCCATCAGCGCAGCCCCTTGAATTGTCCCACCGCGTGGGCGACCCGGCGACAGGCGCTTTCGTCGCCAACGGTGATGCGCAGACAATTGGGCAGATTGTAGCCCGCGACCCGGCGCACGATGATGCCTTCTGCCCGTAGATGGGCATCACAGGCCTCAGCCTCGGCCGTATCAGCGAAGCGGGCAAGGACGAAATTGGCGGTCGACGTGTCAGAGCGGACCCCCATCTCGGCCAATGCACTGGCCAGCCAGTCCCGCCAGCGGGCGTTTTCCACCCGGCATTTTTCAATATAGGCGACGTCCCGAACCGCCGCCTCTGCCGTGGCAAGGGCGGCTGTGGACAGGTTGAAAGGTCCGCGAATGCGGTTCAACACGTCGATGATGGCTTGCGGGCCATAACCCCAGCCCACCCGAAGCCCGCCCAAACCGTAGATCTTGGAAAAGGACCGGGTCATGAAGACGTTGTCGCGCGACGCGATCAGGGCAGCGCCGGCGTCGAACGCCTCAACATACTCGGCATAGGCACCGTCGAGGACAAGGATCGCACCCTCGGGCAGACCTTCGGCCAAACGACGCACCTCGCCCGGCGCAATCATGGTGCCGGTGGGGTTGTTGGGGTTGGCGATAAAAACAAGCTTGGTCGCCGGTGTGCAGGCGGCAAGGATCGCATCGACGTCGGTCACGCGGTCCCTCTCCGGGACCTCGACCGGGGTCGCCCCCGCCGCGCGGGCCGAAATGCTGTACATGGCAAAACCATGTTCTGTGTGAATCACCTCGTCGCCCGGACCGGCGTAGGCTTGGCACAGAAAGTGAATGATCTCGTCACTGCCGACACCGCAGATGATCTGGTCAGGGTTCAGGTTCCAGACCTCCCCGATCGCGGTCCTCAGGCTGGCGTGATCTGTATTGGGATAGCGGTTGAGCGTGTGAACAGCCCTTGAAAACGCCTCTTTTGCTGCATCGGAAGGACCAAGCGGGTTTTCGTTTGCTGACAGCTTCAGCACGTTGGTCTGGCCGTCCACATGGCTTGCCCCGCTTTGATAAAGCGCGATGTCCATAATGCCAGGTTGCGGTGTGATTCCGGTCATTTGAAGGGCTCCTGTCGTTCGCAAGCGTTCTATCGACGGGAAACGGGCTGCGCCACTATGTTCTTTGCCGCGACTTCAAAGTGCAAACGCAGGCCGGACAAGGGAACACCAGCCCGGCAGCCTTGGGGCCGAGAGCTACTTCTTGCCACTTCGCGCGACCAGCCAGTCCATCACTGCCATGAGGACCCCCGAAAGAACGAAAACAACGTGGATGACAACCAACCAGTAAAGCTCATTGTCGCCAAAACCGGCATCCGAACCAGCTTGGCCGATCTCCATAAAGCGCTTGAGGAGGTGAATCCCGGATATGGCCACGATCGAGGCGATCAGCTTCATCTTCAGGCCCGCGAAATCTACGGTCCCCATCCAGCCCGGCCTCTCTGAGGCGGGGTGAATGTCCAGCTTGGAAACGAAATTCTCGTAGCCTGAAAAGATGACAATGACGACGAGGTTGGCGGCGAGTGTCAGGTCGATCAGCGTAAGAATGGCCAGAATGGCCTTGTCGACCGAAAGCTCCAGGACCTGCGGCAAGTAGTAAATCAGCTCTCGGACAAAGACGACGGTCAAAAGCGCCAGCGCTAGAACGAGGCCGAGGTACATGGGCGCCATCAGCCAACGGGAGGCGAAAAGCCCCTGTTCGAACCGCCGCTCAATAATCGACTTCTGTTCCATCGGGGCGACCTCCAGCCTGTAGCAACAAATCAGGGATAAGCCCCTGTCGAACATCGCGCAATCGCGGCCAACAAAAAACCCGCCACACCAGGGTGCAGCGGGTTCCAATGTCACCTGATCGGACGATCCGGGCGCAAAGCCCGGAACGGGATCAGTTCTTGGCGTAGAATTCGACGACGAGGTTCGGTTCCATCATCACCGGGTAGGGCACGTCGCCCAGGCTCGGTGTGCGGACGAAGGTCGCGGTCATCTTGTGGTGATCGACTTCGAGGTAGTCGGGAACATCACGCTCGGTCAATGCCACGGCTTCGAGAACGACAGCCAGTTGCTTGGACTTGTGACGAACCTCGATCACGTCGCCTTCCCGCACGCGGTAGGACGGGATATTGACCGACTTGCCGTTGACCAGCACGTGGGCGTGGTTGACGAACTGACGGGCGGCAAAGACGGTCGGCACGAACTTGGCGCGGTAGACCACGGCGTCAAGGCGACGCTCGAGCAGGCCAACAAGGTTCTCACCGGTGTCGCCCTTGATACGCTCGGCCTCGGCGTAGATGCGGCGGAACTGCTTTTCGGTCAGGTCGCCGTAGTAGCCCTTGAGCTTTTGCTTCGCGCGCAGCTGGGTGCCGAAGTCGGACAGTTTGCCCTTGCGGCGCTGACCGTGCTGGCCGGGGCCATACTCACGACGGTTTACGGGGGATTTCGGGCGGCCCCAGATGTTTTCACCCATCCGGCGGTCAATTTTGTACTTGGCAGAGGTGCGTTTGGTCACCGTCTGATCTCCTTCTGTAGGACGCGGGCCACGGGGGCCTGCTATGAAGGGCGTTGTCCTTTGGCCTTGCGGCCTGACAGGGATCCTCTTGCGAGGTCCACCAACACCAACGAAGTGCGCCTTATAGCCGGGCTGAACCGGGTGTCAACGGGTGTGGCGGCCCGTCGCGAAATCCAACAGGTGAGGTTCGAGCAGACGCATTGCCGGGTCCAATTGGACTAGTACATCATGTCGTGGTTCAGGATGGCTGCCTCTGAATGGGATAAAACCCGACGGGCATAGCTGCCATAGGTCTGCGGATCGGTGGCTAGGTCCGGCAGGCGGTCAAAGAGTTCGGTCAACTGGACTGTCTGACGTCAGCGCCCATGGGACAGTTTAGGCATATTGCGGAACGGAGG